>CABZPD010000014.1 GCA_902527415.1 uncultured Pelagibacteraceae bacterium | reverse complement strand
ATTTTAACATATAGTGGATCATCTTTGTTCTGATCGTCTACTATTTTTGCCATCTCTTTCATTATTTCAGTTACTTGTATTTTTGTTGTAATACCATGATGTATCCAGTTTGCTATATGCTGAGATGAAATCCTAAGAGTGGCCCTGTCTTCCATCAAACCTATGTTGTTAATATCTGGCACTTTAGAACAACCCACACCTTGATCGATCCATCTTACAACATACCCTAATAAAGTTTGTGCAGAATTAGAAATTTCTTTATTTATATCTTCTACAGACCAATTTGGTCTGTCTGCTATTGGAATTGTTAAGAGATCATCAAGCTTAGCTGGTTCTCTATCAATTAATTTTTTTTGTTCGTTAAAAATATTTATTTCATGATAATGTAAAGCATGTAGCGCAGCTGCTGTTGGAGAAGGAACCCACGCGCAGTTTGCACCTGCTTTTAAGTGTCCTGTTTTTTGCTCCATCATATCTTTCATTTTATCTGGCATTGCCCACATGCCTTTTCCAATTTGAGCTTTACCAGAAAACCCACAACTTAAACCAATATCAACATTGTTATTTTCGTATGCAGTAATCCATTTAGATGATTTCATATCACCTTTTTTAATCATAGGACCAGCTTCCATTGATGTATGCATTTCATCACCGGTTCTATCTAAGAACCCAGTATTAATAAAAAAAACTCTATTTTTAAGACTTCTAATACATTCTTTTAAATTTGCTGATGTTCTTCTCTCTTCATCCATAATACCAATCTTACAAGTGTACTTAGGTAAACTTAGAACCTCCTCAACTTTAGAAAAAATTAAATCTGTAAATGCTGTCTCGTCTGGACCATGCATTTTAGGTTTCACAATATAAACCGATCCAGTTCTTGAATTATTTTTATTTTTAATATCGTGCAGCGCAGCTGCTGTAGTTATAAATGCATCCATAATACCCTCAGGTATTTCACTTCCATCACTCAATAAAATTGAAGGGTTAGTCATTAGGTGACCAACGTTTCTTACAAGTAAAAGACTTCTGCCATGTAACTTTAAACCTTTACCATCTTTTGAGATATAGCTTCTATGAGGATTTAATTTTCTCTCAAATAATTTTCCTTCTTTTTCAAATTTTGACTTAAGGTCTCCTTTCATTAGACCTAGCCAATTTCGATAACAAATAATTTTATCTTCTGAATCAACGGCTGCTACACTATCTTCATTATCGCAAATTGTTGACACTGCAGATTCTAGTATAATATCGCTTATACCTGCATGATCTTGTTGAGCAGCAAAAGCTCTTGAGTCTTTTAGAATTTCAATATGCAAATTATTATTCTTTAGAATAATTGCAGACGGATTATCGCTTTCGCCTCTGTGCCCAACGAATTTATTTTCATCCTCCAAATCAAAAATATCAGCACCTTTTAAAACTTTTAATTTTCCATATTTTACAGCAAAACTTGTAATTTTATTCCAGCTTAGTCCAGCTAATGGAAAGTACTTATCTAAAAAATCCCTTCCATACTTTATAACCATTTCACCTCTTAAAGGGTCATACCTTTCAGATACGCTATCCTCAGATTGTTCAATTACATCTGTACCATAAAGACTATCATATAAACTCATCCATCTTGCATTCGCGGCATTTAATGCATACCTTGCATTCATGACAGGCACAACTAACTGAGGCCCAGCTATACTTGCAATTTCTTCATCAACATTTTCAGTTTCTATTTTAAAATCAGGTCCTTCATTTTTTAAATAACCAATTTCTAATAAAAATTTTTTGTACTCATCTAAATTAAATTCTTTACTTTTATTTTTGACATGCCAATCATCTATTTTCTTCTGTAAATCTTCCCTTAATTTAATTAATTGTTTATTTTTTGGTGCTAAGTCATCAAGAGTTTTTTCTAGACCTAACCAAAAATTTTCTGAAGATACATTTGTATTTTTTAATAATTCATCATTTACGAAGTTTGATAGCTTTTCAGATACTTGAAGATTATTAATTTTAATGTATTTTTCTTGCATAGCACTTAATTTAGTACCCCATCTGTATTTTTGCCTGAGAGCTTTACTCCTTCGGCGGAAACTAATCTCTTTCCAGAGTGTTATGCTTTAATCGGTCCTTTTGCCTGAGAGTTTCCGGGGTGGTTGCTCCTTCGGCGCTATAAATAGTCTCTCCCGATAGTGAATTTGTATCTGTTAAATAATTTAAGTCAATTAATAAGAATTACACCTTATTCAATATCATTTTATTGCCTTTTTTGTATTTTAACCATCCGCTATAAATAAAACATGAAAAATTATCTAAATTTTGAAACAGAAATTAAAGATCTAGAAAACGAACTAGAAAAATTGAAAGATCCTTACAATCAAGAAGGATTAACGGAAGTAGATACTCAAAAAATTTCAAGTACTCAAACAGAAATAGATAAAAAGTTAAAAAATATTTATTCTAACTTAGATCCTTGGCAGACTACTATGGTTGCTCGTCATGAAGATAGACCAAAAGCAAAATTTTTTATTGATAATTTATTTGATGACTTCATTTCATTATCTGGGGATAGATATTATGGTGAGGATAAATCAGTATTAACTGGATTTGCAAAATTTAATGGAAAATCTGTATTAGTGATAGGTCAAGAAAAAGGAGAAGATTTAGATAGTAGGATTGAGAGAAATTTTGGAATGATGAGGCCAGAGGGATATAGAAAAACAATAAGATTAATGAACTTAGCAAACAAATTTAATATTCCCATAATCTCTTTTATTGATACTCCCGGAGCATATCCAGGTGTAGGAGCAGAAGAGAGAGGACAAGCCGAAGCAATTGCAAAATCAATTGAGTGCTGTATGGAACTTAAGGTTCCAACAATTGCAATAATTATAGGTGAGGGTGGTTCTGGTGGAGCAATAGCATTAGCCTCTTCAAGCAAAGTTCTTATGTTAGAAAATGCAATTTATTCAGTAATATCTCCAGAGGGATGTGCAACTATTCTTTGGAGAGATCCAAAAAAAATGCTTGATGCTGCAAAAGCTATGAAGCTTTCAGCTAAAGATTTATTAAATTTAAAAGTTATCGATGAAATAATTGAAGAACCTTTAGGTGGTGCACATAGAGATAGAGATAAAATATTAAATAATGTAAAAGAAACTTTAACAAAAAATTTGAATTATTTTGATGAATTGTCTTCAGAAGAAATAATGCATGAGAGAAAAAACAAATTTCTTAAAATTGGAAGAAATGATGGTTTTATTACTAGTACTGAGGATCTAAGTACTTTAACTATTAAGAACAATAATTTTGATAAAATTTTAAAATCAAAAAAAGTGTTATCAGCAATAGTTGGTGGATTGATTTTAATTTCTTTAATTCTTATTTTAATTTGAATTTATATAGCACCGTGACAGTGCTTAAATTTTTTTCCAGATCCACAAAAACACGGTTCATTTCTCCCCATTTTTTTATTATTTGATATTTGTTTAGAAATATCATTTTGTTTATTCTCTTTGTCTTGGCTTGATTCAAGAACTACCTTTAAGTTTATTAAAATAGTTACATAATCTAATTTTAATTTCTCTAGGAGATTTGAAAATAATTCAAAAGCTTCTTTTTTATATTCAATTAATGGATCTCTTCCACCATAAGATCTAAGACCAATAACTTGTCTTAATTGATCTAAATATTGAATATGTGATTTCCAATTTAAATCAATTGATTGAAGAAAAATTCTTTTTTCAATTTCTTTTGCATGATCTTCACCTAGAAGTTTAATTCGATCGTTTCTAGTTTCTTGAAATTTATTATAAATTTTTTCTCTAAAATCTTTATCGTTTGCCTCAATTAAATTCTTAAACTCATTTTCTTGAAAACTTTTTCCTACTATTTGCTTCGTTTTATTATTAAATTCATTGCTTTTAGGGTTGGATAAGTTTGAAATTTTTAATTTTATCAAATCATCAGATATTTCTTTCAAAAAATCATCTGAATAATCAAAGATATTTTTACTACTCATCGCATCTTTTCTTTGAGAAAATACAACATGCCTTTGATCATTAAGAACATTATCAAATTTGATAAGTGTTTTTCTTATATCAAAGTTTCTAGCTTCTACTTTCTGCTGTGCTCTCTCTAATGCTTTGTTAATCCATGGATGATCGATACTCTCACCGTCTTTAAGGCCAAGTTTTTCAAGCATACTATTCATAGACTCTGATCCAAAAATTCTCATTAAATCATCCTCCAGACTAACGTAAAATATTGAGCTACCTTCATCCCCCTGTCTCCCAGATCTTCCTCTAGCTTGGTTGTCGACCCTTCTGGATTCCATTCTTTCTGTGCCAATTACAAATAAACCACCTAGGGATTTAATTTTATCTTTATTTATTTTAAGTTGTTCTTCTGGAACAGAACCTTTCTTACCACCAAGCTGAATATCAACACCTCTTCCCGAAATGCTTGTCGTAATAATTACTGAATTTTCTTTTCCTGCATTTGCAATTATCTCAGCTTCATTTTCATGATTTTTCGCATTTAAAACTACATGTTTAATATTTTTCTGGTTTAATAAATTTGAATAAACTTCAGATTTATTAATACTGGAGGTAAATACTAAAATAGGTTGACCTAATTTATTTTTTTCAATAATTTTTTCGATAATTGCATCATTCTTTTCTTTTTCTGTTCTAAAAATTAAATCATTAAAATCTTTTCGTATCATTTCTTTATTTGTTGGAATAACAACAACAGGTAGATTATAAATTTCAAAAAATTCTTCAGATTCTGTAACTGCTGTACCAGTGCAACCAGATATTTTTTTATATAGTTTAAAATAATTTTGATATGTAATTGAAGCTAAAGTTTGATTTTCAGCCTGTACTTTAATTTTTTCTTTAGCCTCTAATGCTTGATGCAATCCATCTCCAAAACGTCTACCTTCTAAAATTCTTCCAGTAAGTTCGTCAATAATTTTAAGACTTCCATCTTTAACAATATAGTCTCTACCCTTTTCAAATAAATGATTTGCTCGCAAAGCTTGATTAACATGGTGAACTAAATGTAAATTTTCTGGGTCATAAAAATTATTATTTTTTAAAATACCGGCTTTAGAAAAAAGTTTTTCAACATTATTAATTCCATCATTCGTCAATAAAATACTCTTTTCTTTTTCATCTATTTCAAAGTCTTTATTATTTAAGATTCTAATTAGTTTATCAATTGCAAGATATTGGGCAGTTTTGTCCTCAGCTGCACCAGAAATTATCAAAGGTGTTCTTGCTTCATCTATCAAACATGAGTCTATTTCATCCACTATTGAGAAATTATGATCTCTCTGAACCATTTGATCTTCAGAAAATTTCATATTATCTCTTAAGTAATCAAAACCTAATTCACTATTAGTTGCATAAGTGATATCACAATTATAGTTTTTCTTTCGTTCAGCGTCATCTTGATTGTTGTTAATAAATCCAGATGAGAGACCTAGAAAATTATAAATTTGACCCATTTCAATGGAGTCTCTTTTTGCAAGATAATCATTTACAGTTACTATATGAACACCTTTACCCGTTAATGCATTTAAATAAGCAGCAAGTGTTATTGTTAAAGTTTTACCTTCTCCAGTTCTCATTTCAGCAATTTTGCCCTGATGTAAAGCTACACCTCCAATCAACTGAACATTAAAATGTCTTTCATTTCGCGTTCTTTTGGACGCCTCTCTGACTAAAGCAAAAGCTTCAGGAAGCAATTCGTCCAAAGATGTTCCATTTTTTATCTTATCTTTAAATTCTTTAGTTCTTTTTGGAAAGTCGGCGTCATTTAAATTTTTAAAATTTTCCTCTAGTAAGTTTATTTTTTCAATAATTTTAGTAATTCTATCTAGTTCTTTTTGATTACTAGATTTAACAAATTTTGTTATTAAATTTAATGGGTTAAACATTACTATTTGATTTATTCTTTACTTATATTGTTTAATATATGTATTAAATAAATAATTTAAACAATATGGGAATTAATTTAACAAATTTTTTATCATCTCAATCAAAAAATACTAAAATGATTGATTTTCAAGACCTCGATCATCTTGATGGTCTTTCAATTTCCGTTGTTTCAGCAAATTTATATAAAGATATAAGAGATGATTTAACAATGTTTTATTTCAGAGAAGGTGCAAATTATGCCTCTGTTTATACCCAGTCAAAAATAGTATCAGAAAATATAAAATGGAATACCAGTCAAAGACCGAAAAAAATATTTTCTCTTATTGTTAATACAAGAAATGCTAATGCTTTTACCGGAAAGCAAGGTTATGAAAGTTTAAAAAAAATAGCAGATTTCACTGCAAAACAATTAAATAAAAAACAAGAAGAAGACGAGGATAATCCTAAGAAAATTTCTTCAAAAAATATAATTTTTGGTTGCACGGGCACAATTGGAGAAATTTTTCCATATGAAAAAATTTTAAACAATATTCCAAATTTAATAAATAAAATTCGCTATACTCAAAATAAATTTATTTGGATGAAGGCAGCTCTTGCGATCATGACTACGGATAGGAAGCCAAAATTAGCTATGGAGGAATGTTATATTGGAAGTGAAAAAGTAAAAATCTATGGAGTAGCTAAAGGATCAGGAATGATACATCCAAATATGGCTACAACGCTTGCATATATATTTACTGATGCAACTTTATCTAATGAAGTTTTAGGAAAGTTGTTAAAAAAAAATATAACTAACACATTTAACGCCATTTCTTGTGATGGAGATACTAGCACCAATGATATGGTAACTATCTTTGCAACCAATGAGATAAAAAATTCTCAAGTAAAAAGTGTCAATGAAAATAAAATTAAAAATTTTGATAAAGCTTTAAATAATGTTCTCTTGAATTTAGCTAAAAGAGTTGTTTCAGATGGTGAAGGAGCATCAAAATTCATAACAATTAATGTTAGTAAATGTAAAAATGAGATAGATGCAAAAAAAATTGCTTTTTCAGTTGCAAATTCTCCATTAGTAAAAACTGCAATTGCTGGAGAAGACCCAAATTGGGGACGAGTTATAATGGCAATCGGTAAAGCAGGACCTAAAATAAATCTAAATAAATTATTAATTAAGTTTGGAAGTATATTAATTGTGGAAGGCGGAAAATTAAATCAAAGTTACGATGAAAAGCAGACAGCAAATTATATGAAATCTGAAAATATAGAAATAAATATTGAAACCTTCACAGGAAACAAAAATTTCACAGCTTATACAATGGATTTAACAAAAAAATATATTGAAATTAATGCAGACTATAGAAGTTAGCTTATTGAAAATCCAAATTGTATGATTAACTAATAATCATGATTAAATATAAACTTTTTTGTAAAGAATGTGATTTAAACTTTGATAGTTGGTTTGCATCTTCAAACGAGTATGAAAGATTAAAAAAGAAAAAACTTTTAAATTGTCATAATTGCAACTCAGTAAAAGTTGAAAAAACAATTATGGCACCTCGGCTAATAAGTCATAAATCAAAAACTGATGAAAAAATAAACTTAGAAAAATATAATAAAGTAAAAAAAACTATAAAAGATTATCAAAAATTTATTAAAGATAATTTCAAATATGTTGGTGATAATTTTGCTTATGAGGCAAGATCAATTCATTACAATGGTAAAAAAAAATCAAAGGGTATATACGGCAGTGCATCAAAGGAAGATTTAAAAGAATTAAAAGAAGAAGGTATAGATGCTCAAATGATCCCTTGGTTAGATGAAAAAGAAAATTAGTTTTTAATAAACTTTGCTATATAGTTCACAGATAAATCTTTAGAAATACTCCATTCATCCTTAATAATGTTAAAATTCATACCGTTTAATTTATCAAGAGATAAATCATATTTTATTAAAATTTTTTTAAGATCCTCAGGTTTAACAAATTTTTCCCATTCGTGGGTTCCAATTGGAAGCCATCTCAAAACGTATTCTGCTCCAACAATTGCAAAAATATAAGATTTTAAAGTTTTATTTATTGTTGCAACGAACATTAGTCCATTTTTTTTTAAAAGTTTTGAGCAAGATTGTAAAAAAAAATCTATATCCTCTACATGTTCAACAATTTCCATGTTTAAAATAACATCAAATTTTTTTTTAATTTTAAGTCTTTCAGGTGACAAACATAAATAATTAATTTTTAGTTTATTTTTTTTTGAATGAAGCTTTGCAATTTTTATATTTTTATCAGATGCATCAATACCTGTTACATTTGCTCCCATTCTTGACATTGGTTCAGATAATAATCCTCCACCACATCCAATATCTAAAATATTTATTCCTGATAAAGGTCTGAATTTATTTTTTAATTTGAAATTATTAATAATATTTTCCTTTATATATTTAATTCTTGTTGGATTAAATTTATGAAGTGGTTTGAATTTACCCTCTGGATCCCACCATTCACTGGCTATTTTAGAAAATTTATCTATTTCTTTTTTATTTACGCTAGTCATTGTGATAAATAGTTGACATAATATTTTAGATGTATTTTATCCAATATTTATTAAATATTAATAATTAAAGCTAGCATGAAAACTATCGTATTAAAATTCGGCGGAACATCTGTGGGAACTATAGATAGAATTAAAAAGGTATGCAAAATTATTGCTTTTTACAGAAAGAATAAAAACAAAGTTATAGTTGTTTCATCGGCAATGAGCGGTGTGACAAATGAGTTGGTTAATAAATCTAAATTGATAAGTAGCAATTTTGACAGAGCAGAATATGATGCATTAGTTTCGACTGGAGAACAGGCATCATGCGCACTTATTGCTGGTAGACTAAAACATAATGGGTTTAAATCAAGATCTTGGACATCATGGCAATTACCTATTTTAACAGATGGTCCTCATTCAAGTGCAAGGATTAGCTCAGTAGGTATTAGAGAACTAAATAAATATATAAACTCAGGTGGAATACCTATTATCACGGGTTTTCAAGGTGTTAGTAATGATTTTAGAATTACGACTATAGGAAGAAGTGGATCTGATGCGACAGCAATTATGCTCGCAAAATTTATTAAAGCTGATGAGTGTATAATTTATACTGATGTAGATGGAGTTTATACTACCGATCCAAGACAATATAAAAAAGCAAAAAAAATTAAAAAAATTTTTTATGATGAGATGTTAGAAATGGCATCATTAGGCTCAAAAGTAATGCAACCCACATCAGTTCAGGATGCAAAGTTAAATAAAATTGATATTAAAGTTAAATCTTCTTTTGTTTCAAAAAGTGGAACTTTGATTACTGGTTCCAAAAAGATTTTTAGCAATCAAATTATAACTGGAATTTCATCAACAAAAAATGATGCTAAAATCACAATTGTGGGTGTTAAAGACAGACCTGGAGTAGCAGCATCAATTTTTAGACCATTATCTAAGAATTTAATCAATGTTGATATGGTAGTCCAAAATATTTCTCAAAACGGAAAAGAAACAGATTTAACATTTACAATTAAGTCTGAGGATTTGAAAAAAACTGAAAGATTAATAAAAAAAAATAAATCAATATCATATAAAAAACTGTCTTTTGATAAAGATTTATCAAAAGTTTCTATCATTGGAGTAGGAATGATAACTACACCTGGAATAACTTATAGGATGTTTCAAGCATTAGCTTCGAAAAAAATAAATATTCTTGTTATATCTACCTCTGAAATAAAAATTTCGGTACTTATTTCCTCTAAGAGTGTTAAAAAAGCTTTAGCAGTCTTACACAAAGAATTTAAACTAGACTAATTTTATGAGCCTTAGGCCTTTTAGAAATATTGATAGAAAAAAAACTAAAGTAATTAATGTAGGTGATGTAAAAGTTGGAGGAGATAATCCAATTTCAGTTCAATCTATGACCAACACATTGACAACTGATGTGTCTAAAACAATAAAACAAATTCAAGAAATTCATGAGGAAGGTGCAGATATTGTCAGAGTATCTTGTCCAGATGAAGACTCATCAAAAGCTTTAAAAGAAATCACTAAAAATGTTCAAATCCCTGTGATTGCTGATATCCATTTTCATTATAAGAGAGCTATTGAAGCTGCAGAAAATGGTGCAAAGTGTTTAAGAATCAATCCAGGAAATATAGGCGATAAAAAAAAAATTCATGATGTTTTAAAAGCCGCAAAAGATAATCATTGTTCAATTAGAATAGGCGTTAATGCTGGATCCTTAGAAAGAGATATACTTGAAAAATATAAAGAACCGTGTCCAGAGGCATTAGTAGAAAGTGCCTTGAGAAATATAAAAATTTTAGAGGATGAAGATTTTTTTAATTTTAAAGTAAGTGTTAAATCTTCAGATGTATTTTTATCAATTGCGGCTTATAGACAACTTTCTAACGCCATGGATTACCCACTACACCTAGGAATAACAGAAGCAGGAGGTTTTGTTACGGGTAGTGTTAAGTCTGCTATAGGTCTTGGATCACTTCTCTTGGATGGTATAGGAGACACAATAAGGGTATCTTTATCTGATGACCCTGTGAAAGAAGTTAAAATTGGAAATGAAATTTTAAAGTCTCTAGGATTAAGAAACAGAGGGGTAAAAATTATATCTTGTCCATCATGCGCAAGGCAAGCTTTTCAAGTAATTGATACAGTAAAAATTCTAGAGGAAAAATTATCCCATATAAAAACCCCAATAACACTGTCTATTATAGGCTGTGTTGTGAATGGCCCAGGCGAAGCTTCCATGACTGATATTGGCATAACAGGCGGTGGAAAAGGAAATAATATGCTTTATCTATCAGGTGTTCAAACTGAAAAAGTTTTAACTAGCGAGATTATAAATAAAGTAATTTCAGAAGTTGAAAAAAAGGCAGCAGAAATAGAAAATAAATAAAAAAATGATCCCATTAAAAACAATTGAAGAGTTAATTGATAAACATTCAGCTTTAGAAAAAGAACTTTCTTCAGAGGAAATAGATAAAAAATTGTTTGCTGAAAAATCTAAAGAATATTCAGATATTAACGAAATTATAGATGTTGCAAAAAAACATATCTCTTTTGAGAAAGATAAACAGGAATTAGAGAAAATTTTAAATGACCAAACTTCAGATAATGAACTAAAAAAAATGGCTGAAACAGAATTAGCTGATTTAAATTTACAATATGAAATTGACGAGAAAAAATTAAAATTATTTTTATTACCAAAAGATGAAGCAGATAAAAAAAACGCAATTATTGAAATTAGAGCAGGAACTGGTGGTTTGGAGGCAAGTTTATTTGCTTCCGACTTATTTAAAATGTATGAAAAAGTTAGTCATAAAAAAAAATGGACTTTAGAATTAATATCAATTTCAAGAAGTGATGCTGGAGGCTTAAAAGAAGTTATAGCTTCTATTAAAGGAAGAAATATTTATTCTACATTAAAATATGAAAGTGGAGTACATAGAGTTCAAAGAGTTCCAGACACAGAAACCCAAGGAAGAGTTCATACATCGGCAGCAACAGTCGCAGTGTTACCTGAAGCCGAGGAAGTAGACTTAAAGATCAATGATTCTGATTTAAGAATTGATGTTTTTAGAGCAGGAGGTCCAGGTGGACAATCAGTTAATACAACAGATAGTGCAGTTAGAATTACTCATATACCAACAGGTTTATCTGTATCTCAACAAGATGAAAAATCACAACATAAAAATAAAGCTAAAGGTATGAAAATTTTAAGAGCACGATTATATGAATTGGAAAGGTCAAGAATAGAACAAGAAAGATCAAAAGACCGTAAGACAAAAATTGGTACAGGAGACAGATCAGAAAGAATAAGAACTTACAACTTTCCTCAAGGAAGAGTTACAGATCATAGAATAAATTTAACTCTTCATAAATTAGATGAATTTTTAGAGGGAGAAGTATTTGATGAAATGATTGAGTCTTTGACTTTACAGGCACAAGAGGAAAGTCTTAGCAATTTAAAATAATATATGAATATTAATTTAGCTATTAATGAGGGTTCAAAAATTTTAAAGAGTAAATTTATACCTAATCCGTTATTAGATGCTGAAATTTTAATGGCAAAAACAATTAACAAAGATAGAAAATATATTTTACTTAATAACAGTGATCCTGTAAATAAAACTGATTTAAACAATTTTTATAAGTTAATTGAACAGAGATCTTTAGGAAACCCAATAGCATATTTAACTAAAAAAAAGTCTTTTTGGAATTCAGAGTTTTTTATTGTAAAAGATATATTAATACCAAGGCCTGATACAGAGTTGATTGTTGAAAGTGTATTAAAGTCCACAAAACAAAAAAGTAAAATTAATATTTTAGATATAGGTGTTGGTTCAGGGTGTATTATTGTATCAATTTTGAAGGAGAGAGAAAATTTTCGTGGAACTGGTATAGATTTAAGTAAAAAATGTTTAATTTTAAGTAAAAAAAATGCAATAGCTCATAGAGTTAGTTCTAGATTAAAATTATATAAATCAGATATTGACAAATTCAATTTAGGAAAATATGATTTAATTGTTTCTAATCCTCCTTATATTAAAACATGTAAACTAAAATATTTGGAAAGAGATGTTGCTGAGTTTGAGCCGAGACTAGCATTAGATGGTGGATTGGATGGATTATCGGAAATCAGAAAAGTAATTAAAAAATCTTCTGAACTGATAAAAAAAAATGGCAAATTTATTTTAGAGATCGGATTTGATCAAAAAAATAAAGTAATTAATTTATTAAAAAAAGAAGGTTTTTATATAAACAGTACTCATAAAGATCTTGCAAATAATGACAGGTGTATAGTTAGTACAAAAATATAACAAAAGAACATGGTAACATTCAGAAATAATAACAATAATAACAGAAGAGGTGGTTTTAGAAGAAATACTAGAACTTTTAAATCTAATGGAGATGCCCCAAAATTTAATTCTAATTTTTCAAATAATGATAATTTCAAGAGGAAAGCTCCTGGAAGGAATAATCATAATGCGCCAAAATTAATTGAAAAATACAATGATTTAGCAAGAGAGGCTCTATCAAATGGAGATAAAATTTTATCTGAGAATTATTTACAACATGCTGATCATTTCACAAGAATACTTAACGAAAGAGAAAGTTTTAAAAGAGAGAAATTTTTAGAAATTAAATCTGAAAATAATCCTGAAGTCATTGATGATACTGACGAAAATCTAGAAAATAATTCTACAGATAAAGCATTAGATGCATCTGGTGATGAAACTAAAATTCAAAAAACTGCAAAAACTCAAGTGGAAGTAAGTTAGTTCAATCCTATAATTTTTTCTGATTTAAGAACATCTAATTTAATTTTTTTTGTTTCAAATAATTTTCTTTCATTCCCTTTTAAAATTTTCCCTGAAGGAAGTTTTAATTTTTGTGAATTAACTTTTTTTCCATTAACTATAACTTCATAGTGCAAATGAGGTCCGGTCGATTTTCCTGTGGAGCCTACATAACCTATAGTTTGACCCTGTTTAACTCTTACTCCAGATTTAATACCCCGTGCAAATTTTGACATATGTGCATATACAGTTTGATAAGTTGAATTGTGTTTAATTTTTACACAATTACCTCCACCACCACACCATCCTGCTTTTTTAACAATTCCATCACCAGATGCCATAATAGGTGTTCCCATGGGTGCAGCAAAATCCGTACCTTTATGCATTTTATTAAAACCATCTATAGGATGTTTTCTCATTCCAAAAGGAGATGAAAGTCTTGCACCATTAATGGGCGTTTTCATCAATGCTTTTTTTACGCTCTTTCCATTTTTATCATAGTGACCTTCACTACCCTCTTTATCAAAAAAGTACAGACTATTGTCCTGTCCACTAAGTTCTAAATTTGCAAAAAGAATTTCGCCAGTTTCAATAATTTCTTTTTTTTCATTTAAAAAAGTTTCGTACATAATTTGAAATTTATCTTTTTTTCTAATGTCCCTTTGAAAATCTACTTGAAAACCATAGATTCCCGCAAACTCAATTATTATATTTGCTGGTATTTTCTCTTTAGTAGCAGCACTATATAAACTCTGTAATATTATATTTTCCTTATAAATTATCTCTTTTTCTAATTTTATTGATAAAATTTCATCTTTAAAATTATCATTTTCAATATCTCTTTTAAGGAAAATTTTTTGAGTATTGGAAATTTGATAAATAAATTCTTCAATTCGATTATCAGTTTTATCTAAAGTAAAAAGAATGATTTGCTTTGTGTTTAGTTTATTTAGATTGACTTTATTTTTAAGCGAGTTTTTAATTTTTATTATTTCTGATTTTTCAATTTCATAATTTTCTAAAATTTTGTCAAATGTCTCACCAGATTTAATTTTATGTTTAATTTTTTTATATTTTGGATCAAGATTTTCAACTATATGATTTAATGTTTTTTTTAAGTAAATATTATCTATTAAATTATTGTAAGTTTTATTATTTAAATTTTTTTTATAATTAAAGTAGGTAGTTGATATTATAGAAATAATAATCAAAATAATTAATCCAGAAATCTCATAATTTTTTTTGAATTTATTTTTTAATTTTTTTAGCATTAAATTATTTAAGAGTTTCAATTATTAGTTTAGAGGTTGATAAAAATCAAAAAAAACCCTTTAAAATTAGGCATTTTTCTTAAATATTTTAATCTTAAATACTTGATTTCCTTTAATTTTAGCCTATAAGCACTGAACTTTCTCAATAAAATTATTGTTCAAGCAATAAAAAAGTGAGGATTATTGAGCTTTTTTGCTCAATTAGCTATTTAAAAAGTTAAAAATTTAAGAAGAGAAGTGTGGACGGTTAAGGTTACCAAAATTTGTCGTACACACTTCAACATCATATAAATTTTATTCTTAGAATTTATATGGAAGCTAGTGTGCGCCGTTTTTAAACTTGAGAGTTTGATCATGGCTCAGAACGTACGCTGGCGGCACGCCTAACACATGCAAGTCGAACGAAGTAGCAATACTTAGTGGCAGACGGGTGAGTAACATGTAGGTATCTGCCCTTTGGCCTGGAATAACACGAGGAAACTTGTGCTAATACCGGATAAGTCTTTACGGAGAAAGCTTTATGCACCATTGGATGAGCCTGCACTTGATTAGTTTGTTGGTGGGGTAATGGCCTACCAAGACTGTGATCAATAGCTGATTTGAGAGGATGATCAGCCACATTGGGACTGAGACACGGCCCAAACTCCTACGGGAGGCAGCAGTGGGGAATCTTGCACAATGGAGGAAACTCTGATGCAGCGATGCCGCGTGAGTGAAGAAGGCCTTTGGGTTGTAAAGCTCTTTCGTCGGGGAAGAAAATGACTGTACCCGAATAAGAAGGTCCGGCTAACTTCGTGCCAGCAGCCGCGGTAATACGAAGGGACCTAGCGTAGTTCGGAATTACTGGGCTTAAAGAGTTCGTAGGTGGTTGAAAAAGTTGGTGGTGAAATCCCAGAGCTTAACTCTGGAACTGCCATCAAAACTTTTCAGCTAGAGTATGATAGAGGAAAGCAGAATTTCTAGTGTAGAGGTGAAATTCGTAGATATTAGAAAGAATACCAATTGCGAAGGCAGCTTTCTGGATCATTACTGACACTGAGGAACGAAAGCATGGGTAGCGAAGAGGATTAGATACCCTCGTAGTCCATGCCGTAAACGATGTGTGTTAGACGTTGGAAATTTATTTTCAGTGTCGCAGCGAAAGCGATAAACACACCGCCTGGGGAGTACGACCGCAAGGTTAAAACTCAAATGAATTGACGGGGACCCGCACAAGTAGTGGAGCATGTGGTTTAATTCGAAGATACGCGCAGAACCTTACCAACACTTGACATGTTCGTCGCGACTTTAAGAGATTAAAGTTTTCGGTTCGGCCGGACGAAACACAGGTGCTGCATGGCTGTCGTCAGCTCGTGTCGTGAGATGTTGGGTTAAGTCCCGCAACGAGCGCAACCCTCACTTTTAGTTGCCATCATTAAGTTGGGCACTCTGAAAGAACTGCCAGTGATAAGCTGGAGGAAGGTGGGGATGACGTCAAGTCCTCATGGCCCTTACGTGTTGGGCTACACACGTGCTACAATGGTATCTACAACAGGAAGCAAGACTGCGAAGTTAAGCAAATCCTTAAAAGATACCTCAGTTCGGATTGCACTCTGCAACTCGAGTGCATGAAGCTGGAATTACTAGTAATCGTGGATCAGCGTGCCACGGTGAATGCGTTCCCGGGTCTTGTACACACCGCCCGTCACACCATGGGAGTTGGTTCTACCTTAAGGCAAGGTTTAAAACCCTTGACCACGGTATAGTCAGCGACTGGGGTGAAGTCGTAACAAGGTAGCCGTAGGGGAACCTGCGGCTGGATTACCTCCTTTCTAAGGATGAATGAAATTAAAATTTCATTCTAAATAATATACAGGATAATGTTGACCGTCCTCATTTCTCTTCTTAAATGTAGTGTTTCTCTTGCATGGGGGCCGGTAGCTCAGTTGGTTAGAGCACACCCTTGATAAGGGTGGGGTCGAAAGTTCGAGTCTTTCTCGGCCCACCAAATTAGATCAATGGGGGATTAGCTCAGCTGGGAGAGCGCCTGATTTGCATTCAGGAGGTCAGCGGTTCGATCCCGCTATCCTCCACCAAAACACTTAGTTATAAAAATTGTGAATATATATAATAATTAATATCAATATCTATATCCGAACATTAGTAATGTTATTAGCTAATGTTCAAAATAAAAATTTGATTCAACACAGAATTTTTTTCTGTGCATAAATCAAGCGTTTAAGGGCGTGTAGTGGATGCCTTGGCACTGAAAGCCGATGAAGGACGTGATATACTGCGATAAGTTTCGGGGAGCTGTATGTAAGTTTTGATCCGAAAATTTCCGAATGGGGAAACCCACCACTTTATGTGGTACTTTAAACTGAATACATAGGTTTAAAGAGACAACCTGGAGAACTGAAACATCTAAGTAACCAGAGGAAAAGAAATCAATTGAGATTCCGTTAGTAGTGGCGAGCGAACGCGGACTAGGCCAGTAGTTTTGTTAAAAAAATTTGAATAGTTTGGAAATGCTAACCATAGAGGGTGATAGTCCCGTATGAGTAATGTTTGACAAAATTCTTGAGTAAAGCGGGACACGTGAAATCCTGCTCGAATATAGGGGGACCACCCTCTAAGCCTAAATACTCTTCAGTGACCGATAGTGAACTAGTACCGTGAGGGAAAGGTGAAAAGAACCCCTATTAGGGGAGTGAAATAGAACCTGAAACCGCATGCCTACAATCAGTCGAAGCTCTTTTTAGAGTGACGGCGTACCTTTTGTATAATGGGTCAGTGACTTAATTTATTAAGCAAGCTTAAGCCATCTAGGTGTAGGCGTAGCGAAAGCAAGTCTTAATAGGGCGTTTAGTTTAATGAATTAGACCCGAAAACGAATGAGCTTACCATGAGCAGGTTGAAAGTAAGGTAACACTTACCGGAGGACCGAACCAGTTGACGTTGAAAAGTCTTTGGATGACTTGTGGTAAGGGGTGAAAGGCCAACCAAATTCGTAGATAGCTGGTTTTCCGCGAAAACTATTTAGGTAGTGCGTTGAATAAATAGACATTTAGAGGTAGAGCACTAAATGGGCTAGGGGGAAGAGATTCTTACCAAACCTAATAAAACTCCGAATGCTAAATGTTATTCTTCAGCAGACAGACTGTGGGTGCTAAGGTCCATGGTCGAGAGGGAAAGAGCCCAGACCACCAGATAAGGTCCCCAAATTATGATTAAGTGTGAAAGGATGTGGAAATTCCTTAACAGCCGGGAGGTTGGCTTAGAAGCAGCCATCCTTTAAAGATAGCGTAACAGCTCACCGGTCTAATAGAGTTTCTGCGCCGAAGATGTAACGGGGCTAAAATCATATACCGAATCTGTGGATTTATAATTTTTTCGAAAATTATGACTGGTAGCGGAACGTTCTGTAAGCCTGTGAAGGGATACCCGTGAGGGATCCTGGAGGTATCAGAAGTGCGAATGCTGACATAAGTAACGATAAAAGAAGTGAAAAACTTCTTCGCCGAAAATCCAAGGGTTTCTGCGCAAGGTTAATCCGCGCAGAGTTAGTCGGCACCTAAGGCGAGGGCGAAAGCCGTAGTCGATGGAAATAAGGTTAATATTCCTTAACCAGATGGTAGTGACGGATCTTGTAAGTTGTGAGTTCTTAATGGATTGAACTTGCCGCGAAAAGGTTCCAAGAAATAGCTCCATCATTAGACCGTACCCTAAACCGACACAGGTGGATTAATAGAGTATATTTAGGCGCTTGAGAGAATGATGTTGAAGGAACTCGGCAAAATACTTCCGTAACTTCGGGATAAGGAAGACCTTCTTGTAGGCAACTATAGGAGGGTGGCACAAGCCAGGGAGAAGCGACTGTTTATCAAAAACACAGGGCTCTGCTAACACGTAAGTGGATGTATAGGGTCTGACGCCTGCCCGGTGCTGGAAGGTTAATGCGGTTGGTGAGAGCTAACTTCTGAAGCCCCAGTAAACGGCGGCCGTAACTATAACGGTCCTAAGGTAGCGAAATTCCTTGTCGGGTAAGTTCCGACCTGCATGAATGGCGTAACGATTTCTCCGCTGTCTCCAACATCAACTCAGTGAAATTGAATTCTCCGTGAAGATGCGGAGTTCGCGTAGTTAGACGGAAAGACCCCGTGCACCTTTACTGCAACTTTACATTGGTATTAGGAAAAACATATTTAGCATAGGAGGGAGACATTGAAGCAAAGGCGTCAGCTTTTGTGGAGTCACCAGTGAAATACCTCTTTTGTTTTTCTTGATATCTAACTGATCGCCGTTATCCGGCATCAAGACATTGTATGGTGGGTAGTTTGACTGGGGCGGTCGCCTCCCAAATAGTAACGGAGGCGTGCGAAGGTAGGCTCAGAACGGTCAGAAATCGTTCGTAGAGTGCAATGGCATAAGCCTGCCTGACTGTGAGACTGACAAGTCGAGCAGAGACGAAAGTCGGTCATAGTGATCCGGTGGTTCTGAGTGGAAGGGCCATCGCTCAACGGATAAAAGGTACGCCGGGGATAACAGGCTGATACTGCCCAAGAGCTCATATCGACGGCAGTGTTTGGCACCTCGATGTCGGCTCATCACATCCTGGGGCTGGAGCAGGTCCCAAGGGTTTGGCTGTTCGCCAATTAAAGTGGTACGTGAGCTGGGTTCAGAACGTCGTGAGACAGTTCGGTCCCTATCTGCTATGCGTGTAGAAGAATTGAGAGGAGTTGACCCTAGTACGAGAGGACCGGGTTGAACATACCACTGGTGGACCGGTTGTAGCGCCAGCTGCAGTGCCGGGTAGCTAAGTATGGACGAGATAACTGCTGAAAGCATCTAAGCGGGAAACTCACCTCAAAACTAGTTCTTCCTATAGAGCCGTGGTAGACCACCACGTTGATAGGCTGGATGTGGAAGCGCAGTAATGCGTGCAGCTGACCAGTACTAATAGCTCAATTGGCTTGATTTATGCACTGAAAAAAATTTTAAAAAAAAATTGATATTATCTTATATTAAGTAAATTTTAGAAAATTCAATACAGTTGTACAAAATTCTTTTTGAACTATCGATTTTAAACCAGCAAATTTTAATATAAATAAATACACATTATTGAAAATGTACAAAACAAAGATAATTTGTGAACTAGGTATTAATCATAATGGTTCAATTAAAATAGCAAAAAAGTTAATTGATACAGCTGAAATTAGTAATTGTTGGGGCATTAAATTTCAATATAGATCCAAATCTCAACTTAGTTTATCTAAAAATAAATCATCTGATGAAATTGGAAAAGAAATTATAAACTTAGAGATTAAAAAAAATTATTTGAAGCCATCTGAAATAAATTTACTTTCAAAGTACGCAAATAAAAAAGGCTTAAAAGTAGGAATAAGTTTTTTTTCGAAAAATGATTTTATGGATTTCAAAAATCTAGATATATTTGATTTTCTTAAAGTACCATCATCAGTAGCTACTGATTTTGAACTTTTGCGTCTTTTTTTTTCAAAAAAAAAGAAAGTTTTTATCTCCACAGGGGGCAAAAGTTCAAATGAAATTAATGAGCTAATAAAATTTTTAAAAAAATTAAAAAAAATTAGTTATTCAATATTTCATTGTGTATCAAACTACCCATTATTCAACGAGAATGCGAAGCTGAGTTTTATTGATACATTGCAAAAAGAAAATCCAAAATTAGAAATTGGATATTCAAGTCATGAAGATAATATTTATAACTGTATTTTTGCCTTATCAAAAAAAATTGATTATATCGAAAGACATATAACACTCGACAAAAATAGCAAAGGACTTGATCATTCTAGCAGTTCCGATCCTAAAGAAATTTACGATTTATCAAATTTTGCAAATAAACTTCCTTTAATTAATAAGAAAATAAAATTTAGAGAACTAAATCAAGGTGAGGTGATAAATATCCAAAATCTTGGTTATTCATTTTATTTTAAGAAAAAAAAAGAAAAAAATTCAATCCTAAAAAAAAATGATTTATATCTTGATTCACCAAGTATAGGTATCAGTTCAATAGACTTGAATAATTTTTTAGGAAAAAAAATTTTAGATAATGTTGAAAGAGGCTCTCCATTAGTTACAAGTTTATTTAAAAGGACTTCTCTTTTAAGAGAGCATAAAAGTTTTTGTAAAAAAAACCTAATTTCATTTCCAATAAGAGAAAAAGACTACCATTCTATCTCAAAAAATCTTAAAACTAATTGCTATGAGTTTCATTTTACTTTTCAAGATTTGAAAAATTTTGATGTGAAAAATATTGATCAAGATTTTATAAAAAATAATATCTTTTCGATACACTTACCTGAC
>CABZPD010000013.1 GCA_902527415.1 uncultured Pelagibacteraceae bacterium | reverse complement strand
AGAGTTACAGGAAAAGAAATACCCATTTCAGCTGTTTTAGGAGATCAACAAGCAGCAGCTGTAGGACAAGCTTGTTTTGAAAAAGGATCTATAAAAAGTACTTATGGTACAGGTGCTTTTGTAATAATGAACACTGGATCAAAAAAAATAAATTCAAAAAATAAATTATTAACTACAATTTGTTACCGATTGAATAATAAGACTACGTATGCTCTTGAAGGATCTATTTTCATAGCAGGAGCAGGCGTACAATGGTTAAGGGATAAAATTAAATTAATAAACAATGCTTATGAAACTGAAAAAATAGCTAAATCAACAAAAAGCAATAATGAAGTTTATGTTGTCCCAGCTTTTAGTGGAATAGGCGCACCTTATTGGAGACCTGACGCCAGAGGTTTAATAACAGGACTTACAAGAGATAGTGATTGGAAAACTTTAGTGAGAGCAACCGTCGAGTCTGTTGCTTATCAAAGTTATGACTTATTTTACTCAATGAATAAAGATGGTTTAAAGCCTAGAATAGTTAAAATTGATGGGGGTATGGTAGCTAATAATTGGTTCTCACAATTTTTGGCAGATGTAATTAATTTAAAAGTAATTAGACCTAAAGTCTTAGAAACCACTGCTTTAGGAGCAGCTTTATTTGCAGGTTATCAATTAGGAGAATTCAAATCATTAAATCAAATTAAAAATACATGGAAAAAAGATACAGCTTTTAAGCCAAAAATTAATAAAAAACTAAGAAATCATATATTGCATGGTTGGAAGCAAGCAATTAAAAAAACCTTAGCATAAAGATAAAATGAAAAAAATATTAATTGTTGGTGCTGGAGCTATGGGAGCTGCTTTCTCGATACCATTGTTAGATAATGGTCACTCGGTTACATTAACAGAGCCATATAATTTTAAATTATTACAAAAATTAAACTTAAAAAAAAAAATTCACCCATCATTAAATATAAATTTACCACAAAAATTAAAAATAAATAAATTTTCTAGCGACATCTTAAATCAGAAATGGGACTTAATTGTAATTGCTGTGAGCTCTATTGGAATAGACTTAATTGGAAAAAATCTTTCAAAAATTAAAAATAAATCGCCTATTTTAGTATTAACAAAAGGTCTTAAATTAGATGGTAGAAATTTAATTTCAATGTCTAGTTTATTAAGAAAGTATAACAAAAATTTAAATATTTCAGTTTTGAAAGGCCCATGTTTAGCAAAAGAATTAGCTAGAAAGGTTAAAAGCTTCACAGTTGTTGCAAACAAAAATATTAAAATTGCAAAAAAAATTGGAAAATTAATTTCAACAAATTATTACCAAACTGAATTTAGTAGAGACGTTAATGGAGTTGAGTTTTTATCTGCAATAAAAAATATTTATTCAATGATAATTGGATCTGGACAATGGCATAATACATCATCAGCTTTGTTCAGAAAATCAATTGATGAAATGAAATATCTTGCAAATTATTTTAAAGGAAAAAAGGAAACTGTTTATGGTCTGGCAGGTTTAGGAGATTTATACGTAAGTGCAATGGGAGGAAGAAATAGTAAAATGGGAGAATATCTAGGTAAAGGCTATACTTTTAACCAAGCAAAGAAAAAGTTCATGAAAAATGATACAGTAGAAGGTGCTGATTTATCAATGGAAATTGCTCCATTTGTATTTAAAAAAATTAATAAAAAAAAAGTACCTTTAATGATCTCTTTATTAGAGGCAATTGTTAAAAATAAAAAATTAAAAATTAAATATTAATTTTTTATTTATTTAAAAAAGTTTCCATAGAGTCATCCATCGCTTTTTCCCAAGGTGTATGATGAATTGGTGCTACAGATCCAGTCACAGGAGATGAAAACGACTTATTTCTATAAGATAGAATATCCTCTACCTTATGATGTTCCCATTCTTTGAAATGTTGTCTAATTAATTCAAAATCAATTTTAGGATAATCGGACATATCATGAAGTTCTTTGGTATATTCTGTTTGAAAATCAATCATTTGATCAGGATTTTCTAATTTTTCCTCCATAGAAACCCATTTATTGATGTCTTTATCTATTTCGTCATTACTAGGCATTTTTATTTTACCCATGATCACATCTCTTGCGTACCATCCCTGACAGTCAAACATGTTAAATGTGTGAAATTGATCCTGCATACCTAAGTATAAAAGTTTATGATTATCTTGCCACACAACACCTTTATAAAGTTTTGGAGGATATAATCTATTATGTGTTTTTAATTTTAAACTTTCATCTAAAAATGGAAAATGATGAAGATATCCAGTACATAAGATAACTACATCAGCAACTTGTTCTGTTCCGTCTTTAAATATAGCTTTTTTTCCTTCTAACCTATCTAAGTAATGAACTTCTTTCATACCTTTTGGCCATTTAAAGCCCATTGGGTTATGCCTGTAACCAATCGTTACACTTTTAGCGCCATATTTATTACATTGTAGAGCTACATCTTCTGCAGAATAGCTGCTTCCTAAAACAATTACATCTTTTCCTCTAAATTCTTCAGCATCTCTAAAATCATGTGAGTGCATTATTCTTCCTGGAAAAGAATTCATTCCTTCATACTCAGGAATAAAAGGTACAGAAAAATGACCTGTAGAGACTACCACATAATCAAATTTATCATTTAAAATTTTATTATTAACTTTATCTTGGTAGCTAATTTCAAACTTATCATTTTTATAAACAGTATTTGTAACTCTTGTATTGAATTTAATCTTACTTTTTATATTTCCTTTGCTCACTCTTCCTAAAATATAATCTTGCAGGACCTCTCTTGGAGGGAAAGAGGGAATTGGTTTTCCAAAATGTTCATCAAAAGAATAATCAGCAAATTCTAAACACTCTTTAGGTCCATTAGACCATAAGTATCTGTACATACTGTTAGGCACAGGATCTCCGTATTGATCTGAACCAGTTCTCCAGTTGTAGTTCCATAAACCACCCCAACTTTCTTGTTTTTCAAAGCAAACTATTTCTGGAATTTTTTCTCCTTTATTTTCTAAATGCTCAAATGCTCTTAAAATTGAAAGTCCACATGGACCAGCGCCTATGATTGCTACTTTTGACATAGAATTTTTCCTATCATTAATAAATTTATAAATATATCTTACTAACAATTTTTAAAAAAATAAAATTATATTTTGTTATGGGTATCAATTGGAATTATCCAACCACTATTTGGATAGGAGAAAATAGAATTGAAGATTTATCCTTAGCCTGTAAAGAGTTAAATATTTCAAATCCATTATTTGTAACAGACAAGGATTTAATTAACTTAGATTTAACTAAAAATATAATATTAACATTAAAAAAAAGTTTTAAAAACCTAGCTAGCTTTTCTAATTTTACGGGAAATCCAATTGGAGAAAATGTAGAAGAAGGTGTTAAAGTTTATAATACTTCTGGCTGTGACGGTGTAATAGCTTTAGGAGGCGGAAGTGGTTTAGATGTTGGAAAAGCTATAGCATTTATGTGTAATCAATCTCGACCGTTATGGGATTTTGAAGATATTGGTGACTACTGGACAAAAGCTGATAGTTCAAAAATTTCAAAAATTATTGCAGTTCCAACCACTGCTGGGACTGGATCAGAAACTGGTAGAGCATCTGCAATCATAAATAAAGAAACAGGTGTAAAAAAAATTATTTTTCACCCAAAAATGTTACCTTCGATTGTGATTTTAGATCCTTTACTTACACTAGATTTATCTCCAAGATTAACAGCAGCAACAGGAATGGATGCACTAGCTCATAATTTAGAAGCGTTTTGTGCATCAGGATATCATCCAATGGCTGATGGTATGGCGATAGAAGGAATGAAGTTAATTAAAAATTCTTTAATTAAAGCATTCACAAATGGAAAAGATGTTAAGGCTAGAATGGATTTACTTTCTGCTGCTTCAATGGGCTCGACTGCATTTCAGAAGGGGCTGGGAGCAATTCACTCATTAAGCCATCCTGTAAACGGCAAATTTAATATTCATCATGGTTTATCTAACGCAATATTTATGCCTTATGTTTTAACATTTAACAAAACCTCAATTGAGAATAAAATAATATCGATTTGTGATTATCTTAATTTAAATAAAAATTTTGATAGTTTTTTAGATTGGATTTTGGAATTAAGAAATAATTTAAATATTCCCCATAAACTATCAGATGTAATAGATTGTAATAATATTGATTTAGATGAGCTTTCCTTAATGGCATTTGAAGACCCATCAACAGGAGGAAATCCTAAAAAATTAAGTCAAAATGATCTTAAAGAAATGTATATAAAAAGTATTTCTGGAGAATTATTTTAATGAAAAAAATATTGATAGTAGAAGGAAACTTACGAGAAGAAAATCAAAGTTTTTCTGCAGCTGGTATTCAAACACATACAGAAAGCCTTAAAGATAGTTTAGCGTTTTTTACAGATAAATTAGAAACCCACGTGGTAAATCCTTCTTCAGATGAAAATATCGATCAAAATATTGATGTACTTGAAAGCTACGATGGTCTTATTTGGGGAGGAAGTAGTTTAAACATCTATAACAATACCCCAGAAATAAAAAGACAAATTGAATTTATGAGAGAATGTCAGAAAAAAATAAAAAAAATTTTAGCAATATGTTGGGGCATGCAAGTAGCTGTAACTGCAGCAGGAGGGGAGGTTAAAAAAGCTACAAAAGGATCTCATAGAGGTATTGCCTCAAATATAGAAATTAATGAAAATGGTTTAAATCATCCACTTTATAAAAATAAAGATCAAAAATTTAACACACCAGCATTTAATTTTGATGAAGTGGTAACTATGCCAGAAAATTCAACTTTATTAGCTTCAAACTCAATCAATAATGTTCAAGGAATAAATTTTAAAATTGGTAACTGTAATATATGGGGCCTTCAATATCACCCTGAGATAACTTACAACAAAATGATCAATTTGATTATTTTTAGAAAAAAGAGACTCTTAGAAAAAGGTGCTTTTAAAGATGAAAATGAAATAGATAATCATATTAAACACATAGAGACTGAGAACAATAAATTAGATAAAGTTTCTAGAATGAGAGAATTAGAGAATTGGTTAGACTATTTAAATTTAGAATAAACCTTCTATTTCACCTTTTTTATTTAACTTAATCGAGTCTGCTGCTGGAACTCTTGGTAGGCCAGGCATAGTCATAATTGCTCCACAGATAACTACTATAAATTCTGCACCAGATGATAGCCTTACCTCCCTTAATGGAAGAGCATGACCAGATGGAGCGCCTTTTAAATTTGGATCAGTTGAAAAACTATATTGAGTTTTTGCAACACAGATTGGTAAGTCACCGTATCCAGCTGTTTCAAAGTTTTTAAGCTGTTCTCTAATTTTAGTGTCAGCAATTACTTCATCAGCTCTATAGATTTCTTTTGCTATTGTCTCAATTTTTTTGAACAATGGAGTTTTACTTTCGTATAAGAATTTAAATTTTGCCTCATCTTTTTCGCATAATTCAGCAACATGGGCTGCTAAATCTTTTGTTCCTTCACCACCATTTGCCCAATGAGTACAAAGACTTGCTTTAACTCCTAAATCATTACAAAAATCTATTAGTGCTTTTACTTCACTATCTGTATCTTTAATAAAATGATTAACAGCAACAGCAACTGGTAACCCAAATTTTTTAACATTTTCAATATGTCTCTCAAGGTTAACCAATCCTTTTTTAAGTGCATCTACATTTTCGTTTTTTAAATCTTCTTTTGCAACTCCACCATGCATTTTTAATGCTCTGATTGTTGCAACGATAACCACACAACTAGGTTTTAAATTTGATTTTCTGCATTTAATATCTAAAAATTTTTCAGCACCCAGATCAGCACCAAACCCTGCCTCTGTTACAACGTAATCTGCAAGTTTTAATCCAGTTTTTGTTGCGATAACAGAATTACATCCATGTGCTATATTTGCAAAAGGACCTCCATGTATAATTGCAGGATTATTTTCTAAAGTTTGTGTTACGTTAGGTCTAATAGCTTCTTTAAGAAGAACTGTCATAGGCCCTTGAGCATTTAAATCTTTTGCATAAACTGGTTTTTTATCTCGGTTATATCCAATTGTAATATTTCCAATTCTTTTCTCTAAATCTTCTAGATCATTTGACAAACAAAATATTGCCATTATCTCAGATGCAACAGTAATATCAAAACCATCTTCTCTTGGAAATCCGTTGGCAACACCACCTAAATTAATGTTTATTGATCTTAAAGATCTATCATTCATATCCATAACTCTTTTCCAAACAATTCTTCTAACGTCTATGTCTAATTTATTTCCCCAATAAATATGATTATCAATTAATGCAGACAACAAATTATGAGCTGATGTTATTGCGTGGAAATCACCTGTGAAATGTAAATTTATTTGTTCCATAGGAACAACCTGAGCGTATCCTCCTCCAGCTGCACCACCTTTCATTCCAAAAGAAGGACCAAGACTAGGTTCCCTTAAACAAACAATAGATTTTTTTCCAATTTTATTTAATCCATCATTCAATCCAACAGAAGTAGTTGTTTTACCTTCACCAGCTGGCGTTGGAGTAATTGCAGTTACTAAAATTAATTTTCCTTCTGGTTTGTCTTTAAGAGTATCTAAATATTCCAAATTTATTTTTGCTATGTGTCTTCCCATTGGGCTGAAAGCTTGACTTTCATCTGGGACATTTATCTTTGCTAAAATATCATTTATTGGTTGCATTTTAGCTTCTCTAGCTATCTGAATATCTGATTTTACATCGCTCATGAATAATCCTTTAAATTAAAAACATTTACCTGTGACTTCTTATCCTTTTTTGAGATATTTGGAAACTTCTAAAAAATATATATAAAAAAAATAAGCACTATTTATATTCTTTGTTATAAAATTATTTCATGCAGAAGTATTCAATATTTAACTTAGTTAAAAATGCTTTTTCTAATCATCAAAATTGGGATTTAGCATGGAAAGATCCAACTCCTAAAGAAGAATACGATGTTGTAATCATAGGTGGTGGTGGTCATGGATTAGCTACTGCATACTATCTAGCTAAAGAGCACAACATTACAAAAGTAGCAATTATCGAGAAAGGTTGGATTGGTGGGGGAAATGTAGGACGTAACACTACAATTATAAGATCCAATTATATGCACGATGAAAATGGTTTGTTTAGTGAGTTTGGAATGGATTTATGGAGAAAGATGAGTCAGGATCTGAATTACAATGTAATGTTTTCTCCAAGAGGAATAATTAACCTTGCGCACTCTGATGCACAAATGAATGCTTATGCAAGAAGAGGAAATTCCATGAGATTAAATGGAATTGACGCAGTTCTTTTAAATAGAGAGCAAGTAAAAGAAATTATTCCAATGGCTGATTTTTCTGACAATGTCAGATTTCCAATTTTTGGTGGTTTGATGCAACCAAGCGCAGGTACAGCAAGACATGATGCTGTTGCATGGGGTTATGCACGTCAGGCAGATTCAATGGGGGTAGATATTATTCAGAATTGTGAAGTAATAGGATTTGATGTTTCTGCGGGAAAAATAAATGGCATTAGAACTTCACGAGGAAATATTAAAGCAAAAAAAGTTGGTTTATGTGTTGCAGGTAGCACAAATATTTTAGCGGAAAAATTAAACATGACTTTACCAATAGAAACTCATTTACTTCAAGCTTGTGTTTCTGAACCAATTAAACCAGTGCTGGATAATGTAGTTACATTTGGTGCAGGACATTTTTATGTAAGTCAGTCAGATAAAGGTGAGATGGTAATGGGTGGTGATCTTGATGGATACAATAGTTATGCTCAGAGAGGAAATTTACCAACATTACAACACGTTTTAACTGAGGGAATAGCGATGATGCCGTTTTTAAGTAAATTAAAAATGTTGAGAACTTGGGGTGGTATAATGGACATGTCAATGGACGGTTCACCCATTATTGATAAAACTCATATTGAAGGTTTGTATTTAAATTGTGGATGGTGTTACGGAGGATTTAAAGCCACACCTGCATCAGGATGGACATTTGCACACACAATTGCACAAGACAGAGTTCATGAATTAAACGCTGGTTACAGTTTAAATAGATTTAGTACTGGCCATCTTATTGATGAAAAGGGACTTGGAACAAAAACCTGGATATCATAAATGCTTTACATAAATTGCCCACACTGTGGAATGAGATCTCAAAATGAATTTTCATATGGTGGCGATGCAAGCGTTAAAAGACCGGAACTTAATAAAGAAGTTTCTGATCAAGAATGGGATAATTTTGTTTACAATAGAAAAAGTTTAAGAGGAAAGCATTTAGAGTTATGGCAACATATTTCTGGATGCAGACAATGGATAAAGGTTGAGAGAGATACTGCAACCCATGAAATTTTTAGAACTTTTAAAGCTGATGAGGAAGTAGCTTAATGACTCAAGCTTTTAGAATTGAAAATGAGGGATTAATAAATAGGGATAAAAAATTATCTTTTAAATTTAATGGTAAAACTTACTTTGGTTATGAGGGTGATACATTAGCTTCAGCTTTATTAGCAAATGGAGTTCATTTAGTAGGAAGAAGTTTTAAATATCATAGACCCAGAGGTTTTTTTGGAGCAGGTGTAGATGAACCTTATGCAGTTGTTCAACTTTATAGAAATGGTGAAACAGAACCCAATATCAAAGCAACAGAACAGGAATTGTTTGAGGGTTTAGAAGCAAAAAGTGTTAATTGTTGGCCAAGTGTTAATTTCGACATAGGTGCAATCAACAATTTTTTAAAAATTTTTTTACCGGCAGGTTTTTATTACAAAACTTTTATGTGGCCAAAAAGTTTTTGGTATAGAATTTATGAGCCTTTCATAAGAAAAGCAGCTGGTTTAGGTGTAGCTTCAACCAAACATGATAATGAAAGATATGAACATAAATATGAATACTGTGATTTGTTAATTGCAGGTTCAGGACCTTCAGGTTTAGCTGGTGCATATGCTGCAGCAAAAAATGGAGCTAAAGTAATATTAGCTGAAGATAAACCAAGATTTGGTGGATCTTTACTTACTAGCGATGTCAATATTGGTAATCAATCAGGAAAAGATTGGGCTGATAGCATAGTTGCTGAGTTAAAAACAATGCCAAATGTTGTTGTAAAAAATAGATCTCAAATTTTTGGATACTATGATCACAACATGCTTGTGATGTCGGAAAAAGTTAGTGATCATTTACCATCAACTAAAAAATATCACCCTAACAAAAGGTTATGGTACATTCGAGCAAAAGAAGTTTTGATCTCCTCAGGATCAATTGAAAGACCAATAGTTTTCGGAAATAATGATACGCCAGGGGTAATGCTTTCTTCAGCTGCTAAAGAATATTTAAAAGTATATGGTGTTTTAGTTGGAAGAAAACCATTGGTATTTACAAATAACGATAGTGGATACGAAACGGCAATTGAATTTAAAAAACATGGAGTAGATCCAGTTGTTTTGGACTCAAGAAAAAATCCTGAGTCAGAAATAATTGATGAGGCAAAAAATTTAGGAATTAATATTAAAAATTCATATGTCGTTGTTGCAGCACAAGGATACAAAAAAGTAAAATCAGCAGATATTGCAAGTATTTCTGAAGACAAAAAACAACTTGGTAAAATAGAAAATATACAATGTGATTGTATTTGTGTTTCAGGTTTTTGGACACCAACTATTCATTTAGCCTCACAATCAGGAAACAAAACAAAGTTTAAAGAAGAAATTGATGCATTTGTTCCAGGACAATCAAAACAAAATGAAATTACTTTAGGTGCAGCTAATGGAGTATTTTCACTAGAGGAAACTTTAAAAACTTCATTTACAGCAGGAAGTAAATTATCAAAAAAAATTACTGAAAATGATAATGAGATAGCTATTCCAAATGTTGTCGAAAAGAAATCTTCTCAACATGATAAGTTTTGGTGTGTTCCATTGCCAAAAGGTAAAAATTATAAAAGATTTTTAGATTTTCAAAATGATGTAGCAGTATCTGATGTAGAAATAGCTTTAAGAGAAGGGTATCGATCAATCGAACATGTTAAAAGATATACCACTCTAGGAATGGCAACGGACCAAGGAAAAACAAGTAATTTAAATGGATTGCAATTAGTATCCGAAATTGAAAACAAAGTTGTTCCTGCAGTAGGTCATACAACTTTCAGACCCCCATATACTCCTATTTCAATTGGCGCAATAGTGGGAAGAGAGGTTGGAAAACACTCAAAACCAACAAGAAAATCTCCAATGCATTCATGGCATGAAAAAAATAATGCAGTTTTTGTTGATGCGGGTGTTTGGTTAAGACCTAGGTATTACAAAAGAGGAAATGAAAATTTATTTGAGGGATCAAAAAGAGAAGCAAAAAATGTAAGAACAAATGTAGGTGTTTGCGATGTAACAACATTAGGTAAAATAGATATTAAAGGACCAGATGCAGCGGAGTTATTAAATAGGGTTTATACAAATGCATGGTTGAAGTTACCAGTTAGTAAAGCAAGATACGGTGTAATGTTAAGAGAAGATGGAATTGTAATGGATGATGGAACAACAACAAGAATTTCTGAAAATCATTATCATATGACTACGACAACAGCTCAAGCAGCAAACGTTCTTTCGCATTTAGAATATTATTTGCAACTCGTTTGGCCTGAATTAAATGTGAATGTAGTTTCAACTACAGAGCAATGGGCTGGAGCAGCTATCGCTGGACCTAAATCTAGAGATTTATTACAAAAATTATTTCCAAATTCTGATGTATCAAATGAAGGTTTACCCTTCATGGGCTATATGGAGGGAGATTTATTTGGTGTTAAAGCAAGAATATTTAGAATTTCGTTTTCAGGTGAGCTTGCTTATGAAGTAAATGTTGAGTCTGATTATGGAAATTTTATGTGGGAAAAAATAATGGAAGTTGGCGAAGAATTTAAAATTCAACCATATGGAACAGAAGCATTATCAACTCTTAGAATTGAAATGGGACATGTTGCTGGATCAGAACTTGATGGTAGAACAATTCCATACGATAACGCTTTAGAAGGTCTCGTTAGTAAAAAGAAAGATTTTATTGGAAAAAGATCACTACAACGATCTGCATTTACTGCTGAAGATAGACAAAGAATAGTAGGAGTAGTTCCATTAGACAAACAAACAAGTATACCAGAAGGCTCACATTTAGTTAAAGATGATAAAGCATCATTACCAAATCCAAAATTAGGTCATATCTCTGCATCTTGTTGGAGTGTTGAATATGATAATCCTTTTTCTTTGGCAATTTTAAAAGATGGAAAAAATATGATTGGTCAAAAGCTTTTTGCAATGTCGCCACTTAAAAACAAAGTAATACCAGTTGAGATAGTTTCATCACATTATGTAGACCCGAAAGGTGAAAGAGTTAGATCATGACATTAATTTCAGCTTTATCAAATGTTCATACAAAAGGTCAATTCGGAGATTATGAGGGTAAAAATGAAAATGATATACTTAAAATATCTGAAATCAAAAATTTATTAATTGTTCAAATAGTTCAGTACAAAAATTCTTCAGTTTCATTTGAGGGTATTGATATTGATGGTTTAAAATTAAAAAATGAACCTTTGGCCGTAGTATTTAATGAAAATACAAGGATTATGTGGAATGGACCAAAAAACTGGCTTTTAGTTTCAACAAAAAAAGATTTAATTAAAAATGTAGTAGATAAATTTAAAGATACAGATTTTGCTGTAACAGATTTATCTCATTCTAGAGCTATTATTGAAATTGAAGGAAATTATACGATAGAAGTTTTGAAAAAAGGATGTCCTTTTAATTTTAATAAATTAGATAAAAACAATTCAATTAACTCAACTTATAATGGAATAGCTTTTACTGTAGATAGGTTGAGTGATAATCCAAATAAGGTAAGGATATTTGCGCTAAGAAGCTTTGGAGAGTCTTTATATCACTCTATAACAGATGCATCTCTAGAGTTTGGTTTTGAAACTAAATAAACTTAAATTTTCAATCTCTTGTTGCAATATAAACACCTATAGAAGTAATTAGAAATCCAATTAAATCTAAGCTAGTTAAACTTTCATTTAAGAAAAGCCATGCCATAAAAGCAGAAGTTGCTGGAATTAAAAAAAATATAGAAACAGTTTTACTTGCTGAGTTATGTTTGATTAAAAACATTAATATTGTAAATGCACCAAATGACACCAAAACTATTTGATGGCTCATTGCAATAATAAAAGTTTGTGAGAAATCAATATATGGATCAACAAATAAAATTATTATTAATAAATGAAACAAACACCCACCAAGGGCTTGATTCATATTACTCACAGACAAAGGTAAGTTGTTACTTAATTTTTTTTGCCATAAAGTTGAAAATGTAATTGCTAATAAAGCTATTATTGTTGCGATCAATCCTGTTGCTGGTATTTTAGAACCAATATCAAAACCCAACACAAGTCCTGCGCCAGTAAATCCCAATAAAACACCAATCCATTGTTTTGTAGATACTTTTTCATTTAAGATTGGGCCACTTAATGCATTTGTGAGAATTGGTTGAAGAGTTACAATTAATGCAGCTATTGCTGTAGGCATGCCTATTGAAATTGAGTAAAAGACACCTCCAAGATAAAAACCATGAAATAAAACACCACTAAAAAAAGACTCAAAAAAGTTTCTTTTGCTTACTAGAATTTTTTGTTTTGAATAAATAGAAAATAAAAAAAAACCTAAAGCAACTAAAGCAAATCTAAAAGCTAGAGCAGCAAATGGATCACTGTTGTCTATAATAGGTTTGGTTGTTATGAAAGCAGAAGACCATAAAAGTATAAATATGAAAGGGAATATTTTAATCATGATGTTTAATAAACAAATAAATTAAATAAAATCAAACAAATCAGTACCTATAATGAACAATTTAGATGTAGAAACGAATTGCCAAATCACCTAAGGTTCAACCATGAAGTTTAAATTATTTAGAATTTTAACAGTTATACTATCTTTCTTCTTATTGACAGGTTTTGTGCCCATTTTTTCATTTGTTGGACCTGGCGTAACCGTTCTTACCTCAGGTAATATCTATAAAGCTAGTGCTCAATTTATAATTAATCAAAAAATAGAAAAAGAAACTGGAAAGAATTCTTTAGCATTAATTAAAGAAACATTTATCGAAGAAAAAGATAAAAAAATAAAAAAAAATTCCTTTGATGAAGATTTAAGACAATTAGTCGAATCAAGAATTAAAATGACCAGACAAAAACTAGATAATCAAAATTTACAAAAATTACTGAAAAAGCGAATAGAGGTTACTAGATCAATACTTAATAAAAATAATACTACTCAATAATATTAAGATATATCAAGTTTTCTTGTTTGGTTTCTTTGCACCACATTTCGTAGCTTTCACAAACTCTCCATAAATGATCAAAAGCTCTCTGTGAAATTTCTAGTGGAAAATGACTCTTGGTATAATAAAGCTTTGGTATCTTCATTAAAAATTTAATCATGGAATCTTTTTGCAGCTCTAAAAGTCTTAATGTTTCTTCATCAATTTTTTTTTTAGTAGTTTGGTCAATAAATTTGTTATTCTTAAGTTCTAAAAACCAATTATCATGAAATTCTCCAGAACTTAAAATGTCATATTCCTTAGTAGTCATAAAAATTTCAAATGCCTGTATATTATTGATTTCGGGATTTTGTTTTTTAATCTCTATTATATTTTCATAAACAAATTCAGCAGCTCTCAATACATATGGCTTTTCAGTCTTATTGGACATAAGCTAATTTTTATGCTTAACCATAGCTGAATGCGCCAAAATTAAGTTAGGATCTAAAAATATTTTTGAAGATTTTACATTTTCAAATGATTTAAATGCAAAAATTGCAATAGGGAGCTCCGTACAACCTAAAATGATTTTTTTACACTTCATTTTAATTAAGGAATCAATTGCAGGTTTAATTGCTTTTGCTGCTACCTTTACATTGCCCATTTTAACTAATTTAATTGCTTTATTAACTGACAATTTTTGTATTTTTTGAGATGGCTCTATTAATTGATAATCTTTTTCAAAAAATTTTTTATAAACTCCTGTTTTAAGAGTACCTTCAGTTGCTAAGAGACCAACTTTGGAGTTTTTCCTACATTTTTTTTTAGTAAATTTGAAAACCTCTTTTGGCATATTGATTATTGGAATATTGATTTTGTTTTGTAAATCATCGAACCAATAATGGGCCGTATTGCAAGGTATAACTATAAATTTACATTTATTTTTTTCTAGAAGCTTACAACCTCTGAGCAAACTCTTTAAAACTTTGTTATATTTTGCTTTACTTTTTTTATTTGTAGATTTGTTTGAAAGATTTTTAGTTTGAGAGCCAATAGATTCAGGTCTCCCAGGAATATTTGATTTGTTATAAAGTAAAAATAATGGATACTCTTGATCAATTTTTCCTCTATTCAGAACCGCAAGCTTGTTACAAAAATCAAGACCTGCTTGTGTACCCATTCCACCTAAAATTCCGATCATAATTTTGATTAATTTATTAATTTTTTAATTTAAATCTATAATTAATAATTGTGTTTAAAGATTGTTTTTAAATAAGGTATTGGCTGAATATTTAATTAGTTATTCTAAATTAAATTTTTCAGCCAATAGGAAGTTGTGAAATTACGCAGTTTTTAAGTTAACTGCTGAAGGACCTTTAGGACCATCTTCAACATCGAAAGTCAAAGCTTGACCCTCATCTAAACCGTTCATACCAGCATCTCTTACCGCTGAAACATGTACAAACACATCTTTTTCTTTATCTTCTCTTTCAATAAAACCAAAACCTTTGGTTGGATTGAACCACTTTACTTTACCTTGTAGACTCATATTTTTCTTCTTACTTTTTGTTATGTTTAATTATTACTTATAATTAAGTAATATTGGCTTTCTTTAGATTTTATTGGGTTTTGTCAACAAAATACATCAACAGTTAAAAAATAATTTTTATCTATCATCAATAAGCTTAGTTAAATAAACAGAATTGATGTCTTCTTTATAGTGTGCAAAAGGCTCGCATACTGTAAAACCAGTTTTTTTGAAAAGTTTTCTTGCTGGTATAAAAAAATCACCTGCTCCTGTTTCAATACTTAATCTTTTTATTTTAAGTTTTTTAGCTTCAGTAATTAAATGATTAATTACATTAATCCCTTGGCCTTGCATTCTAAAATTGTCGTGAATTCTTATCGACTTAAATTCCCCATGTTCTTTATCTAAAAATTTTAAAGCACCGCAACCAATCAGTTTTTCATTATCCCACAAACTCCAAAATTTAATTGATGGTACTTTTAAACCTGGAATATCTAGGACGTGAGCACTTCCCTCTGGAGAAGCAGCTCTAAGCTCCACAAAATGTTTGGTTAAAAGCTCATTAACTTCTGGATTATCAAAATTACCTTCTATCGATTTTAACATTTATACTAAAGTTGTGATATGACCCATTTTTCTTTTTTCTTTTATATCTTTTTTTAAATAATCAAAGAAAAATTCATTTTCATTAAACTTTTGTACATTTCTATAATGAGTAATTTGATCGCCAAGCAAATTCATCATTTTAGCATTAGATATTTTTTTTATAGGAATTTGCTCTAAACCACATACAGCTCTCACATGATTTTCAAATTGACTCACATTAAAAGCATTTATTGTTAAATGTCCTGAGTTATGTACTCTAGGTGCAATCTCATTAACATAAAGATTATCATTTCTGTCAATAAAAAATTCTACACATAAAGTTCCTATATATTTAAGCTCCTCAGCAATTAGCATTGCCCAATCTTTAGATTGATTAAAAATCTTTTCATTAATATCAGCAGGTATTTTTGAATATTTTAAAATTTGATCTTCGTGTGAGTTTTCTATTGGTTCATAAATTTCATATTTATTATTACTAAACCTTGTAATTATAATTGAAATCTCTTTTTTTAATTTTACAAGTTTTTCAAGAATATATCCTTTTGAAAAATCAATGTTCAATGAATTAAGATCTTCACTTGATTTAATTGGATATTGACCTTTGCCATCATAACCAAGTGTTGTTGTTTTTAATATTCCTGGTAAAAAATCCTCTAAGGCATCTATGTTAGATTTTTTTTCAATTGAAACATATCTGGTTGTTCTAATATTTAATTTATTAACAAAATCTTTTTCAGCCAATCGATGTTGAATTAATCTGTTAACCGAAGGCTTTGGCAAAACAGGTTTAAATTTGTTTATTTCATTTAATGTTTCATAAGGAATATTTTCAAATTCATAAGTGACCAAATCAACCTGATTTATAAATTCTGATATTTTTTCTTTATTATCATAACTACCTGTAACAAATTGATTACAAAAATTTTGTGCTGGCGCATCTATGTCATCACAAAAAACAACAGATTTAACATTTAATTTTTTAGCCGCTATTGCAAGCATACTTCCAAGTTGACCACCCCCAATGATACCAAGAGTAATTTCTGACATTTTATTTTGGAAATTTCTTTACAGATTTAGTTTGTGATGTCCTAAAATTTTTAAGTTTTTTTCGAACATTTGAATTATTATTAGCAATTATTGCTGCAGCTAATAAAGCAGCATTAATGGCGCCATCCTCTCCTATAGCAAGCGTTCCCACAGGAATTCCTTTAGGCATTTGTGCAATTGATAACAAACTATCTAAACCTTTAAGTTTTTTACTTTCAACAGGAACACCAAGTACTGGCACATGTGTAAGTGCTGATACCATGCCTGGAAGATGAGCAGATCCTCCAGCACCTGCAATTATTACTCCTATATGATTTTGCTCAACTTTTGCAGCATATTCATACATTCTTTGTGGTGTTCTGTGAGCAGATATAATTTTTGTCTCAAACGAAACTCCAATTTTTTTTAAGGTTTTTTCGGTTAGTTTCATTACTTTATAGTCAGATTGACTTCCCATTATGATTGAAACTTTTAATTTACTATTTTTTTTCATGAAAATTGATCAATCTGTTTATTTCAAAATTAACTTAAAATTTCAATAAAATTAATAGTATTTAAAATGCATATTGATTAGAGTTAAGCATTCTATGAATTATAAAATCGATAATCTTCAATATTGTAACTGGTCTAGGAAAATCTTTGAGATCAATAGATCTGCCGGATTAGATGCTGTTCATGTTACTATTGTTTACCATGAAGATTTTGATGAATTACAACTTGAAATTAAAAAATGGGAAAAATTATTTCATGAAAATTCTGATTTAATTTTTCTTGGTAAAAATTTCCAAGATATTGATAAAGCTAATAAAGAAAACAAAACTGCAATATTTTTTGGTTTTCAAAATTGTTCACCAATCGAAGACGACATTAATCTTGTTGAAAAGGTTCATCAATTAGGATGTAGATTTATGCAACTTACTTATAATAACCAATCTTTGCTAGCAACAGGTTGTTATGAAAAAGTAGATAGCGGAGTTACAAATTTTGGACGTGAGGTTATAAGAGAAATGAATAGAGTTGGTCTTGTGGTTGACATGTCACATTCTGCAGAAAAAAGCACTCTTGATGCAATTGAATTTAGTGAAAAGCCAATTGCAATTACTCATGCTAATCCCTCTTTTTGGCATCCAGCGAAAAGAAACAAATCTTCAGATTTATTAAAAGTTTTGAGTGATAGTGGTGGTATGTTGGGTTTATCATTATACCCTCATCACTTAAAAGATAACACAAATTGTACTTTAGATAGTTTTTGTGAAATGGTGGCAAAAACAGCTGAAATAATGGATGTAAAAAAAATAGGAATAGGATCAGATCTTTGTTTAGATCATCCAGATACTGTCGTTGAATGGATGAGAAATGGCTCTTGGTCTAAAAGTAAAAATTATGGTGAAGGTTCTAAAAATAAACCAGGTTTTCCAAAACAACCTGATTGGTTTCTTGATGCAAGAGGGTTTTCAAATATTGAAAAAGGTCTAAAAAAAGCAGGTTTTTCAGAAACCGAGACACATGGAATACTTGGAAATAACTGGTACAATTTTTATAAATCTATTTAATTATGAAAGTTGAATTAAGAGACCCAAATAAGATAATGAAATTATCAAGGCTAGGATCTTTTCATCAATCAAAATTATCTTTTTTAAGAAGTTTTCTTAATGAATTTAAAGAATGGGAGTATAAAAGAGATTTATTTAATTTAAATGAAAATGGTTTTGGAGAAGCTGTTTATTCATTTAAAAAAAATAAAAGAGTTTATTCTTTAGTTTGTTTTGCAAATGAAATCAAAGACGAAGAAAGATCAGACAGAGTTATTGCAACAAAATGGGATGCTGCTTTTACATTACACGATGGAGTCCCAACTAAGAAAGATATCGATAGATTAAAAAATGAAGTTCCAAAACAAGAAGTTGGTAGACTTTCTTATAAAGAATTAACTTTATCGAGAGCAAACAAATCAGTAAGAGTTTACAATCACGTAGTTGAAAGTTTGAGCAAAGGTCAGCAGCCAGATTTAAACTTATTATCAAAAGTAGGCTATTTATATAGAACTACAGCAGTATATGGCTCTGGTAAGTTTGGTCTTGCAGATCGATTTCGAATTAAAAATCGTGAAGAAATTAATGGTCCATTCAGATTAGAAATGATGTTGGTATATTTGGTAAGACAATTTACTTTTGATCAAGTTAATCATGTTGCTTATCACAAAAATCCAAAAACAGCTGTTAAGCTAGATGATAATATTTGTAAAAACTTAGGAATAGGTAATTCTACAGGCTTGGGCATGGCTCCATTTATAGTCAATCACCCAACTCTATTAAATAATTGGATTTTAAGTAGAGAAAAAGCACTTAAGAAAATTAGAGAAATCAAAGATGTAGAAAGTCAAGATAGTGATTTGTTTATAGATTGTATAAAAAAATCTTTAAAAAATATTACAAGCTGGAATACTGATAGTGAATATCAGAAAACAAAAATCACATCATTACTAAAAGATGTTGAAAAATTTTTAAATTTTATAGACAAAGATTTTAATTTCGAGAGCAAATATCCTTTTAACAAAATCTATCAATGGTTAGAGGACAATACTTGTGAGGAATGTATTGAATACATAGTTTCAATAATGATGGAACCCTACAACAATATTGTAAATCCTCTGGTTAAAGAAATGAGCTCAGATGAAGAGAAATATTTTAATATTCCAGCTTATAGAAAAGTTGAAGAATTGCGAAATATCATTGAAGCAAAGTATCCTAACATTTTAGATATTAATTTTGAAGAGAAAGAAAATAATAAAAATTTTTGGTTTATTTCAAAAAATAAAGAGGAACCCAGATTAGCTGATCGTTTTGAGGAGCATGGAACAGAATTAGAACAGCCGTTGGCGATAGCAAGAGATATAAAAAAACTTTATGACAAATTATTAGTCTCAAAAAATAGTTTAACTATCGCTGAATTTTTAACATCAAATTCTGAATTAAGACATGTCGTGAGGAGGGCATTCATTGTAGAAAAATTTCCTTATTCAGAAATACAAGATAATACAATTGGTAAAGATTTAATGCCAATTGATATGCTTAGACTAAAATTGTCTTTTTTTGGGGCATTAAAATTTGATCCACGATCTGACAAATGGTTAAGAATTTGTATGTTCCAAGGAGCTCCACTTCCAAATGAGTTAAAAAGTTATGACGAGCAGTGGGTATATAAAACAAATATTTAATAATGAAATCACTGAGTGAAATTGAAACTACTGTTAAAAGAGCTTCAAAGGCAGCAGGATATTCTTGGGGAGTTTCCGAGGAAACAGGAAAAAGTATAAGATTGTTAGAGTTATTTAGTTTACCTGGTATTAAGCACCTTAATGAATATTTTAATCAAAAAAATAAAAGTAAATTTGAAAATTTAAATTTAATTAGTGAAAACAACTTTTCATCGAATTATCCTTTCTGTCCAATTACTTTAGGTGTCAGTTTTTTAGATCAAATAAATGTTTTAGAAAATCTAAAAAAAATTGAGTTTAAAAATGTTGCTTATCCAATAATTTTTATTTCCTTCATAAGTCGTTCGTCAGAAATTATTGGAAAAAAAATTAATGTAAAAATAGATGAAAAAAAAATGTTACTAAATCTAAATGTAAATATTTTTTCGAATTTTATTGATCAAGAATTTCCAAAAATAGCGAATACAATTGAGGTCAATCTACTTGAAAATGAAGATAACTTTACAGACGTTGAATGGAATAATTTATATAAGTTATCCGAAGAAACTTTTGTTGAAGAGAGTGACAGTTTAAAAGAGGGTGCGGCAGGTGCTGGTTTGACAGATAATGATTGATAAAATTGATGAAAAAAATCTACAGGTAGATATTGAAGAATTAAACAATATTTGTGATGAATGCAAAGAGGAAGACGAGAGTGTTACTCAAAATTTAATTCTTACTGGGTTTAAATTATGTAAATCTTGTAGAGTATCTAAGACTATATTTCCACTTTAGCTGATTTGACTTACTGGAAGCATATTCATTCTACTCATCACAAATGAGATAGATAAAAATGCAATAATTAAAAAGGATAAAAGCACAATCCCAAAAGATTTAAAATTAGATTTTAAACTCAATATTTGTTTAGTTGAAATTATTAAACCTGCAAAAATCCAGAACTGAGTAAGAAAAATTATTGGTATCATTAAATCTGGTGTGACCGCAAAAAATCTCAATAAACCAGGAGCATGTGCAAATCCAACAGCTGTTAAAACTTTTTTGAACGATACTTTTGTTTGTTTGTCAGGAAATAATTTAACTCCAATTACAAAAATAAAAATTGCCCATATTAGCCAAGTAATTATTGCAGTTAGACCAGACATTGCAATAGCTGTTTTAATAATAGTATTCGCTGCTACTGCTCCAGCGATACCATCTAGGATCATTATAATACCAGCAAAGTATATTGAAGCTTCGCCAAAATTTTTGTTATCTGAATAAAGAGTTTTATCTAATTTTATTGATTTGAAAATTATATTTAAAAATTCACCAAACATTAATTTTTTTTATTTTTATTTTTTTGAGCCTTATAAGAAACAATTAATGGAAATATTATTAAAGCAATAGCAATGATAATGCAAACTGCTATTAGAAAACTTTTGGTCATTAGAATTGAAAAGGGGAGCTGAAATTAGCTCCCCAATAGTAAATTTTAGCCTTTTACAACTTCTCTTGTATTTGCGTTGAAAGACTCTTTGAATGGAATATCCACCACAACAGCATCTACAGGTTTTCCTGGAGTTTCTGAATATTGTTCTGGTAGATGAACTTTATATTTAGTTCCCACTTTTCCTTTTGGAAAACCATTTGCATTCAACGTTCCATCGAAAGGAACATATCCCATTGCAATGTTTGTTTTCTTCTCAGGATGCCACCAAGGTGAAGTTAAAAATCCTACTGGATCTCCGCCACTTTCTGGTGAAACTAACCAAAAGTCAGGTGCATAATTATCAATAGGTTTGCCACCTAATTCCATACCAACTAATTGAAGTTTGTAAGGTTTTTTTCCTGCTTTTAATTCTTCTTTCATTTTTTCTAGTGCAGCCTTACCAACATAATCTGCTGTTTTGTTCCATTCTCCTTTTCCAGACAAAGAAACTTGATAACCTAAATTACATTGGAACGGATTGTGCTGCTGATCCATGTCTTGTCCCCATGAAAGAATACCCGCTTGAATTCTTCTATGGTGAGCAGGAGCAATAACCATCAAGCTATGTTTTTTTCCAGCTGCAAGCACAGCATTCCACATATCTTCAGCGTACAAAGTTGAATTTCTTAAATAAATCTCATAACCAGCCTCACCTGAAAAACCAGACTGAGAAATAACAACATCTCTTCCTCCAACTTTAGCAGCTGCTAGGCCGTAGAAAGGCATATTATCAAAATCAACTTGATCACCACATAGATCTTTCATTAATGCTTTTGATTTAGGTCCTTGTATTTGAACTGGACTGACATCAATTTCTTCAATAGTACAATTGAATCTTCCGTCAGCATTAACACCTTGTAAATACATTCCAATATCAGAGTCTGATAATGAAAACCAAAACTCATCTTCTGAAATTCTTAAAAGAATTGGATCATTTAAAACTCCACCATAAGCGTTACATAAAATAACGTATCTTGCTCTCATTGGAGAAATTTTTGTTGCATCTCTAGTGATTACATAGTCCGTAAATTTTTCTGCATCTGGACCCTTTACTCTTATTTGTCTTTCAACAGCAACGTTCCACATTGTTACATGGTTAACGATCGCATCGTATTCAACCATAGCCCCACCATCTTCAGGTTTTACATAACCTCTTGGATGATAAATACGATTGTATACAGTTGCTCTCCAACAACCTGCCTGCATTGATAAATGCCAATAAGGTGATTTTCTTACCCTTGTTGAAATTAGCATTTCAACTTTTGTTGGCCCACTTTGTCTTAAATTATATGGTACTTCTCTATCTGATTGATCAACAGAAGTAACATGTTTTAGTTTAGTATAGTCAAATTCATTAGACATAACTATTCTCCTTCAACCACTTGTTAGTTTCCTTCAAGCCGCCGAATGTATAAATGTGGAAGTTATCAGTATGCGATTTAACTTTCCCAATTAAATCATTAGGGTCTTTAGGTTTCAATAAATCTAATGCCTTAGTAAAATTAGATTTAAGAAAGTTTAAGGAATTTTTTGCCCCAACAATATTAGCAAATTTAATTAAGCTAGATATTTTTAATGGCCCAGTAATTCCCACATGCACTGGTA
>CABZPD010000012.1 GCA_902527415.1 uncultured Pelagibacteraceae bacterium | reverse complement strand
CCTTTTAACTATTATTATACCAAGACATGTGGACAGAGTAAAAGAGATATCAAAAGAACTTAAGAACTTAAATTTAAATGTAACTCTTCATTCTTCAAAACTAAAAAATCTAGATAATGTAGACATTTACTTAGTAGATAGCTTCGGGGAAACAAAAAAATTTCACAAGATTGCATCATCAGTTTTTCTAGGTGGATCAATTATTAAACGTGGTGGGCAGAACCCGCTAGAAGCCGCTAGATTTGGAGCAAAAATATTTCATGGTCCAAATGTAGATAACTTTAAGGATGTTTATAAACTTCTAGGAACTTTAAAGATTTCCAAAAAAATTTATGCACCAAAAAAACTTGCTTCTTCGATAATTTTTAAAAAAAATAAAAAAATGGGTTCAAAAATAAAAAATATTGGAGAAAAAATTCTACAAAAAACTATAAATGAAATAGATAAATTTATTAAAGATGAATTTAAAAAAACCTAATTTTTGGGACCTTGAAAACCCAAATATATTTGCATACTTGCTATATCCATTATCTCTTTTAATTAAATTTTTAGGAATTTTTTTTAGAATATCTAAACCAAAAACATTTGGAATAAAAACAATCTGCGTAGGTAATATGTATGTTGGAGGAACAGGAAAAACTTCACTTAGTTTGAAGATAAACAAGATCTTAACAGAAAAAAAAATAAAATCTTGTTTTGTTAAAAAATTTTACAAAAATCAAATTGATGAACAAAAAATCTTACAAAGAAATGGAAAACTTTATATGTCTTCTACAAGGATCAATGCAATTAAAAATGCTGAGTCAGCAAAATACGAAGTAGCAATTTTTGATGATGGACTTCAAGATAGATCAATAAAGTATGATCTGAGCATAGTGTGCTTTAATAATATTAACTGGATAGGAAATGGTATGACGATACCAGCTGGTCCTTTAAGAGAAAATATTACAAATCTTAAAAAATATGATTGTCTTTTTTTGAACGGAAATTTAGAAAATGTTAATAATTTGAAAAATAAAATTTTAGATATTAATCCAAAAATTAAAATTTTTTTGGGAAAATATGAACCAACTAATTTAGATGATTTTGATAGAAATGAAAAATATATTGCCTTTTCAGGTATTGGTAATCACCAGACATTTATTGCCATGATTAAAAATTTTAAATTTAATATCTTAAAAGAATTTGAATTCCCAGATCATTATAATTATAAAAATGAAGACATTAGAAAAATTTTGATAGAAGCAGAAAGTTTAAATTGTAAAATAATTACAACAGAAAAGGATTATTTAAGACTAGACGGTAAGCTTCTTGACAAAATCAAGTATATAAAATCAGATTTAAAAATAGTTGATGAAGAAAATTTTATCAAATTTATAATTTAAAATATGAAATATATTAAATATTTTACTCAATTTATATTTGCCATTACAAGTTATTTAATATTTAAAGTTTTAGGACCAAATCTATCATCAAATCTAAGTGGTAAAGTTTTCGAATTAATTGGACCTTTTTTTAGGTCAGAAAAAATAATTCATAAAAATATAAAAAAAGCTTTTCCAAATATTAATATCTCAGAGTTAAAAGTTAAAACTAAATTAATGTGGAATAATTATGGAAGAGTTTTTGCAGAATTTATGTTCATAAAAGATTTCAGATCTGGAAAGCTTGCTTCTAACGTTAAAATAGAAGGATTAGATATTCTTAAAGATATAAAATTATCAAATAAACAAGTTATATTTATTTCGGGACATTTTAGTAATTTTGAATTGATGGCTATGCATATTGAAAAGTCAGGTATAAATTTATCAGCAATATACCGTCCTTTAAATAACATTTTTTTAAATAGAATAATGGAGAGAGTAAGAAAAAAATATATTTGTAAAAATCAAATTAAAAAAGGGATTGGTGGTTTGAAAAAATTAATTAATTTGAAAAAAAATAACTTTTCTACAGCATTAATGATTGATCAAAGAGTGTCGGAAGGAATTTATGCAAATTTGTTTAATGAAAGAGCTTTAACAACAACAATTCCGGCTCAATTAGTTAAAAAATTTAATATTCCTGTAATACCAGTTTATATAGAAAGAATACATGGTATTAATTTTAAAATAACTATTAGCAAACCAATTAAATTTTCTAATCATAATACAATTGAAGATATAACTAGTGAGTTGAATAAAATTCTTGAAAAGATGATTTTAATTAAACCTGAGGACTGGATCTGGTCTCATAATCGATGGAAATAAGTGTTACGTTTTGTTGCTTTTCTCTCTTTTTTCAGAAGCTTCTTTGTATGAATAATATGCTTCTTGTAAATCAACATTCCAATAAGTCAAATCTTCGAGATTAATTTTTTTACCTGAAACTGCACACTGAACAAAATCACCATTTTCTATAACCTGAAAATTATTTGGTAAATATTTTAATTTTGCTAATTTTTTTGTCATTTTTAGTTTATATAGTTTTATATGAAAGTTGGAATATTGGGAAGTGGTGGTAGAGAACATGCCATTTGTGAAATTATTAAAAATTCAGATAAAATAGAAAAAATTTACTGTTTTCCAGGTAATGCAGGTACTGAAAATGTTGCTGAGAATGTACAAATTGAACTAGATAATTTTGAAAGCCTAAAAAATTATATCTTAGAAAATAATATTGATTTAATTATTGTTGGCCCAGAAAAACCTTTAGTTGATGGAATAGTTGATTATCTAGAAAGATTTAAAATAAAAGTCTTTGGTCCAAATAAAATAGCATCTCAACTAGAAGGATCTAAAATTTTTACAAAAAAACTTTGTCAAAAATATAATATTCCAACTGCAAAATTTGGTATTTTTAAAAATAAAGATGATTCTAAAAATTTTTTAAAAAAATCTAAATTTCCTGTTGTTATAAAAGCAGACAATTTAGCTTCAGGTAAAGGTGTTTATATTTGTAACAACGAAAGTGATGGCGAAATTGCAATAGATGAAATTTTTGATGGTAAGTTCGGTGAAGCAGAAAATTTACTCATTGAAGAATTTTTAAATGGAGAGGAAATGAGTTTTTTTACTATTCATGATGGTAATATTTTTAAAAATTTTGGTACTGCTCAAGATCACAAAAGAGTTTTAGAAGGTGACAAAGGCAAAAATACTGGTGGTATGGGGGCTTATTCACCATCAAGATTAATTAATAATAAATTAGAAGAGAAAATAATGAATAGAATTATTAAACCAACAATGAAAGGTTTATCGGATTTAGGGACAAATTATAAAGGTTTTTTATATGCTGGATTAATGATAGTTGATAATGAACCTTATCTTATTGAATATAACGTGAGAATGGGTGATCCAGAATGTCAAACCATTCTACCAAAATTAAAATCAGATATTAGTGACATTTTTTTTGCTTGTTGTGATAAAAAATTAAATAAAATTAAAATTGAATGGCATGATAAAAAAAGTCTATGTGTTGTCGTATGTTCAAAAGGTTATCCTGATTCATTTTTGAAAAATGTTGAAATTGAAAAATTAGATCAACTTTTATTAAATAAAAACGAATTTTTATTTCATGCTGGAACAATAAGAAAAGATAAAAAAATTTTTGCTACTGGTGGACGTGTACTTAATCTTGTAAATATTTCAGATGATTTTAAAGTAGCCCAAAAAAATATTTATAAAAACTTAAACAAATTAAACTGGTCAGAAGGTTTTTATAGAAAAGATATTGGTTATAAAGTTATTGAAAAATGAGAATTATCTCAGGAAATTTTAAGGGAAGAAAGATTGAAAGACCTAAAGATAACAAAACTAGACCTTTAAAAGACCTAACCAAAGAATCTATATTTAATATTTTAGCTCATTCACGTAAATTTAAAGTAAACCTAATTGATTCAAAGGTATTAGATTTATTTTCAGGTGTTGGATCTTTTGGTATTGAGTGTCTATCAAGAGGAGCTAAAAAAGTAATTTTTGTAGAGAATTACAAAGAAGTTCTAGAAATTTTAAAAAAAAATTTAAATAATTTAAAATCTAATATTGTCTATGAAATTATTGACAAAAATATTTATGAAAATGATTTTTTTGAAAGATTAGAAAGAGAATTTGATATAATATTTTTAGATCCTCCTTACAAAGATAATAAATTAGAAATTATTTTTAAAGCAATTAAAGAAAGTGAAATTTTATCTGAGAATGGAATTATAATTATGCACAGACATAAAAAAGAACAAGAAATTTTAATTCCAAGTTTTGAAGTTATTGAAAAAAAAACTTATGGTATTTCAAAAATATTATTTTTTTCTTTTTCAAAGTAAAAGTCTTTTTGTCTCTGTCTTTATCAGCTCAACGGCTGGTTGGTCATAGGGGTCAATATTTAATAATCTGCCTATTAAAATTGTTTCTAATATAAAGAAACTAAACAACTCACCTAAAGTTTTCTCATCTCTTTTTTTTATTTCAAAACTTCTAAAAGGTATTTTGTTTTTAAGAAAAATATTTTCTGTAGCTTTTTTTTGAGCGTAAATTACATCATTAATTCTTTTGTTTTTTAAATAATTTTGAGAGGTCATTAAGGTGCTATTATTTAATTTGTCAGATTTATTTTCGTGCACGTAGAAAAAAGTAAAAAAATTATTTTTAAATCCATCCAAATAAAGCTGCATCACGCTATGATTATCTTTTGGCATTTTTGATACAATTGGTAATAAACCTTTACCTTGTTTACCTAAACTTTCAGCAACTAATTGCTGATACCACTTAAATAAACTTTCTGACTTTTCATCATAATTAATTATTATTGAATTATATTTTTTTTTTTTGTGAAAGTTTATTATGGCATCTACATTCTCTACTAAAGAATTTAGAAATTTTTTATTTTTAATGAGTGAACCAAATTGTTTAAAATTATTAGAATTTAGACCCATTAATTCTGCAGGCAGCATACCAACTTCAGATAAAACTGAATATCTTCCGCCAATAAAATTATTGTGATGAATAATCTCAGACTTTAATTGATTGGCTAATGAATAAAGAAAACTCTTTTTATTTTCTGTAATAAAAATATTTTTATCTTTTTTATTAATTAATATATTCGAATTGACAATAGTTTCAATTGTATTGCCCGATTTTGAAACCACTATATTGGTATAATTTTTTAAATTGTTTTTAATACTTGGTTTTAAATTATCAAAAAATAAAAAATTCTTTTTTATTTTATGTTTTAAAAATTCATAGATAGTTTGTGTACCAAGAGAAGATCCTCCCATGCCAATAATTCTAAAATTTGAATATTTTTTGTATTTATTAATTGTTTTTTTATTAAAATTATTTTGATAATTTTTACTTAATGAACGAAGTATAGAATTATTCTCTTGAATTAACGATTTTAGTTTAGACTTGATATTTAAAGAATTTCTATTTTTCCTAAAATTTTTAAAAACAATATTTTTTGTTAACATTAATTTTTTTTAATTTTTTCTAACAATTTGTTTTCAAAACTTTTATCAGTCTCAGTTGAATTTTCAGAATTACTTGTATTTTTTTCTGTATTAGTAACTAAATCTTTTATGTTCGTGCTATTATCACCTATATTTTTCTCGGGTTTTGGAGAAGGTAAATCATTAAAATCTGGAGGCATTACAAGTGGAGATTTTTTTTCTACTAAAAACTCATCACTGCTTTTCTTTTTTGGATTTGTAAAACCCTCTCTTACAGTGGAGCAAGAATAAAGTGATGCTAGTATCAGCATAAAAATTAAAATTTTAAAGTATCTCATGAATTTTAATTAATTCTTCTTACTACTATCAATATATTCTAAAGAAATCATAATTAATACGCCTAAAGTTATAAATATATCTGCTACATTAAATACAAACCAATGAAAATTTCCAATGTGAAAATCAATAAAATCAGGAACAGATTTATTAAATATTCTATCATAAACGTTTCCTAATGCCCCCCCTATTATCATCAAAAGAGAATATCTCCTCAGTCCATTGCTTTTTATTGCTATATAAATAATAATTAAAATTATTAATAATATTACAAACGTAAGAATATTATATAAATTTTCTTTAAAACTAAATAAACCAAAAGCTATTCCATCATTCCAGATTAGTACTATATTTAAAAATTGAGATGAAAAAATTTCATTTTCAGGGAATTTATCAATTAAAGAAATTACATAAACTTTAGACAACCTGTCACATAAAAAAATTGTAAGTACAAATAAAAAGTTGATTAAAAAAATTTTTACTGAATTTTTTAAAATCATTACAAATTCATTGGACAATTACTTCTGTTGCAAGATGTTTCCTTGATTTTCCAGCAAGTTAAACATTTAGATCCCTTTGCTTTATTTGTGATTGCAGTTGTCTCGACGTCGTCTTTATAGACAACTTCAGCTTTTGAGGTGATGCAAAGTTCAGAAAAATCAACATGAGTAGTCAATTCTTCTAGTTTTTTATTTAGTTGAATTTTCAAATCTGCCTCTAAACTTGAACCAATTTCTTTATTAGCTCTTTTTATCTCGATGCTTATGTTGCAAATATTTCTTATCTTAATTAATTCAATCCACTTATCGTTTAATTCTTCATTCTTAAAGCTTTTTGGAAAATCCAAAAAACTTTCTAAATGGATGCTTTTTTTATCTTTAAACAACAATTTAAATATCTCCTCAGTAGTAAAAGAAAGAATTGGGGCAAACCATTTTAGTAGAGCATTTAAAATAATATTGAGTAAAATAATTGTTGATTTTCTATTTTTAGATTCTTTTGGATCGCAGTAAAGGCTATCTTTTCTGATATCGAAATAAAATGCAGATAAATCAACAGTACAAAAATTTAATAACTCTTTATAAAGATTATGAAAATCATAATTATCAAAATAATTTTTAAAATTTTCATTCAAAGAATAAATTTTATGAAGCATGAATTGTTCTAATTCAGGTAAATCAGATAAATTAATTTTTTCAAAATCAACTTCTTCATAATTATCATTAATATTTCCAAGTAAATATCTAAATGTATTTCTAATTTTTCTGTAAGAGTCAGCGTGCTGATCTAAAATTGAGTGATCAATTCTTAAATCCTCTGCATAGTTAGATGCGGCTACCCAAATTCTTAAAATATCAGCTCCATATTTTTTTAATATATCTTCTGGTGCAATTACATTTCCTAAAGATTTAGACATTTTTAAACCTTTACCATCTACAACAAATCCATGAGATAAAATTGATTCAAATGGAGCTCTTCCTCTAGTTCCACAAGATTCTAGTAATGATGAATGAAACCAGCCTCTATGTTGGTCTGACCCCTCTAAATACATTGATGCTGGCCATTTTAAATCATCTCTTTTTTCTAAAACGAATGAATGAGTTGAGCCACTATCAAACCAAACTTCAACAATATCACTTAATTTTTCGAATTCCTCAGCTTTGTACTTATTTCCTAAAAATCTTTGAGGATCATCTGAAAACCAACAATCCGAACCTTCTTCTTCGTAAATCGATGCAATATTCTCTATTACATCATCATCAATTAAAATTTCTTTTGTTTTTTTATTTACAAAAATTGGAAGAGGTACTCCCCAAACTCTTTGTCTTGAGACACACCAATCAGGTCTTGTTTCTATCATTGATTTTAATCTTTCTTTACCTTTGCTTGGATAAAAAGTTGTTTCATCAATAGCCTTTAATGCTTTGTCTCTTAATTTATGACTTTCCATTGAAATAAACCATTGTGGTGTAGCTCTATGAACAAGTGGAGCCTTAGATCTCCATGAATGTGGGTATGAGTGAACTAACTCGCCATTAAATAATAAATTTTTTTGCTCTTTTAGTTTTTCTATTACAATAGGATTTGCTTTAAAAATATGAATTCCTTCAAACAATTTCACATTGTTTGTATATTTTCCATCTCCGTCAACAGTTTCAATTGCTTTAATTCCATTATTTAAACATAAATTAAAGTCATCAGGTCCATGACTTGGTGCGCAGTGAACTATTCCAGTTCCTTGCTCAGTAGTTACAAATCTAGCCTCTAGCATTGGGATATCATGATCATAACCAAGATTTAAAAAAGGGTGACTACAAATAGTTTTACTAAATTCTTTTCCTTTAAAAGTATGAATTTTTTTATAATTATTTAATCCACACTCTTTAACGACTGATTCTAGCAGAGCTTCTGCAATAACAATTTTTCTATTTTTAAAATCACCTTCCTCATTTATTTCTAATATTATATAATCAAGAGATTCGTTATATGCTAAAGCTTTATTAGCTGGTATTGTCCACGGAGTTGTAGTCCAAATCATTATTTCGCTTCCAACTAAATCTTTTAAATCAGATGATTTAACTTTAAATGACGTATAAATTGTATCTGATTTATGATCCTGGTATTCTACCTCAGCATCTGCAAGTGCGGTTTTCTCAACCGTTGACCACAATACAGGTTTAAAACCTTTATATAAACTTCCTTCTTTTAAAAATTTACCAAGCTCCCTAACTATTTGTGCTTCTGCTCCAAAGCTCATCGTAGAGTAGTAATTTTCCCAATCCCCCACAACACCCAATCTTTTAAATTGGGTTTTGTGAACTTCAATCCATTTCTCAGCAAATGTTCTACATTCTTTTCTAAACTCAACTATTGGAACTTCGTTTTTGTTTTTTTTATTTTTTTTATACTGTTCCTCGATTTTCCATTCAATTGGTAAACCATGACAATCCCAGCCAGGAACATAAATTGAATCCTTTCCATCCATTTGATGAAATTTTACAATGATGTCTTTAAGAATTTTATTTAGAGCTGTTCCCATATGAATATTTCCGTTAGCATAAGGTGGGCCATCATGTAGAACGAATTTCTCTCTCCCTTTACTCTCGTTTCTTAATTCATTGTAAAGATTTATTTTTTTCCAATAGTCAAGAATTTCTGGTTCTCTAGTAGGCAGGTTGGCTTTCATTGAAAAAGCTGTTTTTGGCAAATTTATTTGTGGTTTTGTCATTTAGTCTTTTTTGCAATATTTAAATCTTTTTTAATTTGAGCTCTTAGTTGATTAACATTATTAAATTTTTTTTCTTTCCTTATAAACTTTAAAAACTCTACTGTTAAAAGTTTATTATAAAGATTTCCAGAAAAATTAAATAAATGAACTTCTAGTAATATTTTTTTTTGATTAAATGTTGGCCTATATCCAAGATTAGCAATTCCTTTAAGATGTTTCTTACTATTTTTCCTCAACACCTTTACGACATAAACTCCTGGTTTTGCTAAAACATAATCACCGATATCTATGTTACAGGTTGGAAAACCAATTTTTTTTCCTACTTGTCTTCCTTTTTTAACTACTCCTTGTATCGTCCAATGTCTTTTTAAAAGACTGTTTGCTTTGTTCAGTAGACCCTTTTCTAAAAGATTTCTTATTAAAGATGATGAAACAATCTTTTTGCTTTTAATTAATGGCTCAGGTTTAACAACTTTATAATTAAATAATTTTTCGAATTTTTTTAGTAAATTAACATTACCTTCTCTTTTATTTCCGAATCTAAAATTATCGCTAACAAAAATAAATTTGGATCTTAATTTTAAATTTAAAATTTGAGAAATAAAGTTTAACGCTTTAGTTTTAGAAAATTTTTTATCAAATTTTTTTGTTATAACAAAATCTACTTTTAAGTTACTTAGTAATTTAATTTTTTGATCAATATTAGAAAGTCGAAAATTTTTTAATTTTTTGTTAAAAAACATTTTTGGCATTGGATCAAAATTTACAACACCAATCTTTAAATTATATTTTTTCTTATATGACTGTGCTAGTTGAAATAATTTTTGATGTCCTAAATGCAAACCATCAAAATTACCTATTAAAATAATTGATCCTTTGTGTATTTTTTTAATATTGAAATTTTTATAGTGTTTTACCATTTTAAATCTGATTGAATATAATTAACTATAGCTTCATATTCCTTTGAAACGTCTTGGATACCTTTATTTTTTATTTCATTTCTATGTATTCCATTACTAATTAATAAAGAATCATAGTTTAAAAGATTTGCACCCCTGATATCAGTATTTAAATTATCACCAATTGCTAATATTTTTTTATTTTTATTATCAATTGACTGATTATAAACCTCTGGATGTGGTTTTCCAAAATAAACTACTTCTCCACCCATTTTTTCAAAAACCATTGCGACAGAACCTGCGCACAACTCTCTAACTTCACCACGATCAACGATTAGATCTGGGTTAGTGCAAATCATTTTTTTGGTAATATGTTTTTCAAATAGATCTTTATAAAATTTTAAATCCTTATCATGATCATCAAATAACCCTGTACATAATAAATATTCACTATCACTAATATCTTCACATTTATTTTTCTCAAATAAATAAAATAAATCAAAATCTCTGGGTGGACCTATGTGATAAAACTTTTTTGATAAGTAAGATTTTTTCAAATAATTCAATGCTGCCTCTCCTGATGTAAATACGTGGTCTCTTAGCACTTTATCCATGCCCATCTTTTCTAAAAAATTTTGAACAGTTTTATTTGGTCGTGGAGCATTTGTTAAAAGTACTATCATTTTCTTTTTTTTTAAAAGTTCATTTAAAACAGCTATTGCTTTTTCATGAAGATTAACCCCATTATGAACAACACCCCATAAGTCTATATAAAAAAGATCATAATTATCAGCAATCGATTGTAAGCCATTTAAATCTAAATTTTTGGACATATTTTAAGGTATAAACCATAAAATCCAGAATTTACTAGCAATATTAATATCCTAAAAATTTTCTGATCTTGAAATAGACGGTGAAATATCTATATGAAGCACATATTTATAAAGATTTATTAAGGAGAATTTATGAAATTTAAACCGTTACATGACAGAGTTTTAATCGAAGTATTAGATGGCAGTGAAAAAACTGCTGGAGGAATAATTATCCCTGACACAGCTCAAGAAAAACCTCAAGAGGGCAAAGTTGTTGCTGTTGGAGGTGGTGCAAAAACTGAAGATGGAAAAATAATTCCAATGGATGTTAAAGTTGGTGATAAAGTTTTATTTGGCAAATGGTCAGGAACTGAAGTCAAAATTAATGGTAAAGAATACAGCATAATGAAAGAGTCTGACATTATGGGTATTTCAGGTAAGTAATTTAATTTAAAGGAGAAAAATAATGGCAAAAGTTGTTAAATTTGATGCTGAAGCAAGAGCAGCAATGATAAGAGGTGTAAATATCCTAGCTGATACTGTTAAAGTAACTTTAGGACCAAAAGGAAGAAATGTCGTAATGGATAAATCTTATGGTGCACCTAGAATTACTAAAGATGGAGTGTCTGTAGCTAAAGAAATAGACCTTGAGGATAAATTTGAAAATATGGGTGCACAAATGGTTAAAGAGGTTGCTAGCAAAACTAATGATGAAGCTGGTGATGGAACTACTACTGCAACTATACTTGCACAAGCAATTGTCAAAGAAGGTGTAAAGTATGTAACAGCTGGTATGAACCCAATGGATGTAAAAAGAGGAATTGATGCTGCTGTGGAAACAGTAAAAGAAAGCCTTGTTGCATCTGCAAAAAAAGTAAAAGACAGTGATGAAATTGCTCAAGTAGGAACAATTTCTGCAAATGGTGATAAAGAAATTGGAACAATGATTGCAAAAGCAATGCAAAAAGTTGGAAACGAGGGAGTTATTACCGTTGAGGAAAATAAAGGTATTGAAACAGAATTAGATGTAGTTGAAGGTATGCAGTTCGATAGAGGCTATCTATCACCATATTTTATTACTAACAGTGATAAAATGACTACAGAACTAGATAACCCATTTATTTTATTACACGAAAAGAAATTAACTAATTTACAGCCAATGGTTCCTCTTTTAGAGGCTGTTGTTCAAGCTGGCAGACCACTTATGATTATTTCTGAAGATGTTGAGGGTGAAGCTTTAGCAACTTTAGTTGTAAACAAACTAAGAGGTGGTTTAAAAGTTGTTGCTGTTAAAGCTCCAGGTTTTGGTGATAGAAGAAAAGCTATGCTTGAAGATATTGCTATTTTAACAGGTGGTCAGGTTATATCTGAAGACTTAGGTATAAAACTTGAAAACGTTAAACTTGATGATCTTGGATCTTGTAAGAAGATCAAAGTTGATAAGGATAATAGTACTATCGTAAACGGTAGTGGTAAAAAATCTGACATCGAAGCTAGATGTGCATCTATCAAACAACAAGTTGAGGAAACTACTTCTGATTACGACAGAGAAAAACTTCAAGAGAGACTAGCTAAGTTAGCTGGTGGAGTTGCGGTAATCAAAGTTGGTGGTGCAACTGAAGTTGAAGTAAAAGAGAGAAAAGATAGAGTTGAGGATGCTTTAAACGCTACTAGAGCTGCCGTTGAAGAAGGTATTGTTACTGGTGGTGGTTGTGCACTTCTTTATGCTGCTCAAGAGCTTGATAAAGTCAAAGCAAAAGGTGATGACCAAAAAGCAGGTGTTGACCTTGTGAGAAAAGCATTAGAGGCTCCTATTAGACAAATTACTAAAAATGCTGGTGTAGATGGTTCAGTAGTAGTTGGTAAATTATTAGAGCAAAAGAAAAAAACTAACGGTTACGATGCTCAAAACGAAGAGTATTGTGATATGTTTGCAAAGGGTATCATAGACCCAGTTAAAGTTGTGAGAACTGCCTTACAAGACGCTGCTTCAATTGCTGGATTATTAGTAACTACAGAAGCAATGATCGCTGACAAACCAGAGGAAAAAGATGCTGCTGGCGGAATGCCTGGTGGAATGCCTGGTGGTATGGGCGGCATGGGTGGAATGGGTGGAATGGGTATGTAATCGTTCCAACCAAAATCAAAATCCAAAAAGGGCAGTTTTTACTGCCCTTTTTTTTTATCCTAAACAAAAATCTGCAATTAAGTTTGCAATGAATGTTCAATGAAGTTTTTAGAATCAAAAAACTGTGCTGAAGGCAACCCTAGTTTATTATTAACAACAAAGAATAATTAATTTCTTAAGCTGGATTTGGACATTCTACTATCCTACCAATAGAATCTCTACCTGTACATTTTTTAGGTTGTCTTTCATATGGTTTATAAAACAAATCTGGTTTCAATTGTAAATATATCAAACTGTAATAGTCATAGTGTCTATCTGTAGAATGAGCAGTAATAATTCTGTTGTTTTCAAAATCAATTATCACTTGTTGTCCAGCAAAACCATCCATCATTAAGATAGGTCTATCTTCTAAACCAATAGCATCCCATAGAAACTGACCACCATAAGTTTGCGCTACTCTATGGTTACCTTTAAACTTACTATACTCATCATATTGTCTATCTACTCTATTTTCATACATTGTTTTTAAATACTTACCAACACAAGTATCATTCTTCCAATGTTTCATAATCATATTAGCAATTCTCACATAATCATATCTATCAGCATAGAAAGAATATCTTCCGTATTCACCAGATTTTCTATTACCAGTTTTATCTTTTCTTAAAGTTTTATGAAAATAAACTCTTTTTGCAACTTTAGCGTCTTCTACAAATATCTTATGTAATAACTTATTCCAGTCATCACCAGTTTTGTAAATAACATAGTTCATAATTACATTTGTTGTCATGGCACTATAATTAAAATATTTACCAGGTTCTAAACCATCAACACCTTTAAAGTATCTTTTCATAGCGGTCTTGATGGGTATAGTATTAACACTTTGTTTATTTTTTGTTATTTTACTATCCCAAATACCAATTCTATCACCAATTATTTCGTCATCACCTGCTTGCATGTTAAGTAAATGTATTAACTTTTGATTTTCATATAGGGTTCCTTCAACAGTTGGATAATCTATTCTATCAAAAACTGTATGATTAATATAACCACCACACATGGCATAACCAGTTACAAGACTTACTAAACTTTTACCTACAGAATGTGAAGGATATGGTCCTCGATATTTACTTTTCCTATTTTGATCAACTAAAATTTTGTTGTTTTCAAATAAGATGTAAGAAACTAAACCAGTTTTTTTATCTTTAAGTTGTTCTTCAACTAATTTAGATAAATCGTTAGTTTGTAAATCAAATTCAAACTCAGAGGCGTTATCATTTTTTTTATCACCTATTTTATATGCATAATTTTTACTATATGCATATTTCTCATTAGCATGATGAGCAAACGTTACGCCGATCATTATAAAGAAAGAAAGGATAAAATAAATAATTCTAGTCATTCAAGTTTTTGTATTTTTCAAATTTAACTCAACCCTGAAATGATGTCACCTTTCTGTTTGCTTTCTGTTTTGACTGAAAATGCAGTGAAGTTTGCAGTGAAGAAGTTAAATAAGTCAGTATTGGCGTAATTTATAGGTAAATGTAATCCCTCATTTTCTTAAATTAATTCTAAAAAGACCATCTCAAGATGGCCTTTTTTTTATGTGAAGTTTAATCATGTCAAAAAGATATAGTGGTAAATCATTTAAAGACTCTAGTGTTAAAAAAAAACCTAAATTGAGCTTTAAAGAAAAAAGAAAACTTAAAAAAGATAAGCAAAAAAAGACAAATTAATCCTGAATTTTGAAAATTATTCAAGCCAGTTATGAGTTTTTTTGAGTTTTAATATCCCTCTAAATATGTATAAGAGCCAGAATTTATGAGCAATAATATCAGAAACATCACAATCATAGCCCATGTTGATCATGGCAAAACTACTCTAATTGATAATTTAATGAAACAAAGCGGTTCATTTAGAGAAAATGAAGTTGTTGATGAAAGATTAATGGACTCAGGTGAACTTGAAAAAGAGAGAGGAATTACAATTTTGGCTAAACCTGCTTCAATTAATTGGAAAAATTCAAGAATAAATATAATTGACACTCCAGGCCACAGAGATTTTGCTGCTGAGGTTGAAAGAGTTTTAAGTATGGCTGATGGAGCTCTTTTATTAATAGACTCTGCTGAAGGTGTAATGCCTCAAACTAAGTTTGTATTATCAAAAGCTTTAAAACAAGGATTAAAACCAATCGTTGTAATAAATAAACTAGACAAAGCAGATCAAAGAGCTGATGAAGTTTTAGATGAAACATTTGATTTATTTGTAAGCTTAGATGCAAATGAAGAACAATTAGATTTTCCAGTTCTATATGCAAGTGGAAGATCTGGTTGGGCAGATCATGAAGTTGAAGGTCCAAGAGAAAATTTAAACCCTTTATTAAATTTAATTGTTGATCATGTAAAACCTGCTGAACTTGATAAAACTAAACCTTTTGCAATGTTATCAACGCTACTTTATGCAGATAGTTTTTTAGGAAGAAGTTTAGTTGGAAGAATTACACAAGGCACTGCAAAAGCTAATCAATCAATAAAAGCAATTAATTTAAATGGTGAAAAAGTTGATGAAGGAAAATTAACAAAAATTTTTAGATATGAAGGAACAAAAAAAGTTCCAATAGATGTGGGCGAGGCTGGAGATATTGTGGTTGTTGCTGGATTAGAAAAAGCAAACGTTGCTGATACAATATGTGACCTAGAGGTAAATGAGCCGATCCCAGCGACTCCAATAGATCCTCCTACAATGTCAATTACAATTACTGTAAATACTTCACCTTTAGCTGGAACTGAAGGTAAAAAATTAACCAGCACCCAAATAAGAGATAGATTGGTTCAAGAAGCTCAAAATAATGTTGGTATTACATTTTCAGAAAACCAGGGTAAAGACTCTTTTGTTGTAAGTGGCAGAGGTGAGCTAATGTTAGAAATTCTTTTAACTCAAATGAGAAGAGAGGGTTTTGAAATGACAGTTAGCCCTCCAAAAGTTTTATACAAAACTGATGAGGGAGGAAATAAACTTGAGCCAATTGAAGAAATTACTATGGACCTTGATGAAGAACATTCATCAAAAGTAATTGACTCGATGAATAGAAGAAAAGGTAAACTAATAGAATTAAAAGATACTGGAACTAACAAAAAAAGATTAATTTTTCATGCACCTACTAGAGGCCTAATGGGGTACACAAGTAGATTTCTTACACTTACAAAAGGAAACGGCGTGATCAACAGAATATTTCATAGCTATGGTCCTTTTGAAGGAGAGATGGAAGGTAGAAGAAATGGTGCGTTAATTTCAATGGAGCAAGGAAAAGCAGTTGCATTTGCTATCTTTAACTTGCAGGCACGAGGGGAAATGTTTGTTACACATAATGACTCTGTTTATCCTGGAATGATTGTTGGTCTTTCACCTAAACCAGGTGACATGATAATCAATGTAATGAAGGGTAAGAAATTAACCAATATGAGAACTCAAGGTACTGATGAGAATGTCGTGCTTACACCTGTAAGAAAAATGTCAATTGCAGAACAATTAAGTATGCTTAATACAGATGAAGCTTTAGAGATAACTCCAGACTCATGTAGATTGAGAAAAGCAATTCTTGATCCCCACGAAAGAAAAAAAAGCGAAAAAGCTATAGCTGCAGCCTAATCAAAAGTTTTATCAACTAAATAAAGTCCTAACGCAACGCAAGGACCTATACCGAACGCGAATAATAAAGTTCCAATACCAACCGTTCCTCCTAAATACCATCCAATACTAACAACTGAAATTTCTAATGTTGCTCTTACAACAGCTATAGGAAAATTAGTTAATTTTTGTAATCCTATCATAAGTCCATCTCTAGGACCGGCTCCCAAATTTGATACCAAATAAATACCCCCACCTATTCCAACCATGATTACAGAAATTACAGCTAATAATAATTGATGAATATAATTTGACGGTGTTGGAACGTACTTAATACAGAGATCAATCATAATTGCAATTATAAGAGCATTAAATATTGTACCCATACCTGGTTTTTGGCCAAGAGGGATCCATAAAATTAAAACAGCAATACTTATTAATAATGTGATAGTTCCAATACTTAAATTAACATTTAAGGAAATACCTTGGGCTAAAACACTCCAAGGAGAGGCTCCTGTAAATGAAACAATTAACAATCCTTCACCCAATCCAAATAAAGACAAACCAAAACATAAGAAAAAAAATGTAGAAAAATTTGGTTTAAAATTAAATGGTTTTTCTGAGCTCCATTTTACTTTTGGAATTTTTTTTATTTTTAAAAACATAATTGTAATAAGCTATATCTATTAATGAAGAAATCTAATATTGTAACTAGCAAATGAAAAAGTTTGCAGTTATTTTACTTGTTATATTTTTCTCATCAATTTCTCTAGCTCATATAGGTCATTATAACAAATTTGACAAAATAGAAATGGAGATCTTAAGAAATGATGAAGTAATTGGATATAACAATTATTATTTCAAAAGAGATGATGAAAAAACGATAGTAAAAAATCAATATAAATTTGAGGTAAAATTACTATCTGCAACAATATTTAAAGTAGAGGGATATGGAGAAGAAATTTATTTAAAAGATAAATTAATATCTTTTCAATCAAAGACACTTCAAAATAAAAAAGAAAAATTTGTAAACTTAAAACTAGATAAAAATAATAAAAAGTTTGATATTAAAGGATCTTCATATTCAGGTGAAGCTTCAATTGAAAATATTATTGGAAATTGGTGGAGTCATAAAATTTTACAAGCAGAAAGGCAAATAAGTCCTATTTCTGGAAGTATAAAAGAACAAATAGTTACTTTTATTGGTAAGGAAAATATTTCAATTGATGGCAAACAATACGAAACAGATCATTTCAAACTCATATCTAAAGATATGTCTCTTCCAGAAGATAAAAAATTAAATTTTGATATTTGGCTTGATAAAAAAACTTCAGTTATTGTCAAAGTCACATATGAAAGAATGGGAAATTGGGAGTATCGCTTAAAAAATCTTGAATAAAATTATTTATTTATTTTTTTATAAAGATCGTTTGCACTTATCCATCCAGCCTCCACTCTAGGACCCACAAACCAGTCTGCACACACTCCTAAATTTAATTTAGAATTCCAATAACTTTTAACTTTTAAGGATCTAGAATTTGAAGAATATTTCCAACCATGATTTAATGAAGTTAATATTTTTGTTTTTTTAATTCCAGTAAGTTTAAAAAATCGATCAATTAAAATCTTTGAATTTTTTTCTTTATTTTCTCTATTTTTATTTATTTTTTTGTTTCCCCACAGGTTTGTGCTTTGCAAAGTCCATAAATCATTATGACTTTTAAATCTTTTTTTACTATTTTCTTTAGCGGCCCACCCTAAAATTTTGTCATCAAACAAATAACTCGATATGTTTTTATTTGTTTTTTTAATTTCAATCATGACCGTAATATTCGCATCCATTTTGATTTTTTGTTTGATGAATGGATCTTCTATAAATTTTTTTGATAATTTTTTTAATTGCGGGAATGGGCAAGTTAATACTAATTTATCATAATATTTTGTTTTGTTGTTCTTAAAGACTAGCTTCCATTTTTTGTTTACAAATTTAATCTTCTCCAACTCACTTTGAAAATTACAATTTATATTCTTTATTAAATGTTTGCTAATATCATTGTTGCCTTTGCAGCCAATTATTTTAACATGATTTTTATTTTCTTTTTTTAACTTATGTAAAAAAACATGTTTGCCACCCCATTTTTTTAGAATTTTTTTATTACGTAAATTTATAATAAATTTTTTAAATTTAATTGTTTTTGGAGAAATATATTGTGCCCCATGGTCAAATCCTTTTGACTTGTTTAATCTTTTAAAAGAAGATCTACCACCTGGACCTCGAGCTTTGTCATAAATGTGTACAGAATTTTTTTTACTTAATAAATTGGCTATTGTTGCTCCAGAAATTCCAGAGCCAATGACACAATAACTACTCATTTTCCTGCAACAGTCATACCTTCTATCATCATAGTTGGTGAATTGACTGAATATTCGAATTCTAAATCATTAGCTAAAATAATATTTTTAAACATATCCTTAAAATTTCCAGCAATTGTTATTTCATTAACAGGATGTTTAAATTCTCCATCTTCAACTAAAAAACCAGTTGCACCTACTGAATAATCTCCAGTTACAATATTAGAACCATGACCAATAGTTTCGGTAATATAAAGACTTCTTGAATTTTTTTTCATAAGATCCTCATAGCTTATATTTCCTTTTTCAAAATATAAATTGGTAGTTCCACCACTTCTTCCATTTGATTTTAAATTTAATTTTTTTCCATTATATGTGTCGACAAGATAATTTTTAAGTATTCCATTCTCTATAAGTTGTAATGTAGTTGAGTTTACACCCTCTGAATCAAAGTTTTGAGAACCCATTCCTTTAATTATATCTGGTTTATCAATTACATTTATCGAATCCGCAAAAACCTGTTCACCAATTTTATCCTTTAAAAATGAAGTACCTCTTGCAATTGCGGAGGCGGATATTGCACTTGCAAAAACACTTAACATTCCCTTTGAAATTCTTTTATCAAAAATTATGTTGATCTTCTCACTTCCAATTTTTTTAGGGCTCAATTTTCTAATAGTTTGCTTGGCGGCTTTATTTCCGAGATCTGTTGCTTGCTTAATATCAGACAAATGACGTTTGCTAGAAAATTCATAATCTCTTTCCATACTATTTTCATCTTTTGCAACTGTTACACAAGAAGTAGTAAAAGAAGAAGTTTTATAACCGTCACAAAAACCGTCACTATTTGCTAATATAAAATTTGATTTATTTTCAGTGAAACTAGATTCTGTATTTATGATTTGATTATTTGATGAAGCAGATTCCTCTAAATCTTTCAAATATTTTATTTTTTTATCGTTTTCGAATCTTGTTTCATCATACAAGTTGAGACTACTAATTTTTTTGGCTAATAAATTTTTATCAGGCAAAGAATTAAATTCATCTTCTGGTGTAATTTTTGTTGTTTCAAAGCACTTTTCAATTAATGTTTTTATATTTTCATCTAGTAAATTTGATGATGAAATTGATGATCTTCTTTTACCTAAATAAGTTTCTATACTTAATGCCAATCCATCTGATCTATCTGAGGCTTCTAGGGATTTATTTCTAAAATTAACTGTTTCTGAAATTGAGTGACCAACTGTAACACTTGCATCAGTTGCTCCCATTTTTTTTGCTAAATCTAAACAATATGAAGCTTTCGATTTTAGAAATTCTTGATCCTTAACCATAATACTTTAAAGTTTTGTTCCACCAACTGTCATTTTATCGATCAAAATTGAGGGTTGAGCAACCCCCACCGGAACTCCTTGTCCTGCTTTTCCGCAAGTTCCTATGCCTGGATCTAGCATCATATCATTTCCTACCATTGATACTTCTTTAAGTATTGATGGTCCATCACCAATAAGTGTTGCGCCTTTAATTGGAGATCCAATTTTACCATTATTTATTTCGTAAGCTTCAGTACAATTAAATACAAATTTTCCAGAAGTAATATCTACCTGACCACCTCCAAAACTTACTGCAAAAATTCCTTTATCAACAGATTTAATCATTTCATCTTGAGTTTGATTGCCACTTAACATCATTGTGTTTCTCATTCTTGGCAAAACAATATGTCTATAATTTTCTCTTCTTCCAGATCCGGTAGATCTTGTATTCATTAATCTTGCATTGTGTCTGTCTTGCATAAAATTTTTGAGAATACCATTTTCAATTAAAACTGTTCGCTCAGTTGGCGTTCCCTCATCATCAATAGTTAAACTACCTCTTCTATTATCTATCGTACCATCATCAACAATTGTTACTCCCTCACTTGCAACTTTTTCTCCAATAAGATCATGAAATGCTGATGTTTTTTTTCTATTAAAATCTCCTTCTAGACCATGACCAATTGCTTCATGAATTAATATAGCAGGCCAACCAGGTCCTAAGACTACTTTCATCTCACCAGCAGGTGCTGGTTTGCTTTCTAAATTTACTGATGCAATTCTAAAAGCCTCTTCACAAACATTTTTCCAATTATCATTTTTTAAATAATCGTCATAAGATTGTCTGCCACCAATTCCATATACTCCCGTTTCTTTTCTTCCATTTTTTTCCAACATTACAGAGACATTAAATCTAATTAATGGACGTACATCGGTGAGTGCTTCTCCACCTGATCGAATAATTTCAATTGATTTTTGCTCACCAGCAAAACTAGCAGTCACTTGTTTTACCGATCCATCTTTTTTTCTTAAAAAATCATTTACTTTATTTAAAACTTCTAATTTCGAGTCTAAAGATTTTTGTTCAATTGGATTAATATCTTCATAAAATTTTTTATTAGATTTTGGAATTTCATGATTATATGTGCCTTTAATTGATTTAAGAGTTGATTTAAGATTTTCTGAGGAATTTTTTAATGAATCTTTTGATATTTCGTTAGAGTATGAATAAGCAACAACCTCGTTTGAGATAGCTCTGAAGCCAAATCCTAAATCAGAACTATAGTTTGAGCTTTTTATTTTATTATCATCTAAAACAATTGACTCTGATTTTGACTCCTCTAAATAAAGCTCACCATCATCACAATTATTTAGTGTATCAGATACTATTTTATCTGCATCTTGTCTTGTTAAATCAGATTTGTTAAAGAAATTACTCATTCACCTTAAATAGTGGTTTGTTGATAATTTTCAACTGATCATTTTACGCATGTACAATTTATTGCTAAAAGTTAATTATTGCTAAATGAAAGTATTTTTTAATAATTCTTGTAAAATCTGTAGATCAGAAATTAACTTATATAAAAAAGAAAATATTAAAGATATTGACTGGATAGATATTACAAATAATTCAGATGCTGAAAAAGAAACATCTAGAAATGACAAAGAATTATTAAGAAGATTACATGTTAAGGAGAATGGTAAAATTATTGAAGGCGCGGAGGCATTTCTTTACGTTTGGAAAAAAATTCCAAAATATAAATTTTTATATAAATTTTTTAAACTACCAATAATTTTTTCAATCTTTAAATATGGATACGAAATTGTTGCTTTTTTTTTATATTTAAAAAATAAAAAACAACTCAAAAAACTAGGTTAAAAAAAATATTAAAAATTCACTTAGTAAAGACATGGATAGTAAAAACATAATTAATAATATTGAATACATGAGAGTTATAACTCTATTTCTTTTTCTCCTCAGTCTAACAAAAATTTTATCATCTAAATCTGAAATATCTCTTTCACCAACTACTGGGTAATCATAACTCCATCGCCATGTAGATTGGCCTAATCTAGAGTCGAGACTATTAAAATACCTTATCCAGGCTAGGACATATTTTAATATTAGATACAAAATAATCATTATTGTTGAAGAAAGTAACATTCTTAATGATACTTAATTATGTAAGATAATTTAATTGATATTTTTGGCTCTTTTTCTTGCGATTAACTGCGTAAGAGCATCAACCATGGTATCTGAGGCCTTAAATATTTCATTATTTTTAAACTCATGAGAAATATTTTTTTCCGGATTTGTTTTGTCTTCAATAACTATTCCTTCATCTGGTGAATTATTTTTTATATAAATTAATAAAAGCCATTCATCATCTAAGGCTTCATCCCATTTAACAAATATTTCTCCTGTTTCAAATCTTCTGTCTATACATCTAAAGATAGACATATGTCTTGTTATATGTCTTTTGTTTAATTGAAATACTAAACTGCTAGCACTTCTGTAAAAACTTTCGAGAGCAAACTCAATTTTCTGTCTAGCTAAAGTATATTCTTTTTCTTTTTGTAACAGTGTTTCTCTATCTTCATCTCCTTGAATTTTAACTCCTAAAGCCTCTACTCTTTCTCTAATTTTTTGATCTCTTATAATTCGATATTTTTCTTTTAATTTTTCTATTCTTTGTTGTAAGCCAGCATAATCCTCTCTCTTTTCTCTTAAGGAAATTTTTTCCAATTTTTCTAATTCTTTAACCTCTCTAACTCTAAATTTTTCAATTTGCTTATCTAATTTTAATTGTTGTAAAAATTGCTTTTGTTTTTCTGCTTGTTCAATTCTTAAAAGAGCTTGTTCTTTTCTTAAGAATAGTTTTATTTCTTTTGTTCTTTGTTTTTCTAATCTAAT
>CABZPD010000011.1 GCA_902527415.1 uncultured Pelagibacteraceae bacterium | reverse complement strand
TAAATTTTAGCACTTAATGAAGATGCTATAGCTGATTGCTTAATATCCTTTGTTTTAGAAATCATTTCAGCAGATCCAGCAGTATCTGCTCTGATATGTTCTGCTAAACTATTTTCTTTTATAAATTTTGAACATTGGGACAATCCTTGTGCGTGTGAGTATACTTCTTTGATATCTTTTAATTTAGCACCAGGTTGTCCTAATAAATTGTGTTCAATTTTTTGAAAATGTTCTTTATAAATATTTAGCCTATGTTTAAATATTAAATATTCAATTCCAATGTTACCAGTAATTCTATTTGACTCTGGAATTATAATTCTGCTATCTGGCTCTTCGGATGCCTTATTAAAACAATCATCAAAAGTTTTACAAGGTAAGATTTCTGCTTTGGGATCAATAGAAAGTGCTGCTAAATGAGAATATGCACCATACGTTCCCTGAAAATAAATTTTACTCATCAATTCTTATATTCCATTATTTTTTTCAAGGCTAGATAATCTTCCTCTGTATCTACGCCTATTGGAGATGATTTGGCAAGTGAAACATTAATATCAATATTATTGTCTAATGCTCTTAATTGCTCTAACCGATTTTCTATTTCATTTTTAGATTGGCTTAATTGGACAAATTTTTCGAGTGAGACTTTTGAATAACAATAAATTCCAATATGATGATAGATATTATCTACCTTCTCAGACTTTCGTAAAAAAGATATGCCCCTTGGAAAATTATTCTCCTCCAGAGTATTTTCAGTAATGACCTTTACAATATTTTCGTTAATTAAGTTTTTATTATTTTTTATTGATGCTGCAAGAGTTCCTATATTAGCAGGATTTTTTAGCATTTTATCATTCAATCTTACGATATCTTGAATATCGATTGCTGGTTCATCACCTTGTAAATTCATGATGAAATCAACATTTCTAATATTTGATTTTTTAAGTGCCTCATGAATTCTATCTGTACCTGTCTTATGTTTATTGCTAGTTAAAATAGCATTGAAACCATTGCTTCTTACATCATCAATAATTTCTTGGTCCTCTGTAGCTACAATGACATCTCCAATATTGGCCTCCTCTGCTTTTTTAGATACATGTGAAATAATTGATAAACCATTTATTTTCAGTAAAGGTTTGCCTGGAAGCCTTGTAGCGGACATCCTAGAGGGTATAATTACTAAAGTTTTCATTATATTTTCAAATTATTATACTCATTAAACAACTATAGAGGCAAATTTATACATTAAATTTTAGCTTTTTTTTATTTTATCATGTTATACGTTCACTACAAAATTTAGAAAAAATGGATTCTTTCGAAATAAATAAAATAGTTGCTGCAGTTTTAATGGTTGCTTTGCTTATTATTGGTATTGGAAAATTATCTGATGTTATATTTCATGTGGAGAAACCTGAAACACCTGGTTATTCAGTTGAAGTTGAAGCTGCCACTACTGTATCCACAACAAGCTCGAGCACGACGTCAGATAAAATTGATATTTCAGCATTGATGGCAATGGGAGATATTGCGCATGGTGAAAAAGTTTTTAAAAAATGTGCAGCCTGCCATTCAATTGTTAAAGGAGGAAAGAATGCTATTGGTCCAGCTCTGTATAATGTTGTTGGAAGAAAAGTTGGAGCGATTGAAAACTATAAATATTCTAAAGCGCTAGTAGCATATGATAAGAATTGGACTTTTGAAGAACTAAACGGATTTTTAATTAAACCTGCTAAATGGATAAAGGGAACAAAGATGGCATACGCAGGTCTTAGAAAAGAAAAAGATAGAGCCTCTGTAATAAAATATCTAAATGAGAATTCAGACAGCCCTTTGCCGCTACCTTAATTTTCCAAAACAATATAATAAAATACTTTTTTGTACGTGAACTCTATTGAGTGCTTGTTGCCATACATGAGATTTTTTTCCCAAGAAAATATCATCACTCACTTCATCTCCTCTAGGTAAACAATGTAAAAAAATGCAATTTTTTTTTGCATAACTCATTAATTTTTTATCAATTTTAAAATTTTTAAATGCTTTTATTTTTTTCTTTTTATTAACTTTGTCATTTAAAGAAATAACTTTATCAGAAAAAATTACATCTGCATTTAAAACTGCTTTTTTTGCATCATTATAAATATAAATTTTCTTATTATTTCTTTTGACCCAAGTTCTAACTTCTTTTCCTGGTTCAAATTTTTTTGGACAACCAATACTTAGTTTAAAAGAAAATTTTACTGATGCAGCTATTAAACTATCCAAAACATTATTTGAGTCACCTATCCAACAAATATTTAATTTAGAAATAGGTTTTTTCATTATTTCCTCAACAGTAAAAACATCTGATAAAACCTGTGTTGGATGAGATGAAGGACTTAAACCATTAATGACAGGTATAGATAAATGTTTTTCAAAATTTTCGACTTTTTTATCGCTATCAGTTCTAAGCATAAATCCATCACCGTAGGTCGAAAGAATTTTAGCGGTGTCGGCAATGCTCTCTCCACCTTGCCCCAAATGAAGCTCATTAGATCTCAAAGTCAAAGTACCACCACCTAATTGTTTGATAGCTAAATAAAAACTTAATCTTGTTCGCAAACTAGATTTTTCAAACATTTGAATTAATAATTTTCCTTTTAGAGGTGCACCCTTATCAACCTCTAATGTACTAAGTTTTTTTCTTAAACTTTTTCTTTTCTTGGCATCGGTAATGATCTTTCTTAGATCTTTTCCAGGTATATCTTTTAAATTAATGAAATGTTTCATATTATTTTATCTGTGAACAGACTTTTTCAATAATTTTTATTGCTAAATCAATTTCATTTTTTTTAACATTTAATGGAGGTAAAATCCGAACAATATTTTCAGCTGCTCTTATAGTCAGTAGCTGATTGTTCATCAATTTTTTTATAAATTCAGTTTGATCTTTATATAATTGTATCCCAATCAACAAACCTCTTCCTCTTATTTGCTTAATTACTTTTGGATATTTTTCCTGAACTTTATTTAATTTAAATAAAAAATATTTCGATAAACCTTTTACATTATTTAAAAATTTCTTATTTGATACTATATCCATTACAGTGTTTCCAACGGACATAGCCAAAGGGTTTCCTCCAAATGTTGATCCATGAGTGCCTGGCACCATTCCTGAAGCAACTTTTTTATTCATTAACACTGCTCCAATAGGAAATCCTCCACCTATTCCTTTTGCAATTGGTACAATATCAGGTTTTACTTTAGATTTTTCAAAGGCAAAGAAATCACCAGATCTTCCTATTCCACATTGAACTTCATCGAGAATTAATAATATTTTTTTCTTGTTACATAGTACTCTTAATTCTTTTAAGCACCAATCTGGTATAACCTTTATACCACCTTCACCCATAATTGTTTCAACCATAATTGCAGCTGTGTTTTTATTAATTTTTTTTTTAAGAGAATTATGATCACCAAAACTGAAATGATCAAACCCTGTTATTTTCGGACCAAATCCCTCAGTCATTTTCTTTGATCCACTAGCAAAAATTGCTGCTAAAGTTCTTCCGTGAAACGAATTTTTAATGCATAAAATCCTATTTTTATTTGGTTTACCTATTGAATAAAAATATCTTCTGGCAACTTTAATTGCTGCTTCAGTAGCTTCCGCTCCACTGTTTTGAAACATTACATAATCAGCAAAAGTTTTTTTACATAACTTTTTAGCCAATTTTTCTCCCTCTGGAATTTGAAATGCATTAGATACATGCCATAATTTTTTTGATTGATCTTTTATAGTTTTAATTAATTTAGGATGTGCATGGCCTAAAGAATTAACAGCTATTCCTTGTACAAAATCTAAATATTTTTTTTTATCAGTGGAATATAGATAGCTACCTTTACCGTATTTAAAGGAAATTTTTTTTCTATTATAGTTTTTTGCTAAATGACTCATTAATTCACTTTGTTTTATAAAGTTTAATTATTAATACAAGTAAGGATTGAAAACATATATATACATAATTTTAATATTAATGTTGATAACTCTTATTTTTTGATTGTTTAATTTAATTTTATATCAGTATATTGTTGTTTTATATAAACAAAGTACAACATATTGATTATGAGCTGGACAGAAGAAAAAGTTGCGAAATTGAAGGAACTTTGGGGAAAGGGAAATACTGCAAGTCAAATTGCTGAAATAATTGGAGGTATAAGTAGAAATGCAGTTATAGGTAAAGCTCATAGACTTAATTTATCTGCAAAGATAAAAACTAGAACAGCTACATCAAATCAAAATTATAATAATTCAATAAGTGAAAAAAATACTCATACTGCAAAGAGAGGCCGAAAGAGTAAATTTAAATCTTTAATAATTGAGAAAGATTTTGAACCAGAAAATCCAAAACAATTAGAGGAGCTTGATGAAAATTCTTGTAAATGGCCTATTGGTCATCCTGACGAAAAAACATTCTACTTTTGTGGAAGATCTTCTTTAAAAGATTTTTCATATTGTAAATTACATTTATTATATGCTTACCAGCCTAAAGGTAAAAAAGATGAGAATATAGAAAAAGAAGAGGTTCCAGAATTTATTGAAAAAAAAATACAATCCGCTTGATTTAATTAGAATTACTATCTAATTTGTTTATTGATGTGTATTTTTCTGTAGAAAATTGCCCACCCTCTCTCCACATGTAAGAATATTTTTTAACTTCTTCATCAAAATATCTTAAACTTGGTGTACCAATATCAAAATTAGTTTTGTATTTTCCTGACGCAATGTTGTTATATTTTAAAAGTCTTAATTGATCTCTAGTTAGAAGAGGCTTTGGCATTATTTCAAAAAATACTGCAGAAAATTCAGCAATTTTTAATGGAAAAGGTATTAAAAATCTTTTTTTTCCAATTGATCTTAATAATTTTTCTATAATTTGCTTGAAGGTAATTATTTCTGGTCCCACACATTCAATTATTTTAGAATAAATATTTTTTGTAATTACATCAAAAATAATATCAGTCAAATCTGAGCAGTGGATTGGAGAAAATTTTGTGTTTCCGTTGTAATAAAGTGGAAAAAAAGGAAGTCTATTTAACAAGGTCATAAAGTTTGTAGTAAAGTTATCATCTGATGAATAAACTACAGAAGGTCTAAGAACAGTGGCAAGTGGAAAATTTTTAAAAATATTTTTTTCACCCTCAAGCTTACTAGTAGCATAAGTTGAATCTTCTGCTTCATTTATGCCTAGAGCTGATAAATGTATAAAATGTTTTAGATTATATTCCTTAGAAAGTTTTGCTAATATTGAAGGAAATATAGAATGAATGTTTTTAAAAGAATTTCCTTTTTTCTTCTCAAATAAAATTCCAATTAAATTTATACAAATGTCTGATTTTTTAAATAACTCTCTTATTTTTTTTTCATCAAATATATTGGCTTCTACTATGTCTATATAACCAACGTTTGCTTGAGTTTTTATAACATAGCTTTTTTGATGTAAATTTCTCGTAACTACCGTAACTTTATAATTGTTCTTAGTGAGCTTTCTTATTAAGTTTTTTCCAATTTGACCACTACCACCAAAAATTAGACAATTTTTTGCTTTCATATATATATATTTTAAAATGACAAATAATATTCAATTATACAAAAATGACTTACCAGATGATTTGAAATTAGGCAATATAATAGCTGTTGATGGAGAATTTATGGGTTTAAATGTTAGACGCGATCCATTATGTTTAATCCAGATATCTTCAGGTAATTCGGACGCTCATATAATTCAATTTGATAGAAATAATTACACTGCACCAAATCTAGTAAATTTATTAAGTGATGAAAAAATAACAAAAATTTTTCATTTTGGTAGAGCAGACATGGCTCATATCAAATATTATTTAAAAACTGAAACAAACAATATTCTTGATACAAAAATCGCATCAAAATTAGCAAGATCTTACTCTGATAATCACTCTTTAAAAACTCTAATCAAAGAATTCATTAATATAGATATAAGCAAACAATTTCAAAATTCAGATTTTGGTGGAGAACTTACTCCTGCTCAACTAAAATATTGTGCTAACGATGTAATATACCTTCATAAAATTCATGAGGAACTTGAAAAAATACTCGAGAGAGAAAACAGGATAAAACTTTATCAAAATTGTTTAAAATTTTTAAAAACTAGAGTTGACCTTGACTTAGCTTTATTTAGGGATGATATTTGGTCCCATTAATGAAAAAAAATAAATATATAAGTGAAGCAAAAAACGTAATTAATTTAGAAATTGCAGCTCTACAAAAACTAAAAAAAAGTATTAACAACTCATTTAATAAAGCGGTAGTTCAGATAGCAAAATGTAACTCCAAGGTAATTTTATGTGGTGTAGGAAAAAGTGGAATTATAGCATCTAAAATTGCAGCAACATTATCATCAGTTGGTACTCCCTCATTTACTTTGGCCGCAAGCGAAGCATCACATGGAGATCTTGGTATGATTTCAAAAAAAGATATTTTGGTTTTAATCAGTAATTCTGGTAAAACTGCTGAATTAAAAAATATAATTCAATATTCAAACAGAAATAAAATTCTATTAATTGGAATAGTTTCCAAAAAAGACTCTATTTTATACAAAGCATCAGATATTAAGCTCCTAATACCCGAAGTATCTGAAGCAGGTGGAATAGTACCTACTTCTAGTACAACAGCACAGCTTGCTCTTGGAGATGCTTTGGCAATAGCTGCTATGAGGTATAAAAAATTTGATAAATTAGATTTTAAAAAATTACATCCTGCAGGCAGCCTTGGGGCACAGTTAAAAACAGTAGAAGATTTAATGATAACTGGCAAGAAAATACCATTTGTAAATGAAAATATTTTGATGAGCAAAGCGCTAAAGATACTAAGTGATAAAAAATTAGGAGTGTTAATAGTAACAAATAAAAATAAAAACACTATAGGTATAATTACTGACGGTCAAATTAGAAGATTTAGCCAAAAAAATTCAAATTTTCAGTCATTATTTGTAAAAAAAATCATGACAAAAAAACCTTATTCAATTGATAAAAATGAATTAGCAGCAAAAGCATTATCTTTAATGAATAGTAAAAAAATCACTTCATTAGTTGTTAATGATAAAAAAAAGCCATTAAAAACTGTTGGTATTATTCATGTTCATACGATTTTACAATCAAATATCTCTTAAATGTCAAAAAAAAAAATTGTAATTTTTTTTTTAATAATTTTTTTTATTTGTATTTCACTAGTTTTGTTGTTTAAAAAAGATACAATTGAAGAACAGAAAATAAAAGTAAATCAAAACACTCAAGTTGACGAAGAGCAATATAATTCAAATATAATTAACAATATAAAATATATTTCAAAAGATACAAAAGGAAATCAATATATTATTGAGGCCTCAAAAGGAGAAATAGATTATTCAAATCCTAACATAATTTTTCTTGAAAATGTTAAAGCTATAATAAAATTAAATAACTCAAAAAATATTACTATTTCATCTGATTATGGTAAGTATAATTCAAATAACTACGATACAATCTTTACAAAAAACGTGATTATAAATTATTTAAATAATAAAATAACTGGAGAATATTTAGATTTTTCTTTAAATAGGAATTCAATGGTAATCTCAAAAAAGGTAATTTACACTAATGAAAATAATATACTAAAATCTGATGTAATTGAAATTAATATAGAGACAAAGGATACAAAAATATTTATGTATGAAGACAATAAAAAAGTAAACATAAAAAATAAAAATCAGAATGGCAATAATTAAAAAATTTCGAATTAAATCATTTAAAAAAATTAATTCAATTATTGAGTTTCAGAATGTGTCATTGGCTTATGGTGAAAGAATGATCTTAGAAAATATAAGCTTTAAAATCAATGAAGGTCAAATTTTTGGAATGCTCGGACCAAATGGAGTGGGAAAATCTACTATATTTAACTTAATTACAGGCTTAGTTAATCCTGGAAGTGGAAAAATTTTGATTAATGGTAATGATGCAACGGAATATCCAATTTATTTAAGAACAAAAAAATTTAACGTGGGATACGTTCCTCAATATGGTGGATACTTTAATGATCTTTCTTTACATGATAATTTAAAAGCAATTAGTGAAATAGTAATTGAAAATAAAAGCTACAGAACTGAAAGAATTAATTATTTAATTTCTAAGTTTGAACTGGATAATTTGAAAGATATAAAAGCTAAATTTTTATCCGGCGGTCAAAAAAAAAAATTAGTTATTGCCCTATCACTTCTTAATGAACCAAAAGTTCTTTTATTAGATGAATGTTTCGCAGCATTAGATGTTTTAACTATAAAAATGTTACAAGAAATAATAGTCAATTTACAAAATGAGAACAACATTACCATTTGTATTTGTGATCACCAAGCTAGAGATTTATTAGCCTGCGTAGATGTTGCTATGATTTTAAATAATGGTAAAATAGTAGCACAAGACTCACCTTCAAACTTAGTAAATAATATTAATGCAAAAAATGCATACTTTGGCGAGAATTTTAAATTTAATTAATTTTCAATGTCTGGCTCAATAGTATTTAAAAAAAAAATTAAGAATTTTAATAAAAAAATTACTGTTAGCGGTGATAAAAGTATAAGCATAAGATGGGTTTTACTCTCTTCTCTATCAGAAGGTATCTCTAAAGCAAAAAATTTACTGATGTCAGAAGATGTTTTGGCAGCAGTCAAAGCGGTTAGAAAATTTGGAATAAAAGTTAGTTTAAGTAAAAATGAATGTACAATTTATGGGAAAGGCATGAATGGGTATCAATATAAAAAAAATATTACAATCAATGCTATGAACTCTGGTACTTTAGGGAGACTTTTGTTAGGTTTTTTAATCGATACACCTCACCCAATTAAATTAATTGGCGATAAAAGTTTATCAAAAAGAGATTTTAAAAGGGTAACAGATCCTTTGAGTAGGTTCGGTGTAAAATTTAGACTTACAAATAATAAAAATTTACCACTCACAATCTTTGGATCTAAACAATTGAAGCCAGTAAAATTTATAGAAAAGTTAGGATCGGCACAATGTAAAAGTTCAGTGATTTTTGGAGGAATGAAAACAGATGGAACTTCAGTCATTAAAGCTAAAAAATCGAGAAATCATACAGAATTATTATGTAAATATCTTAATTTACCTATTTCAATAAAAAACAAAAAAAATTACGATTTAATTAAAGTAAGGAAAGTTAATACGATAAGAAAACTTAATTATGATATTCCAGCCGATATAAGTTCAAGTGCATTCTTCTTAGTTCTTGTTTCTTTACTAAATAATTCAAATCTAATTATAAAGAATGTCAACGTAAATTCTTCTAGAACTGGCATAATTACTATTTTAAAAAAAATGGGAATTAAAATCTCTTTTAATAATCAAAAAACTTACAAAGGTGAAAAAATAGCTGATATAAAAATTGTGAGTCCTAAAATTATTAAACCAATAAATTGCCATCCTAGTTTAAATAGCGGAGCGATAGATGAATTTTTAGTCATATTTTTAGTTGCAGCAAAAGCAAAGGGAGTTTCATTTTTTAAAAATTTAGATGAATTAAATCAAAAAGAAAGTCCTAGATTAAAATGGGGTGAATATATTCTAAACCAAATGGGTGTTAAAACAATTTCAACTAAAAATTCAATTAAAATTTTTGGTAATCCTAATTTAAAATTAAAAAAGAAAATTACTATTAAAAATTACTTGAAAGATCACAGAATTTTTATGACTTCTGTAATTGCTGCGTTATCATTTGGAGGTGAATGGAAAATTTTTGATAAAGATTCTATAAAAACTTCTTTCCCAGACTTTTTAAATATAATTAAAAAATTAAAAAAAAATGATTAAGAGAAAAAATATTTTAAAAATTGCTATCGACTCTCCAGCAGCGGCTGGAGCAGGCACTGTAGCAAAATCAATATCTAAGCATTATAATTTATTTTATTTAGATACAGGAAAGGTTTATAGGTTCATCGCATATTTAAAGTTAACATACCCAAATAAATTTAATCAAAAATTTATAAAATCTAAAATTAAATCTCTTAAAGTCCATGATCTTACAGATAAGAAATTATTGTCTGATGAAGTAGGTGTTGAAGCATCAATTATTTCTAAATTTATAGGTATTAGAAAATTAGTACATTCTTTCCAAATAAACCTAGCTTACAATCCTCCAATAAAATATCGAGGCTCATGTTTAGATGGCAGGGACATTACCTATAAGATAATTCCTGATGCTGATTTTAAATTTTACATCACCGCTAATTTAAAAACGCGTGCATTAAGAAGATATAATGAATTGAAGTTATTAAAGAAAAAAATAACGTATCAGGAAGTCCTTAAAAGTATTAAAAAACGGGACAAAAGTGACTTTAATAGAAAAATATCACCACTAAGAAAAACAAAAGATTCACTATTGATTAATACGACAAACCTCTCTAAAAGAGCTTGTTTTTTAAAAATAAAAAAAATAATAGACAGGAAAATTATTAATTAATGGAAATTTATAAAGATCTTTCAAATCCAGCATCACAAGAATTCGAGAAACTCCTAAATAGTCAACTTTCAAAAGTTCAAATTGAAGAAGGAAAAATAATAGAAGGTAAAATTAATAAAATTACTGAAAAGTTTGTTTTTCTGTTTGTAGAAGGTTTAAAATCAGAACCTGTTTTAGATATAAACGAGCTAAAAAGTATGGGTTTATCTGAAAAAATCAAAATTGGAGAAACAATTTCGGTTCTTTTAGAAAAAATTGAAGATAAACATGGTGAAGTTTTAGTTTCAGCTAGCAAAGCGCAAAAAATTAAGGGTTGGGATAAATTAGTTGAAGCTTACGAAAAAAATGAGCCCATAATGGGAAAAATTACTTCAAAATGCAAAGGTGGATGTATTGTTGAACATATAGATACCGGTTCATTGATGTTTCTTCCTGGGTCTCAAATAAGTGATAAACCTTTGAAAGATATAAGCCACCTTATGAATGAGCCTCAAAAATTTGCTCTAATTAAATTAGATAAAGTTAGAGGAAATGCTTGTGTTTCTAGAAGAGAAATAATTTCATCATTTAAAAAAGAAGATAAAGCAAAAATTATTGAAAAATACAAAGTTGGAGACATTATAAAAAATGCAGAAGTTAAAGGTTACAGCTCTTTTGGATGTTTTTTTCATGTAAATGGTGAATTGGATGTATTAGTTCATCTTCAAGAAATATCTTACTCTAGAGTTAACCATCCTGATGAGGTGTTCACAATTGGCGAAAAACATGACCTAAAAGTTATAAGTGTTGACAAAGATAAGCTACAGGTAGGTTGTTCTGTGAAACAACTATCTCCAGATCCTTTTGAACATATTGAAAATTATGAATTAAACAAAATCTATAAAGTAAAAGTTGTAAAGTTGATGGATTTTGGTGCATTTTGTGAATTAGAGCCAGGTTTAACTACATTGCTTCATTCAAGCGAACTTAGCTGGACAAAAAAAAATGTTTCTACAAAAAAAATGTTTAAGTTGGGTGATGAAATAGATTGTGTAATCACTGAAATTGATAAAGACAAAAGAAGAGTGGCAATTTCACATAGACTTACTCAAGAAAATCCCTTTCAAACTTTTGAAAATAAATATCCAGTTGGAACGATCGTAGAAGGTGAAGTAGTTAATAAAAACGAGTATTCTTTATTTGTAAAAATTGAAAATCTGGATATTGATGCATTTTTACATTGCAATGATCTTACCTACCAAAATAATGGAGAAGAAGAGCTGGCAAATTATAAAAAAGGTGACAAAATTAAAGTAAAAGTTTTAGAAATTAAATCATCTGAGCAGAAAATTAGAGTGGGTTTAAGACAAACACAACCAGATCCATTTGACTGGTTTAAAGATAAGTCTAAGAATCAAATAATAACTGTTAAAGTTGTTTCTACCGATAACAAAGGTTTAACAGTTAAGCCTGAAGGTTGCGAGTTAGATTTTGTAATCAAAAAATCAGCTATTGCAATAAATACAGCTGATGCAAGACCTAGCAGATGGACTGGTGGTGAAAAATTAGACTGCGCAATAGCAGATATTGATTTGAATAAGAGAAAAGTGACATTAAGCATTAAACTTTTAGAAGAAATCGAAAAAAAAGAAGCTTTAGCAAAATACGGATCTGAGGGTTCTGGTAAAAACCTACCCTTTTCATCTTTATCTGATGATTTAAAAAAAAAAGAAGAAGAAAAAGAATAATTAAAGAAAAATAAATTGGCTATTGTAAAATCAAAGCTTCTAAAACAACTCTCAAAAAACTATCCAAATTTCTTTAAAAAAGATCTAGAAAAATTTACTAACATCATTCTTAATGAAGTAAAAAGAGCTCTAAAGAGAGGTGATCGGGTTGAATTAAGAGGTTTTGGAGTGTTTTCAACAAATATCCAAAAAGCTCGTATCTCGAGAAACCCTAAAACTGGTGAAAAAGTAAATACACCAGAAAAAAAAACAATTCACTTTAAAATGTCAAAAGACTTGTTTAAAAAAATAAACGATGAAACATAAAAACATTTTTGTTGCTTGTGATACTTCTAATTTAAGTAAAATAAAAAAAATCATAAAACAAACACAAACAAACAAGCTCAAAATTATACCAAAATTTGGTTTACAATTTTTTTACTCAAAAAATGGAAGAAAGTTTTTAGAAAATTTTAAGAAAGACTTTTGGTTAGACTTAAAAATTAACGATATACCCCAAACAGCATCATCTGCAATAGATAGTTTAAAGGATTTAAAAAAATGTAAATATATAACAGTCCATGTAAATGGGGGTCTTGCAATGTTAAGTAGTATTAAAAAGAAAGCTAAATCAATTAATAAAGATTTAAAAGTTCTTGGAGTTACAATTTTAACAAGCCTTAATGATAAATCACTTAAAGAAATAGGACACACAAAGTCGGTGAAACAGTTGGTATTAAAACAAGCCGGTTTAATAAAAAAATCTGGTTGCGATGGTATAGTTTGTTCTGCTCAGGAAGCAAAAATGATTAGACAAAAGTTTAAAAAATTACTCATTTTCACACCAGGGATAAGACTGCCCGGAGATAGTGCTGACGATCAATCAAGAGTAATGACCCCTAATGATGCTTTTAAAAATAAAGTGTCTGGGATAGTGTTAGGAAGATCTTTGATTAAAGGAAATATCAAAAGCAATACTCAAAAATTAATTGACCACTTAAATAAATGATTAAGGGATCTAAAATTTGCGGGGTATCAGATCAAGATACTTTAAAGTTTATAATTAATCATGCATACCCACCAAAATTTATTGGTTTCGTTTGTAATTATAAGAAAAGCCCACGATATATTGAGGGAGAAAGGCTGAATGAACTATTAAAAATACACAAAAAGAATTCTAATTTTGTATCAGTGCTTGTTAAACCTGACAAAAATACTTTAGAAAAAATTAAATACCTCCCATTTGATTATTATCAAATTTATGATTGTTCTCCTGAAGAACTAAAAGAAATAAAGCAAAAGTATAATAAAAAAATTATCACTGCATTAACTATAAAAGATGAAACTGATGTCGAAAAATATCATTTATTTTCTGAAGTAACTGATATTTATTTATTTGATAGTAAAGGTTACGAAAAAAGTATGGCCTTTGAACACTCGCTTTTAGAAAAAATAAAAATTAACAAACCGTTAATGATTGCAGGAAACATTCAGGTACATGATAATCTTGATATTTTTAAAAAATTAGCAGATATTATAGATATATCTGGGGGTCTAGAGACTTCTGGAGTAAAAGATAAATCCAAAATAGATATATTTTTAAATAAAGTAGAAAGATTAAAAAATGCAACTTAGAAAAAAAATTCCTTTAATTGATCAGCATGATCGTTATGGCTTTTGGGGGGGTAAATTTGGAGGAAGTTTTATTCCCGAAACTTTAAAGAAACCTATAGAAGATTTAACAAAAGAGTTTTCAAAACTAAGAAGTAATAAAAAGTTTTTAAAAAAAAGAGATTATTATTTCAAGAATTATATAGGATCACCAACATCATTTGTAAAATTAGAAAATTTGTCTAATCATTTAGGTGGTGCTCAAATATGGGCTAAAGTTGTATCTGAGGCAAATGGTGGTGCTCATAAAATTTATAATGCAACTGTTCATGCTTTGATTTGTAAAGCAATGGGGAAAAAATATATAGTTGGCGACACAGGTGCAGGTTATGCTGGTAAAATGTTGAGTATGGCTGCTAAGAAATTTGGACTGAAATGTAAAATTTTCATGGGTGCAAAAGACATCAAGAGACAAAAACCAAACTGTGATGCTATGAGAAAAAATGGTGCTGAAATAATTCCTGTATACTCTGGCAGTCAAACCTTAGTCGATGCAGTCAGTGAGTGTATGAGATATTGGGTATCAAATTGTGACACTACACATATGTGTGTTGGAAGTACAGTTGGTCCAAATATATTTGTAAAAATTTGTGGATGGAGTACAGCACAAATTTCAAGAGAATTAAAAATACAAATTAAACAAGAATTCAAAAAAATTCCAAAAAAAATTAAATTAATCAACTGTGTGGGTGGTGGGAGTTCAGCATATGGTTTTTGGAGTGAATTTATAGATTTTAATAAATCGCAAATAGAATTAGTTGGTGTAGAGGCTGGAGGTCCAAAAAAATCTAAACTCCATGCCGCACCTTTAAGTAGAAATGCTAAAATTGGAATTTTACATGGTGCAGCTTCTTATGTTTGTCAAAACAATGAAGGTCAAATAAATGACACTGAATCAATTAGTGCTGGATTGGATTATCCAGGTGTAAGTCCAATACATTGTTTTTTAAAAGATACTAAACGAGCGAGATACACTTATGCAACTGATGAAGAAGCACTTAAAGCACATGTGATGGTAACTAAACTTGAAAAACTTAATCCAAGTTTAGAACCTAGTCATGCATTTGCAGAAGCAATAAAAATTGCCCCAAAATTAAGCAAGGATACAATAATTATTGTTAACTCTTGTGGTGATGCAAAAAAAGATGTGGATATCTTAAGAGAAAGACTGGGTAAAAAATAATGAGTTCATTAATTAACAAGGCGTTCTCGGATGCAAAGAGTGAAAATAGGCCGGCGTTACTAACTTACACAGTTGCTGGAGATAGTACTAAAAAAAAATCTTTAGAAATATTAAAATCAATTTCTAATTACGTAGATATTTGCGAATTAGGTTTTCCACACAACACTCCAATAGCTGACGGAGGACAAATACAAACAAGTGCTTACAGAGCAATTAAAAATGGTATTAAAATTAATGATGTATTTTCAATTGTAAAAAATTTTAAAAAAATAAAAAAAAATAAACCGATTATACTGATGGGCTATTACAATATGATCTATCAATATAATGAAAATAAATTTTTAAAAAAATGTAAAAATTCAAAAGTTGATGGTTTAATAGTTGTTGATTTACCGTATCCTGAAAACAAAAATTTTGCATCAAAATGTAAAAAGAAAGGAATTACTTTTATTCAATTGGTTTCGCCAACAACTTCACAGATAAGATTAAAAAAAATCATAAAAGATTCCCATGATATGATTTATTATATAAGCATGTTATCTACTACAGGTGGAAAGCTTAAAGTGTCTCCAAAGAAAATATTAGAAAAATACAATAAAATCAAAAAACAAAATAATTCAAAAAATGTTGTTATTGGCTTTGGTATTACAGAAAAAACAATCAAATCTCTAAAAAAAGCTGATGGTTTGGTAGTTGGTAGTGCAATTTGCAAGGAAATCTCTAAATCAATTGAAAAGAGACAAAATGCTGTCACAAATGTTACTAATATCGTTAAGAAATTAAGAAGTAAAATTCAATGAACTGGATAACTAAAATTATTAAAGCAGGTGAAAAAATTAAAACTGCTATACGTGATAGAGCTACTAAAGAAGATGTTGCCAAAAGTGATTGGACCTCATGTTGTAGAGGCCCTATTCTTAAAACTGATTTAGAAAAAAATCTTTGGGTTTGTCCTGATTGTAATAAACATCATAGAATAAAACCAAAACAAAGATTTGATATTTTATTTGGGAAAAATAATTACGAAATTTTTAAAACTCCAATACCAAAAGATGATCCACTCAATTGGACAGATTCTAAGCCTTACAAAGAAAGGCTAAAAAGTGCTCGTAAAAAAACTGGATTAGAGTGTGGAATGATGGTCGCTTCTGGGAGTATAAATAATATTAAAATTACAGCTGTAGCATCTGATTTTGATTTTTTAGGAGCCTCAATGGCGGCAGCAGAAGGTGAGGCTTTTTTATATGGAATACAACATGCTATAGAAAATCAAACACCATTTTTATGTGTTAGTGCTGGAGGAGGTATGAGAATGATGGAAAGTTTAATATCCTTATCTCAAATGACAAGAACAACACTTGCAATTAATGAATTAAAGAAAAATGGACTTCCATATTTAGTTTGCATAACTGATCCAACTGCTGGTGGGATTACTGCATCATATGCTATGCTAGGTGATATTCACATTGCAGAACCAGGGGCTTTAATTGCATTTGCAGGTGCAAGAGTAATTCAAGGAACTGTTAAAGAAGAGCTACCTGAAGGTTTCCAAAAAAGTGAATATGTTGAAAAAACTGGTTTTGTTGATTTAATTGTTGAGCGTAAAGAGCTTGCGTCAAAAATTGGAACTTTATTATCAATATTGTTAAAGAAAAACTCTGATATAAGTGCTGGACAAAATGAAACTTCAGAAGATAATCAGTCGCTTACAAGAGCTGCATCCTAAAGAAATAGATTTAAGTCTAGACCGTATTCAAAATCTCTGCAAAAAATTAGGAAATCCTCAAGATAAAATAAAAGCAATTTCTGTTGTTGGGACTAATGGAAAATATTCAACTATCCAAGCAATGTTTGCTATTTTAAAGGAAGCAAATTTCAAATGCAATATCTACACCAGTCCTCATATCAAAAGTATTAAAGAAAGGTTTGTTTTTAATAATGAAGAACTTAATAATGAAGATTTAGCAGATTTACTTGAAGAAATAGAAAATACTAACAATGGTGAACCAGTTACTTTTTTTGAAATACTAACTGCTGCATATTTTTTAAGAGCATCACAATCCCCCGATAATATTAATTTAATTGAAAGTGGATTATTTTTTAGATTTGATGCTACTAATATCTTAAAAAATAACCTTGCTAGTGTTGTAACATCTATTGGCCTTGATCATTTAGATTGGCTACCAGAAAATGAGCAAACTGTTGAAAAAATTATTTTTGAAAAAACATCAAGCCTTTTAAACTCACATATTATAATAGCAAAACAAAGTAATAAGGAAATTTCAGATAATATTAAAAAAACAATATCAAATAATAGATCAAATAAAGTTTTCCATAACGAAAATTACGCTTTTACAATGCAAGAAAATGACTTCTTTTATTATGAGGATCAATTTGGAGGTATAAAATTACCTTTGCCAAATGTAAAAGGTCAATTTCAATTAGAAAATGTCTCAACAGCTATTGCAACCCTGAGAACTTTGAAAGATTTAAATATTAAAGATGATCACATTAAAAAAGGTGTTTTAAAAATAAGTAGTATCGCAAGATTACAAGAAATTAAGTCTGGCAAACTTAAGGATCTTGTAAAAGATAATAAGCTTTTTGTTGATGGTTCTCATAATCCTTTGGGCGCAAAAGTACTAAATGAATACTTGGAAAGTTTAGATTGTAATAAACATATCATTCTTGGTATGATGGCAAATAAAGATCATAGAGAATATATAAGTTTTTTTAAGGATATTACTTCATTAACAACAATAGATATACCCAATCAACCTAATTCAATTAAAGGAAAAAAGCTAAAAGATAAACTAAATGGCTTTTCAAATATTAATTATAAGGAAAGTATAGAGGATGCTATAAAGTCAATCCCATTAAAAGAAAATGATTTAATACTGATTACTGGATCCTTGTATCTTGCGGGTGAAGTTTTAAATTTAAATTAAATATTTTTTTCTAAAAATTCCTTCATGTGGCTTTCAGGAACTCCACCAACTTTTCTATCTACTTCAACACCTTTTTTATAGATAATAACTGTTGGAACACCTCTAATACCAGCAGCTGAACCTGTGTTAATTCCACCATCTTCAACATCAGCATAATAAAAACCAGCTTTATCTTTGTATTCATCAGATAGTTTATCCATTACTGGTTTTAGCGCCTTACATGGACCACACCACTCAGCTGAAAACTGAATGACTGAAATATCTTCATTTTTAATTTTAGTATCAAAATCTTCGTCTTTAAAATTTGTAAGCATATATCCTTTCTATTAATTAGAACCTTAAAGTCAACTAGGCAATTTCATATTTTTTTTCTATAGACATAATAAATTCATTTATTTCATCTAATTTTTTTAGCTCTTCCTCATCATCTCGATTTGATGCTTGATCTCTTAAAGTATCAATTTCTTGGTAGGCCATTCCTATGGTTTGCCATTTTTCTCTATTTTTACTTAAAATTCGTCTAGCAATTTCACTTTTTATATTTTTATATAAATCTGGTGGCAAAATATGTGGCGCTTCTTGATAAATAATTTTTTGCCCAAACCAACTACATCTTTTATCTTGAAACTTATCCAACATTCTTAATTTATCTTCCCAAGAAGAACTATGCCAAGTTTTAAATAATTGGGTATCTTTATTAGGAATAAATTTTTCATATAAAGTTTCCTCTGGTAATAAATCTTCTTGAGTTTGAGTTTGAGCTTTTTCTTCAGCTGCTTCTCTATTAATAATTTGAATATTTTTACAAAAACTTTCACTATTTCTAACCATTTTTGCTCTTTTTTGAATAGTTTCTAAATCCAAGTCTGTATACGCCTTTTCCTTTAATGCAAACTTTTTATCTAACACAACTGGAGCTTTATTTGTTTTGATTACTCTAAGTGCTTTTGGACTAAACTTTTTTAAATAAACTTTAAGATCATTTACTGATAGATTTAATAATGGTTCGGGATCTCTTCTTAAATCAAATAAATATCCCCAAGATGCATAAGATGGATGAAAACAATGATCTGGATGTAATGTAGAGACAAGGTACATCATATTTTTTCCTTTAACATTTTCAAATATTGAATAAATCCCCTCACTTTTTAAAATAGTTTCAACGCTATTTTTTGTCGATGTACTTAAGAAATTTTCCCAATTATCTTTGTGTTTATCTTTTATAATTCTAAGAATTTTTAAGCTTGTGAACGCATCATGATAAGCTGTGTGTTGTTGAGATGTATCAAATCCTTGTTGTCTAGCTAAACCTTCTAAAGCTAGACTTTCATTTCCAGCTTCTGTTAATTCAGTCTTTAATGTTTCAGGATTCAAGGTTTGTGCTACTCTTGCAACATGCAAACCATCATGTTCTTTATTAGGTGATGAATGTGTAATGTATGGATATCTGTTTCCTTTAAAAAAATTAAAATGAAACATCCTCCTGTCAAAATTTAAGTTACTCCACCCCATAAACAACGCTGGTGCAGCTTTTGAGAAGAAGTTTTCTACAGCTGCTAAAAAATCATAATGCGAGTAATTGCCTTTAGTAAGTAAATCAATACTTGTTGAATTGACTAATAAGGCCTTTGCACTTGGAACCTCCCCTTCAGGCATTCTGCCACGAATATTTAGCTTGCCAATTTCTTTTAAGTTTTTATCGACAACTACAGCACCTACTTCAATTATTGAGCCCCAAATTGTGCTATTGGTTGTTTCTGTATCGTAAATTACTATTTTATCCATAAAATCCTAAGTTAAATTCGATAGCTCATTAAATTTTTTTAATCTTCCCAAAAATAAATTTTGATAAACGATTAAATCATGCCCTTGAATTTTAAACTCTTGGAATAATTTATCTACTGTGCAAACCAAAATTACACAAGAAGTGATATTGGAGTTATACACAATATTATGTGCTAATGAATATGCACTTGTTTGAAGAAGCCATGAATCTATATACTCAGCTTTTTTTGGTTTATTACTTTGTTTAAAATCAATGATTGTTTCTTTTCCTTCATACACTCCAACACAATCAGCAGTTCCTGCATACTTATCTGGGTAATAAAGAGTACACTCAACACCCCAAATTTCATCCAATCTATTTTTTAAACCTTTTTCTATAATTTCTTTAGCCATTAATTTGTATTGTTCGTTATCTTCAAAAAAACTTAAATTTTCTCTTCCAAGTAAATAAGATTCTAGATAGTTATGCATTTGAGACCCTCTACTACTTGCTGCTTTTGTAATTGCCTCAGCCTCTTTTTGCCCAGTTCTTTCTCTCCAATTTGCTAATGCTGCTTTATCTTCTTCAGATCGAGTTGCATCTAAAATTGAAGTGACACTTGGTAATTTTACTTCCCCGAATAAGTATCTTCTAATCCCATCAACTGTTGCTCTTGAAGATTTTGGATAATCATATTTTTGATTCCACTGCATGAGAATTCTTATAGACGTTATTACGGAAAAAAAGAAATTAATTTTTAAGCTGCCTATTTCGTTCAACAAATTTTTCCACGTTTTCAGTTTGCACAGCTTTCTCAACCTGCTCGGGATCTTTTATGTTTTCTAAAGTTCTTGAAATTGATCTTGCATCAGTTCCAAATTTATCAACAACTCCCATTGCATCTTCTAATTTTTTTCTAAGAACTATAATATTGTCAAAATGTTTAGAAAATCTTGTACTGATTGTTTTTAAATGATTATAAATTTCTGTTGCACCTTTTTGTACTTTCAATGATTGAAATCCCATATGTAAAGATTGTAAGTAGGCAGAAAGAGTATTAGGCCCACATATTACAACTTTATATTTTTTCATTAACTCTTGAGTTAATAATTCTTTTGTACTTGGATCTTGGTATTCAGTTAGTTCTTTGTATAAGCTTTCTGTAGGAGCATACACAATTGCAAAATCAGTAGTTTTTGGTGGAACGATATATTTTTCATTAACACTCTTAGCTTTTGCTTTAAACGCTGAGGCTAACTTTGCTCTAGCATCTGCTACAGCCCTTTTGTCTTCCGCGTCATGACCATCGGTAATTGCTTTAAATTTTTCTACTGGAAAATGACTATCAACAGGAACTAAAACATCTCCTTGAAGCTTTATTGCAAATTCAACATTTTCACTGGTATCCTCTTTCATTTTAACATTAGTCATGAATTGAGAGGCTGGTAGTAAATCTTTAATTAGAGCATCTAAGCTAAATTCTGCAAGAGTTCCATATTTCTTAACTCCAGCCAAAATTTTAGTTATCCCCTCTTGGCTTTGATTTAATAGTTGAACTTGTTGATTAAAATTACCAACCTTTTCCTCTACCTTAGTTAAAGTTTCAGTCATATCTTTAGTAACCCCAGTTGATAAATTATTAAATGAAGTCGACATTGCACCAAGTGAGCTATTGATTGTAGTGTTTAAGGTATCTTTTAAACTTGATATTTCTGATTTTAAATTAGCTATTTCCTCAGCTTCTTTGTTTTCATTTTCATTTTTTGGCTTAGTTTTTAAATTTAGATAAAGAATAGCTAAAACGCCACCTAATAACAAAACAAGTAAAATTAACAATATATTATCCATGATTCTAATTTTTTATTTTATCGTAAATATTTGATTAATGTATTTAAATATTTAAAAATACTTTATGGAACTAATTTTAGTATTAAAAATATTCTTTATTATTTGTGTTATTGTTGCACTTTATGCAATTATTAGAAATCTAGATATTATCAAAATTATACTAATTTATTGGAAAGACTTAATTTTTAGAAAGTAATTTTACTATTTTTTTAAGACCCATTTTATTATTGGATGACTTAGAAATCATCATGCAGGCCTCTGATCTTAATATTTCTCCATCCTTTAAAATACGTAGATTGTTTGCTTTTAACGTTTCTCCGGTAGAAGTGATATCTGTAATTATTTCTGATGAGCCTGTAAAAGGATAAGCTTCAGTTGCACCCAAACTATCAATTAATTTGAATTGAGTAACGCCCTTTGAAAATAAAAATTCCCTTGTTAAGTTTGGATATTTTGTTGCTACTCTTAATCTTTTCTTTTTCTTATCCTTGAATTCAAATGCAATTTCCTCTAAATCTGCAACTGTTTGTACATCTATCCATGGATCAGGAATTGCAACTACTAATGTAGCCTTTCCAAAATTATATCTTTTTAAAACATTAATTTTCTTTTGAGTATTTATTTCACTCTCTTTCAGTAAATCAAAGCCAGAAAAACCTATATCCAAAGATCCATCTCCGAGTCTTTCTATAATTTCTCTTGCATGAAGATATAAAATTTTAACGTTTTTCTTTTGTTTAATTGAACCTAATAAATCTCTCTCTCCTCTTTCTGAAATTAGATTTAATTTATTTTTTTTAAATATTTTTAATACATCTTTTCTAAGTCTGCCTTTACTTGGAATTCCAATATTTAAAATATTTTTTGTCATTAGTAATTTAAATTTAAAGCAGCACCTACTGCAGGAGTTTGTTTTTTTGATCCTAAGTCTGAAATCAAACCATCATAACGACCACCATTAATAATATTTTTTAATGAGTTTTTAGATTTAATATCAATTTTAAAAACCATTCCTGTGTAATATTCTAGCTGCCTTCCAAAGGATGCTGAAAATACTACATTTAATTTTGAAACCTTGTTATTAGAAATTGGAAAATATTTTTGATCTACAGCTAAATTTACTCTGTTTTTTTTAAAAAATTTATTTAATTCATTTGCTGCTTTATTTATCGGACATTTAATTTTTAAAAAATCTTTTATTATTTTTGAAACATTCTTTCCTTTCCTGGTTCTTCTAGGATCTTTTATTTTCTGATCAAACCTTTTTAATATTTCATTAATTGTTCTTCCTGCAACAATATTTGATAAATCCTCTTTAAGCATTTTCACGTAACGCTTTTTATCTATTTCTACAATTGTTGGATCAACATCTGAATTAGTTTCTAATCTTTTTAATAAATCATTAAAATATTCTTCTCTCCAGAAGTGTCTGGATAATCTTAGCTTCCATCTCTTTGGAATATCCAATTTTGATATTAACAAATTAAATATTTCAACATTTCCAATAGTAAGTGTTCCTGAAGAATATTTGATATTTTGAAGTGATTTAAGAGATGTATTTATAATTTCTTTATCGTCATTTTTCTCATCCTTAGATCCTAAAATTTCAAATCCAATTTGATTTCTTATGATTGAATCTTTTTTATTTTGTGATTTTCGATAAGCTTGACCACTATAAAAAATTTTTTCCTTACCCTTTAAATTATTTTCTAAATATCTTAAACAAGATGCAATCGTTAAATCTGGTCTTAAACATAACTCACTTCCATTCTGATCAGTGAAAGAAAAGATAAATTTTCTAAAGTTTTCTCCTGATCTTTGAACAATATGATTAGCCTCAATTACTGATGGTAAATCAATATATTTAAAACCCTTAGATTTTACTGATCTAAGGATGTTTTCAGATAAGTTTTTTGACTTCATCGATTAAATTTTCTTTTGGAAATGTTTTATTGTTTTCACCCTTAACACCTTTGAGGCTTTTTATAGTGACTGTATTTTCATTAAATTCATTTTCACCACATATTATTGCAACATCCAACTCACGTTTATTTGCTAGAGTTAGTTGCTTACCTAAATTTTTCTTTGTATCTAAAAAAATTTCAGCATTGATATTATTATTTCTTAATAGATCTAAAATTTCATAATAATTTTTAAGATATTTTTCATCCATTACACAAACTAAAACTGGTTTTTGATTATCTACTTTTATTTGATCTAATTGCATCAAAGCAAATAACAATCGATCAACTCCAAAACTAATTCCGGTGCCTGGAATATCCACACCTTTAAATCTTGAGATTAATTTTGCATAGGCTCCGCCAGAACAAATACTACCTATATCGACCTCTTTACCTTTATTATTTGTAACTTTAAAATTTAAACTTGTTTCAACAATGAAATCTGAATAATAGGCCAATCCCCTAACAATTGTAAAATTTGTTTTGACCTGATTCATATTTGAACTGTAACCCAATACTTCAAATACTTGTTCTAATTCCTTTATACCTTCTTGAGACAATGGATTTTTTAATGTTTCTTTTAATTCTTTTAAATCTTTAATTTTTAGAAAATTAAGTATTTCAGACGCTTGTTCATCGTTTAAATCTGCACCCTTAGTAATTGCACCACTTATATCTTTTCTCTCTTTTTTAAGCAGATCTTCAACACCTTTTAAACCAAAACCTGGTTTATCTAATTTATCAATTGCCCTAATTACTTTTGCTTGCTTTTCTTCTGATATTTTTAAATCATCAATTAATCCTTGAACTATTTTTCTGTTACTAATGTTGATTGTAAATTGATCTTTTTTTAGACCACAATCTAACAAGGTACTTGATATTAAATTGCAAAGCTCTGCATTTGCTTGCGCAGGATTAACATTTCCAACAATATCAAAATCCGCTTGCATAAATTCTCTGTATCTTCCATTACCGGCCTTTTCATTTCTAAAGACATTTTGAATAGCATACCTTTTAAAGATTGATGGAAGCTCTTGATTATTTTGTGCAACAAATCTAGCTAGTGGGCTTGAAAGATCGTACCTAAGAGTAATGCTTTTTTCTCCATCCTGAAAAGAGAATACATCAGACATAGGATTAGCATCATCTTCTGCCAAAAAAGATCCTATATTTTCACTTATCTCAAACGAAGGGGTTTCTAAAGCCTCAGCTCCAAATTTAATAAAATTATTCTCAATAGCTTTTAAAAGCCTTTTTTTGAGAAGAAGTTTTTTATCCCAACGATCTTCAAATCCTGAAGGTAATCCAGGAATTAATTTTTTTTCTTTATTCATTTTTTGGTACCCGGGCTGAGAGTCGAACTCAAACTTAAAGTTCCACAAACTTCCGTGCTAACCATTACACCACCCGGGCTTATCCTCTTTGTTTTTATCTTATTTTATGTGGATTTAAAATTATAATATAAATAAATAGCCTACTGGCTATGGAAACAGTTTCTGTGAGTACTTCTAAAAGTCTTTCTGTATGTAATATTTATATTCATGAGCAGTCTTTTAGACAAAAAAAATTAATATTCAAGGTCTAAATAGAAAAAGGACGTTTATCTATTTGATAGATAAAACGCCCTTTTAAATAATTTCTAAATTAGTCTATTTTTTTTAAATTAACTGCAGAAGGACCTTTGGGACCATCTTCTAATGTGAATTCAAGTTTATCACCTTCATTGAGATATCTCATACCAGCAGCTTTTACCGCTGAAGCGTGAACAAAGGCATCTTTTTCTTTATCATCTCTTTCAATGAAGCCATATCCCTTTTTACCATTATACCATTTAATTTTTCCTTGTAGTGTACTCATCTTATTTCTTAGTCCTTTTGTTATTTATTATCTCTTAAAGGTAATTTCTTTTACGATTATTTCAAGATGAAACTTTGTGGTGGTGGCTGAGGAAGGATTCGCACCTCCGACACAAGCCTTTTCAGGGCTCTGCTCTACTCCTGAGCTACTCAGCCTTATTTATCCCCTAAAGATAATTCTTCCTTTAGTAAGATCGTAAGGTGTCATTTCAACTGTCACATTATCACCTTGGAGAACTCTAATTCTGTTTTTTCTTAACTTACCAGCTGTATGGGCAGTAACAGTATGTCCATTTTCTAATTTTACTCTAAACATAGCGTTCGGAAGTAGGTCTATAACTGTACCTTTAAATTCCAGTAAGTCTTGTTTTGACAAATTTATTTTCTCCTTATTCGTTTTACTACAGATTGAGCGTGTCCAACCAACCCTTCGTAATTTGCAAGTGTTATAACTGATGGTCCAAGACTTTCAATACCCTTTTTTGATAAGTTTATGTATGAAATCCTTTTATAAAATTCATTTACACTTATACCGCTTGAGTATTTTGCAGAACCATTAGTTGGTAACACATGGTTTGATCCAACATTATAATCTGTCATTGCCATCACTGCATATTTTCCTAAACATATTGATCCTGAATTTTTTATTTTTGGAACTAACGATTTATAATTTTTAATATTTAATTCTAAATGCTCTGGTGCAATTTTATTTATAACACTAATTATTTTAGCATCTGAAGAAACATACATAAGAATTCCATTATTAATTAAACTTCTTCTTGCAACAGAAGCTCTTGGAATTTCTTTTAATTGTTTAGTAATTTCAATTTTTACTTTATCTAGCAAATCTTTATCTTTTGAAATCAAAATACATTGTGCAAGAATATCATGTTCAGCTTGTCCAATTAAATCACTTGCAACCCACTCAGGATTTGAGAATTTGTCACAAACGACAGTCACTTCTGAAGGACCTGCAGTCATACCTTCAATTCCAACAACACCAAAAACTTCTTTTTTTGCTGCCGCAACATATGCGTTTCCTGGACCAACTATTTTATGAACTTTTTTAATTTTTTTAGTCCCATAAGATACTGCTGCAATAGCAGAAGGGCCTCCGATAGAATAAATTTCTTTTATTTTGCATTTTTTTGCGGCGTATAATACAGCTGGATTTTGTTTTCCTTTATGGCCTGGATTAATCATAACTATTCTCTTAACACCTGCTACAATTGCTGGAATAGCATTCATCAAGACACTTGAAGGGTATGAAGCAGTAGAACCAGGAACATAAATTGCAACAGACTCTAAAGGCACATATTTATATTCGAGTTTATTTTTTAATTTGTCTGTATAAGTAATATTTTTAAATTTTTGAAGTGAATGAAATTTATAAATTCTATT
>CABZPD010000010.1 GCA_902527415.1 uncultured Pelagibacteraceae bacterium | reverse complement strand
GTGCAGCTGAAACTAAACCATGACTAATCATTTGAATAATGCTTCCTTCAATTCCTTGTTGCTGAAGAGTAAATATTCCTAATGTCACAAATCCCATGTGAGCAACAGAAGAATAAGCTATTAACTTTTTCATATCTTCCTGCATCAAAGCTATCAGTGAAGTAAATATGATTGCTATAACACTCAAAGTATAAATTAATGGTGTAAAAACTTCTGAAGCAACAGGAAATAAACCTAGAGAAAATCTGATAAAACCATAACCTGCCATCTTTAATAAGATCGCTGCTAACAATACGGATCCTGCAGTTGGAGCTTCAACGTGAGCATCTGGCAACCAAGTATGTACTGGCCACATAGGGGTTTTAACTGCAAAAGAACTGAAGAATGCTAACCATAAAAGATTTTGATATTTAGCATCTATACCAAATTCATAAAGCTGAATAACATCTGTTGTACCTGCAATCCAATAAATAGAAATTATTGCAACTAACATTAAAACAGAACCTAGTAATGTGTATAAAAAGAATTTAAATGCTGAATAAACTCTTTTTGGTCCACCCCAAATTCCGATAATTAAAAACATCGGAATTAATCCTGCTTCAAAAAATAAATAGAATACAACTAAATCAAGTGCACAAAAAACACCAATCATGAAACTTTCCATGATTAGGATTGCAATTAAAAAATCTCTTAATCTATTTTTGACAGAATTATTTACAGATATGATGCATAACGGAGTTATGAATGTTGTTAAAATAATAAATAAAATTGAAATACCATCAACACCAACTTTATAATTAATAAAACCTTCAATCCATGTTTTATCTTCTACAAATTGAAAATTAGAAGTTGATTGGTCAAAAGAAATCCACAGATAAATCGAAATTAAAAAATTTACTATGGTAGTGAATAAAGCAACATATTTAGCAGTTGAATTATTTCCTTCTTTATCTTTAGTAAAAAATAAAAATAAAGCGCCAACTGTTGGCAATAATATTAAAGATGAAAGAATAGGAAAATTCATTATTTAACTATTAAAAAGGTTAGTAAAGCAGAGAAACCTAACAACATTACAAATGCATATTGATAGATATAACCACTTTGAAATTTAGTTGCTTTAATTGAACATTTTTTTATAAAAGAGGAAATTCCATCAGGACCAAAACCATCAATTATAGTTCCATCACAAAACTTCCATAAAAATAAGCCTAGTTTTTTTGAAGATTTAATAAACAAAAGATCATACAACTCATCGAAGTACCATTTGTTAACTAAAAAATTATACAAAGGTTTATTCATTGAAGCTATTGAATTAGGTAAGTCTTTGTTCTTAACAAACAAGTAATAGGCGATTGGAATAGACAATAAAACCAAACAGGGTGTTAAAAGTAAAAACCATAAAGGGGGGTGCTCAGTACTCAAAGGCTCTAAAAAATTAATAGACTCTGCCCAGAATAAATTCTCACCATGACCAATAAATAATCCTTTAAACAGAAAACCAGCAAACACAGCTCCTATTGAAAGAATAAATAATGGAACAAGCATAACTAATGGAGACTCGTGTGTTTCCTCTATCTTAATTTCTTTATTGTTGTACTCTCCATGGAAAGTTTTAAATATTAATCTCCATGAATAAATAGATGTTAAAAAAGCTGTAATTATTCCAATACCAGCTGCATAATAACCAGTAGTATTACCTTTTAAATACGCAAATTCTATTATTGCGTCTTTAGAATAAAATCCTGATAAAAATGGAAAACCTGTTAAAGCAAGCGTTCCTATTATCATTAAAGCGTAGGTATATGGTAACTTTTTCCACACACCTCCCATATTATTAATATTTTGCTCATCCTTAAATGCGTGGATTACTGAACCAGATCCTAAAAACAATAAAGCTTTGAAAAATGCGTGAGTAAATAAGTGAAACATAGCAACATTGTATGCACCTACTCCGGCTGCAAAAAACATATAACCAAGTTGACTACATGTAGAGTAAGCAATAATTTTTTTTATATCTGTTTGAACCAGAGCAACTGTTGCTGCAAAGAATGCTGTGGCCATTCCAACAATAGTAATGAAGTTTAGTATTAATGGTGAATATTCATAAATTGGAGAACATCTTACTACTAAGAAAACACCAGCTGTAACCATCGTTGCTGCATGAATTAATGCAGAAACAGGTGTTGGACCTTCCATAGCATCAGGTAGCCATGTATGAAGTAAAATTTGCGCAGATTTGCCCATTGCTCCAATGAATAAAAGTAAACAAACTAAGTCTATTGCTTTAACTTCAAAACCTAAAAAGGATAAATTTTTATCTACAACTGTTGGAATTTGTTGAAAAACCTCAGAGTAATTAACTGTTCCAAATAAATAAAATATTAAAAAAATTCCTAAAGCAAAACCAAAGTCACCTACTCTATTTACAACAAATGCTTTTATAGCTGCAGCATTTGCGCTTTCTTTTTTAAACCAAAAACCAATTAGGAAGTAAGAACAAAGACCTACTCCTTCCCAACCAAAAAATAGTTGAATAAAATTATCTGATGTTACAAGCATTAACATCGCAAAAGTGAATAATGATAAATAAGCCATAAATCTTGGCTTATGAGGATCATGGGACATGTAACCAATTGAATATATATGTACTAAAGCCGATACAGAGGTTACAACCACTAACATCACTGCTGATAAAGGATCAATTAACATTGACCAATTTACATCAAGTGACCCTGAGCTTATCCAGGTAGCTATAACAATATTTTCTTCGTATTGATTTACAATTACTTGATAAAGAACATGAATTGATAAGAGTGCAGAAATTGAAACCAGAGCACTTGTTACTATTTCAGAGTTTCTATCACCGATATATCTACCAAAAAAGCCTGATATAATTGAAGCAATAAGTGGAAGAAATATAATCGATAGTTGCATGATTATCCTTTTAACTTATCTATTTCTTCAACACGTATTGTTCCAGAGTTTCTGAAATAAACGACTATTATTGCTAATCCTATGGCTGCTTCTGCTGCTGCAACAGTAAGAATGAATAAAGTAAAGACTTGTCCTGCCAAATCTCCCAAATAAATAGAAAAAGCTACTAAATTGATATTTACTGCAAGTAATATTAATTCAATACTCATTAATATAACAATGATGTTCTTTCTATTAAGAAAAATACCAATCACTCCAATTGAAAAAATAACAGCACCTAAAGTCAAATAATGTCCTAAACCTATATCAATCATCTATTTTAACTCCTTTATTACTATGAACTTCTAGCACCTCAACACCTTCTGCTCTTTCTCTAGAAATTTGCTTTATATAACTTTGTCTTTTAAGACCTGATCTTTGTCTAAATGTTAGTACAATAGCCCCAACCATAGCTACTAGTAGGATCATTCCGCTTATTTGAAACACATGAATAAAATCAGTGTATAAAATTTGTCCTAATGAATGAGTGTTGCTTACATTTGTGTTAGCAAGTGAATTGTTAATATCAAAAATTTCTGGTTTATATTTCCAGCCACCTATCACAATTATAATTTCAAAGAAAATTAAAGTACTTATAATTAAACCAACTGGAATATGTCTGGAACTTTGTTCACCTGCAAACCATTGGTTTTTTTGTTGGGCTACGTTTAACATCATAACAACAAACAAAAACAAAACCGCTACAGCCCCTACATAAACAATTAGCATTATCATTCCCAAAAATTCAGCACCAATCATTATGAAAAGACACGAGATACTAATAAAATCAAGAATTAAGAAAAATACTGAGTGAACGGTGTTTTTAGAAGCTGTTACCATTATAGCTGAAACAACAGCAATTATTGAAAATGTATAAAAGAAAATAGCGTGTACAATCATTTTTATCTATGGATATTGTCAGCTTTAATATTTGCCTCCAAAACATTCTCCCATCTATCTCCATTATCTAATAATTTTTCTTTTGTATAATAAAGTTCTTCTCTTGTTTCTGTAGAAAATTCAAAATTTGGACCTTGGACTATTGCATCTACCGGACAAGCCTCCTCACACAAACCACAATAAATACACTTCATCATATCAATGTCATAACGAGTTGTTTTTCTACTTCCGTCTTCTCTTTCAGTTGACTCGATCGTTATTGCCTGAGCTGGGCACACTGCTTCACATAATTTGCAAGCAATGCATCTTTCTTCTCCGTTTGGATATCTTCTCAAAGCATGCTCTCCTCTAAAACGAGGACTTATTTTACCTTTTTCAAAAGGGTAATTAATTGTTTTTTTTGATTTAAATAATTCTTTAATAGCAATAAATAAACCACCAATAAAATCTGTCATTAGTATTGTTTTAAAGAATCTTGAAATCTTCATAATTAATTCACTGGTAAAAGGTTAAAATAAAATAAATAGCTAGCCGTTAATACCACCCAAGTTAAAGAAAGAGGAAGGAAAACTTTCCAACCTAGTCTCATTAATTGATCATATCTGTATCTAGGTACTATTGCCTTAACTAAAGCAAAAAGGATGAATAAAAGAAGAATTTTTAATATTAACCATATTGCACCTGGAACTAATGTAAATGGATAAACATCAATTGGGGACATCCAACCACCTAAAAATAATATTGCTCCCATTGCACACATTAATAAAATATTTGCATATTCACCTAACCAAAACATTGCATACATCATTCCTGAATATTCTGTTTGGTAACCAGCAACTAACTCTGCTTCGGCTTCTGGCAAATCAAAAGGGGGTCTGTTAGTTTCAGCTAAAGCAGAAATAAAGAATATTACAAACATTGGAAATAATGGGATTACAAACCACATATTTTGTTGAGCAATAACGATGTCGTTTAAGTTTAATGAACCAACACAAAGTAAAACATTGATTATTATTACCCCAATTGAAACTTCATAAGATACCATTTGAGCAGCAGATCGAATTGCTCCTAAAAAAGGATATTTAGAATTGGATGCCCAGCCTCCCATTATTATTCCATAAACACCTAGTGAAGAAACAGCAAATAAGTAAAGAATTCCAACATTGATATCAGCCAAAACCTGAGTTGAGCTAAATGGAATTACAGCCCACGCTATCAAAGCTAAAGTCATCGTGACTATAGGAGCTAGTATGAAAATCACTTTATTTGAACTAGACGGAATAATGATTTCTTTAAATATATATTTTAAAGCATCAGCTAAAGATTGTAATAAACCGAATGGACCAACAACATTAGGACCTTGTCTTTTTTGAACAAAAGCCCAAACTCTTCTATCAAGCCAAACTATCATTGCTACAGAAACAAGAACAGGAACTAGTAAGAATAAAATCTTATAAACTTCTTGAAAAACTATGTTCAAGTATTCCATATTAACCTTCTGTGCCTGTTGATTTTAAATTTAATTTAGAGTTATTACATTCAACCATCGTTTTTGATGATCTAGCAATTACATTTGAAAAATAATAGTCTTTTACATTAATTGTTAAATTTTCATTTTTAAATTCATTAGTAGAATTATCAATCTCATTTACTTGTTTTTCTTTTTGTAGATTTAAATAGTTAAACATGCTGCTTTCCAACTCATCTTTGTCATTAAATAATTTTCTATTATTCATAAATTCAGCCATTTCATTAATTATTTGCCAATCTTCTTTTGCTTCACCTGGTGGATACGACGCTTTATAAGCTTTTTGAATTTTTCCTTCTAAATTTGTAAAGTATCCATCTTGTTCAGTGTAAGCAGCACCTGGTAAAATAATATCAGCGGACTCAGCACCTTTGTCTCCATGGCTACCTTGGTAAATTATAAATTCATCTTTTTTATCAAATTCTAAATTATCTTGACCTACAAGATAAACAATATCAAATTTATGTTCTTTTAAATCACTTATTAAATTATTTTCATTATTAATTATCCCAAGATCAATATTTCCTACTGTTGCTGCATCAGTTGATAAAACGTTTAAAGAGTTCCATTCATCTGAAATTTTATTATTTTTTGATAAAAATTCTTTCGTTTTATTAAATAAATATTCTGAATACTTCAATCTAAGTAGAGACTCACCAATAATGATTATTGGTTTTTTTGAATTTACAATTTCTTTAGATATGTCATGATTTCCTTCAAGAATATTATTTAATGTTTGTGTTTGGCCATCTAAACTTAGATAAGGATAAGTTAAATCACCAACTTCATTAAGTGAAATTATTTTTGTATTGTTATTCAAGTAAGCTTTCCTAATTCTAGCATTTAAAATAGTTGCTTCATATCTTGGGTTTGCACCTGCTATAAGGATTAAATCTGCTTCCTCAATGCCATTTATAGAAGAATTAAATAAATAGTTTTCTCTTTTTGAAGTATTTATAAATCTGTTATCAGATCTTGACTCGTAATTTTTATTATCAATTGTTCGATCAAAAAATTCTTTAAAAATATAACTAGTCTCCATATTAGTTAAATCGCCAACAAAACCACATATTTTTTCTTTTGGTGTGTTTTCAAATTTAGATTTAATTATTTTACACACTTCATCCCATGAGGCTTTTTCAAACTTGCCGTTGTATTTGATAAATGGAGTATCTAATCTTTGATTTAGAAGACCATCACAAGCATATCTTGTTTTATCTGAGATCCATTCTTCATTAATATCTTCATTTATAAGTGGAAGCACTCTTTTAACTTCCCAATCATATGTATCTACTCTTACATTTGATCCAATTGCGTCCATTACATCAATTGTTTCTGTTTTCTTTAGTTCCCATGGTCTAGCTTCAAATACATAAGGTTTTGATGTTAAGGCTCCTACAGGACATAAATCTACAACATTAGCAGACAATTCAGATTGCATTGATTGCTCTAGATAAGTTGTAATTTGCATATCTTCACCTCTTCCAATAGCACCGAGCTCTGGAACTCCAGCAACTTCCGTTGCAAATCTCACACATCTCGTACAGTGAATACATCTTGTCATTTGAGTTTTAATCAATGGTCCCATATTTTTTTCAGGAACAGCTCTTTTATTTTCTTTAAATCTAGATTTGTCTACTCCATAGTACATTGATTGATCTTGAAGATCACATTCACCACCTTGATCACATACTGGACAATCTAGGGGATGGTTAGCTAATAAAAATTCCATAACTCCCTTACGAGCTTTTTCTACGAAAGCAGTATTTGTTTTAATATTCATGCCCTCAGCAGCTGGCATAGCACATGAAGCAATTGGTTTAGGAGATTTTTCCATTTCAACTAAACACATTCTGCAGTTACCTGCTATAGATAATTTTTCATGGTAACAAAATCGTGGTATTTCAACTCCAGCTTTTTCACAAGCTTGAAGCACTGTTAAACCTTCTTCTACTTCTACTTCAATTTCATTTACTTTTAATTTAAGCATTTTTTTTATCCAATAAATGTTGATCTACTAAATACGGAATATTGTTTTTCTTTTGAACAATAGGATCCAAATTGTTTCTTTTCTCAATTTCTTTTTTAAAGTGTCTAAGCAATCCTTGAACTGGCCAAGACGAACCTTCGCCAAAAGCACAAATAGTGTGTCCTGCAATTTGATTTGTTACATCGCCTAACATATCCACTTCATCTTTGGTTGCATCACCTTTTGCCATTCTCTCAAGCATTCTCCACATCCATCCAGAACCTTCTCTACAAGGTGTACATTGACCACAGCTCTCATGTTTGTAAAATCTTGCGATCCTTGCCATGCATTTAAGTATGTCTTGATCTTTATTAATTACGACTATACCTGCTGTACCAAGTCCACTTTTTTCTTCAACACAAGCATCAAAGTCCATTTTTAAAGTTTCACATCTTTCTTTAGGTATTAATGGCATGGAAGAACCTCCAGGTATTACAGCTTGTAAATTTTCCCATCCACCAATTACACCACCAGCATGAACTTCTATTAATTCTTTTAAAGGAATACTCATTTCTTCTTCAACGTTACAAGGATTGTTTACATTTCCAGAAATACAGAAAATCTTAGTTCCAGTATTTTTTTCTCTTCCTAAAGAAGCAAACCATTTAGCTCCTCTTCTTAAAATAGTTGGAACCACCGCAATTGTTTCAACATTATTGATTATTGTAGGACACCCATAGAGACCTATCAAAGCTGGAAAAGGAGGTTTTAATCTAGGTTGGCCTTTTTTACCTTCTAAACTTTCAAGTAGTGCAGTCTCTTCGCCACAAATATAAGCTCCAGCACCATAGTGAATGTAAATATCTAAATCCCAACCAGTACCTGCTGCATTTTTACCTAATAGTTTTTTTTCATAAGCTTCATCTATTGCTGCTTGAAGTTTTTGACCATCAACAAAATATTCACCTCTTATATAAATGTAACAGACATGTGCTTGCACTGCATAAGATGCAATTAAACAACCTTCTATCAACTTGTGTGGTTCAAATCTTAAAATATCTCTATCTTTGCAAGTTCCTGGTTCAGACTCATCGGCATTAATAACTAGGTAATGTGGTCTAGATCCAACTTCTTTTGGCGCAAATGACCATTTTAAACCAGTGGGAAATCCTGCACCACCTCGACCTCTTAATTGAGATTCTTTAATTTCATTAATTATCCAGTCTCTTCCTTTGTTAGTAATTTCTTTTGTATTTACCCAATCACCTCTCTCTTGTGATGAGGATACATCTGAGCCTTTATCATTATATAAATTTTGAAAAATTCTATCTTGATCTTTAAGCATTTTTTAAATTCATTAAGGTTTTTCTGTTATTTTCTGGTTCATTATTTACTCTTCCTCTATATGAACCAGGTTTTGGAGTTTCTCCATTTAAAATTTTATCTAAAATATCTAAAGTTTTTTGTTTGTCTAAATCTTCGTAATAGTCATCATTAATTTGCATCATTGGAGCATTAACACATGCGCCTAAACATTCAACTTCCATCCATGAGCAGCTTTTATCATTAGATAATTCAGACTCATTTTCAGAAATTTTTTCCTTACATGCCTCAACTAATTTATTTGCACCTCTTATCATGCAGGGTGTTGTTGTACATACTTGAATAAAGTATTTGCCTACAGGAGCTAAATTATACATTGTATAAAATGTAGCTACTTCATAAACTTTAATATAGGGCATATCTAAAAATTTAGCGATGTATTTCATTGCAGCCAGTGGTATCCAGTTATTATTTTGTTTTTGAGCAATATAAAGTAAAGCCATTACAGCACTTTGTTGTTTTCCTTCAGGATATTTTGCAACAATAACTTTTGCTGCTTCTAATGATGACACATTAAATTCAAAACTTTCTGGTTGATCTTTAGCGGGTCTTCTTAAACTCATCTGTCTACCTCACCAAAAACAATATCTAAAGAACCTAATACCGCAGGAACATCTGCCAACATGTGACCTTTAATTAAATAATCCATCGATTGTAAATGTGAAAATCCTGGTGCTCTTATTTTGCATTTGTAAGGTTTGCTTGATCCATCAGATATTAAATAAACACCAAATTCTCCTTTTGGTGCCTCAACAGCTGTATAAATTTCATCTTTTGGAACTCTGTATCCCTCTGTGAAAAGTTTAAAATGATGAATTAAAGCTTCCATTGATTGTTTAATTTCTGCCTTAGGTGGAGGGCTAATCTTGCCATCTAATGATTTAATAGGACCCTTTTCCATTTTAGCTAGACATTGTTTAATAATTGAAACACTTTCTTTCATTTCTTCAATTCTACATAGATATCTGTCGTAACAATCTCCATTTTTTCCAACTGGAATTTTAAAGTCTAAACTTTCATAGCAGTCGTAAGGTTGAGATTTTCTTAAATCCCACGGAACACCTGAGCCTCTTATCATGACTCCTGAAAAAGAATAATCTAAGGCATCTTCTTTTGTGACCACTCCTATATCTACATTTCTTTGTTTAAAAATCCTATTATCAGTTAACAAACTTTCTAAATCATTAATTATTTTTGGAAAAGTTTCACAAAATTTTGCAATATCTTCTTCTAAACCTTTTGGCAAATCTTGATGAACACCTCCTGCTCTAAAATAATTTGCATGAAGTCTTGACCCTGAAGCTCTCTCATAAAATGTCATTAGAGTTTCCCTTTCCTCGAAACCCCAAAGAGAAGGTGTTAATGCTCCTACATCAAGAGCTTGAGTTGTAACGTTTAAAATATGACTTAAGATTCTCCCAATCTCACAAAATATAACTCTTATGTATTGAGCTCTAATTGGTACATCTATTTTAAGTATTTTTTCGACAGCTAGTGCGAAAGCATGTTCCTGATTCATTGGAGCAACATAATCTAATCGATCAAAATAAGGAACTGCCTGCATATAAGTTTTGTTTTCTATGAGTTTTTCTGTTCCTCGATGAAGTAAACCGATGTGAGGATCCGCCTTCTCTACCACTTCTCCATCAAGCTCTAGAATTAATCTAAGAACACCATGAGCTGCAGGATGCTGAGGGCCAAAATTTAAATTTAAATTTTTAATTTTTTTTGTCATTATTCTCAATTTCTTCTTTAATGTATTTTGTTCCTTCCCAAGGACTTTCGTAATCGAAATTTCTATAATTTTGTTCAAGCTTTACTGGTTCGCTAATCACTTTTTTTTGATCTTCGCTATATCTAACTTCTGAGTGACCCGTTAATGGAAAATCTTTTCTTAATGGGTGGCCTTCAAATCCATAATCCGTTAGTATTCTTCTTAGATCCGGGTGATCCTTGAAAGATACCCCATACATATCAAAAATCTCTCTCTCCATCCAGTTTGCTGATGGAAAAATACTAGTTAATGATGGAATAACTTCATTTTCAGCAATTGAATATTTTACAATCAATCTTTGATTAAATTCATGACTTAAAAACAAGTATACTACTTCAAACCTTTGATTTTGTTCTGGGTAATCAACAACTGTTATATCTATTAGTTGTCTAAATTTAGTATCTTGATTTGTTTTTAAAAAAATAGCGACATCAATAATGTCTTCCTTATCTGTTTGAATATAAATTTGGTTATGTTTAATTTCTGTATTGTTAATTTTGGTAGTTAACTCAGAATTAATTTTTTTTTCTAGATCTTCTAAACTTTTCATAACTATCTAATAAAAGAACCTTTTTTTCTAATTTTTTTTTGTAGTTGCAATATTCCGTATAACAGTGCCTCTGCTGATGGAGGACATCCTGGTACATAAACATCAACTGGAACAATTCGATCACAACCTCTAACAACTGAATATGAGTAATGATAATATCCACCTCCATTTGCGCAACTACCCATTGAAATCACATATCTTGGTTCAGGCATCTGGTCGTAAACTTTTCTTAAAGCTGGCGCCATTTTATTTGTTAAAGTTCCTGCAACTATCATAACATCTGATTGTCTAGGGGAACCCCTTGGAGCTGCTCCAAATCTTTCTAAATCATATCTCGGCATAGCTGTTTGCATCATTTCCACGGCACAACAAGCTAATCCAAAAGTCATCCAATGAAGTGATCCTGATCTTGACCAGTTAATTAAATTATCAAGTGATGTAGTTATAAAACCATTCTTACTAAAATCTTCAGCAAGTTGTTTGAATTCCTCAGGAACTTGATCTATTTTATTATTCATTATGGTTTATAATTTTTATTCCCAGTCTAAAGCACCTTTTTTCCATTCATAAACAAAACCTATTGTAAGAATGAACAAAAAAATCATCATTGATGAAAAACCTAATAATCCAATATTTCCAAGAGATATTGCCCATGGAAATAAAAATGCTATTTCTAAATCAAAAATAATAAATAGAATTGCAACTAAATAAAATCTCACATCAAATTCCATTCTTGAATCCTCGAAAGGTTCAAAACCACACTCATAAGCTGAAAGTTTTTCAGGATCAGGTTTTTTAGGTGATAGAATAAAGTTTACAACCACAAAAGCACAACTCAATCCAAGAGCTAAAACTAAAAATATTATTATTGGTAGGTAATCTTTTAAAAAATCAGATAACATGGAAATCTATATATCAGTTTTTATCTGTTGTTGAAGGGCTGATACGTCACATTTTTATTAATATTAACATTGAAAAATGTGAAAAAGTGGCGGGAGTGAAGGGACTCGAACCCTCGACCTATCGCGTGACAGGCGATCGCTCTAACCAACTGAGCTACACCCCCACTTTGTTGTTTTGGTGGGCAGTAAAGGACTCGAACCTTTGACCCCCTCGGTGTAAACGAGATGCTCTACCAACTGAGCTAACCGCCCAAAACAAGGCTACTTATTACATCAACACTTAAATAATGTAAATTAATTATTATTGAATACTAGCTTGAGATTTTTCGTCTTTTTTAGATATATCGACCTCAACCCACTCTGTAGGTTTAAGTTCTTTTGTCAACGCTATTTTTATAACCTGATCAGCATATTCAACTGGAGTGATCTTAATATCGTCTATAATTTTCTTAGGCATATCCACTAAATCTTTTTCATTTTCTTTAGGAATTAAAACTTCTTTTATTCCAGCTCTGTGTGCTGCTAATAATTTTTCTTTTAAGCCACCAATTGGTAATACTTGACCCGTTAAAGTTACTTCACCAGTCATAGCAACATCTCTTCTTACAGGAATGTTTGTTATTGATGAAACAATTGAAGTTACCATGCCGATACCAGCTGATGGACCATCTTTTGGTGTTGCTCCTTCAGGAACATGAATATGAAAATCTTTTTTTTCAAAAATTGGTGGTATAATTCCGTATTCTAAACATTTTGATCTTACAAAAGATTTTGCAGCTTTCACTGACTCTTGCATAACATCACCTAATTTACCTGTGATTTGCATTCTTCCTTTACCTGGCATTGTGACTGTTTCAATTTTTAATATTTCTCCACCATACTCAGTCCAAGCAAGTCCTGTCACTATACCTACTCTATTTTCAGACTCTAATTCTCCAAACTTAAACTTAGGGACACCTAAAAAATCAGATAAATTTTTATTATTTATTCCAACTTCTTTTTCTTCACCTGCAACAATTTTTTTAACAACTTTTCTTGCAAGTTTTGAAATTTCCCTCTCAAGATTTCTTACGCCAGACTCTTTTGTATATCCTCTAATGACTTCTTTTATAATATCATCATCCAACTTCATTTCTTTTTCTTTGACACCGTTATCTTTAATTTGTTTTGGTAATAAATACTTGTTTGCGATACTAATTTTTTCATCCTCAGTGTAACCCGCTAATCTAATTACTTCCATTCTATCTAATAAAGGAGGTAAAATGTTTAAAGTGTTAGCAGTCGTTACAAACATCACATCAGATAAATCATAATCAACTTCTAGATAATGATCATTAAATGTTGTGTTCTGTTCAGGATCTAGAGCTTCTAATAATGCTGAAGACGGGTCCCCTCTATAATCATTTCCTATTTTATCTATTTCATCTAACAAAATTAATGGATTTTTAGTCCCTGCTTTTTTCATCATCTGAATAATTTTTCCTGGTAAAGAACCAATATAAGTTCTTCTATGACCACGTATTTCTGCTTCATCTCTCATTCCACCAACTGACATTCTAACAAATTCCCTATTTGTAGCTTTTGCAATTGATTTTCCTAAAGAAGTTTTTCCAACACCTGGAGGTCCAACTAAACATAAAATTGGTCCTTTAATTTTTTCCATTCTTTTTTGAACTGCTAAAAATTCTATTATTCTCTCTTTAATTTTTTCTAATCCAAAGTGGTCTTTATCAAGAATATTTAGAGCTTTCTTTAAATCTATATCTACTTCGCTTTTTTTATGCCATGGCAGTTCAGTCATCCAATCTAAATAATTTCTCACGACTGTTGCCTCTGCTGACATAGGACTCATGTTTTTTAATTTCTTTAATTCTTGCAAACATTTCTTCTCTACCTCTTTTGGCATCTTTGCTTTTGTTATTGCTTTATTCAAGCTTGTTGTTTCATCTTTACCATCTTCAATTTCTCCGAGTTCTTTTTGAATAGCTTTTAGTTGTTCATTTAAATAATACTCTCTTTGAGTTTTCTCCATCTGTGTTTTAACTCTACCCCTAATTCTTTTTTCAACACCAATAATACTTGTTTCATTTTCCATTATTTTAATAATGGCATTTAATCTTTTCTTTACATCAACAGTTTCAAATATTTGTTGTTTTTCAGAAATAGTAGCTGTTATATGAGATGCAATATTATCTGCAATTTGTGACGGGTCTTTTAATTGTTTAATTGTGTTTATAGTTTCATTAGAAATTTTTTTATTTATAGATGTTAATTTTTCCAATCTTCTTAAAGCAGTAGCAGCTAAAGGAAATAAATCCTCATCTTTAGGTGAAACATCGTTATAGTGTGTGTAATCACATGTTATAAACTTTTCATTATCCTTAAAGTCTAAAATTTTTACTCTTTTAATACCTTCAACTAAAACTTTAACTGTTCCGTCAGGAAGCTTCAATAATTGTAAAATGCTTCCTTCGCAACCATACATAAATACATCTGTTTTTTTAGGATCATCAATTTCTGAATTTTTTTGAGTTACTAAAATAATTTTTTTATCTTTTTTCATCACTTCATTAAGTGCTGAAATAGATTTATCTCTTCCTACAAATAAAGGGATCACCATACTTGGAAAGACTACAATGTCTCTCAATGGGAGTAAGGGCAGTGAAATTTTGACATCCATACGAATAATATGGATATTATATTTTATAATGCAATAGGTATTTATTACTTATTAAGGATATTAAGCCGCTGTAGTCTTATTTGACTTAGATTTATTGTCACCTTTAGCATGAACTAATATTGGTTGCGATTGTCCTTTTGCAGCACCAGCATCAACAATAACTTCTTCAATATTATCTTGACTAGGAAGATCGTACATTGTTTTCAATAAAATGTTTTCCAGAATCGATCTTAAACCTCTTGCTCCAGTTTTTTTGCTAATAGCTTTTTGCGCTATTTCTTTTAAGGCATTTTCTTTAAATGTTAGTTTAGCTCCATCCAATTTAAACAGCTCTTGATATTGCTTTGTTAAAGAATTTTTGGGTTCTTGTAATATTTTTATTAAAGATTTTTCATCTAAATCTTCAAGTGTTGCTATCATTGGAAGTCTTCCAATAAATTCTGGGATTAATCCAAATTTTAATAAATCTTCTGGCTCTAAACCTTTCATCCATTCACCAGTTTTTTTATCTTGAGTATTTTTAACATCTGCACCAAAACCAATTGATGTTCCCTTGTCTCTTTGAGAAATAATTTTATCAAGTCCTGCAAAAGCACCACCACAAATAAACAAAATATTTGTTGTGTCTACTTGCAAAAATTCTTGTTGAGGATGTTTTCTACCTCCTTGAGGTGGAACACTTGCAACTGTACCTTCCATTATTTTAAGAAGAGCTTGCTGAACACCTTCACCAGATACATCTCTTGTAATTGATGGGTTTTCAGATTTTCTGCTTATTTTATCAACTTCATCAATATAAACTATTCCTCTTTGAGCTTTTTCAACATTATAGTCAGATGCTTGTAACAATTTTAAAATAATATTTTCAACATCCTCTCCAACATAACCTGCTTCTGTTAGAGTAGTTGCATCAGCCATTGTAAATGGAACGTCTAGAATTCTAGCAAGAGTTTGTGCAAGCAATGTTTTTCCACAACCTGTAGGACCCACTAAAAGTATATTAGATTTTGATAGCTCAACATTTTTACTTGTTTTGCTTTCATAATTTAATCTTTTGTAATGATTGTGTACTGCAACAGATAATACTTTTTTCGCATGAGCTTGACCGATTACATAATCATCTAATACTGAACAAATTTCCTTCGGAGATGGAAGACCATCTTGATGCTTTACAAAAGTATCTTTGTTCTCTTCTTTAATAATATCCATACATAGCTCAACACATTCATCACATATGAAAACAGTTGGACCAGCAATCAACTTTCTTACTTCATGTTGGCTCTTGCCACAGAAAGAGCAGTAAAGAATATTTTTATTATTTGTTGTCATTTTAATTTTTATAACGAATCAGTTTAATTACTTTATTATAGTTGACTCACACTAATCAAGTTTCGATTAATGATGACTCAATATATTGTGTATTAAGATCTTTTTTCTACTACTTCGTCAATAAGACCAAAAGATTGTGCGACATCTGCAGTCATAAAATTATCTCTTTCAAGAGCAGATTTGATTTCATCAACACTTTTTCCAGTGTGCTTTGAATAAATTTCATTAAGCCTTTTCTTTAAAGACAAAACTTCATTAGCATGAATTTCAATATCAGTTGCCTGACCCTGAAAACCTGCAGATGGTTGATGAACCATTATTCTTGAATTTGGCAATGAAAATCTTTTTCCTTTTGTGCCAGCTGCGAGCAAAAAAGAGCCCATAGAAGCTGCTTGGCCAATACATAAAGTAGAAATATCTGGTTTCACATATTGCATAGTATCATAAATACCAAGTCCGGCTGTAACCAAACCTCCTGGGCTATTGATGTATAAATAAATTTCTTTTTTTGGATCCTCTGCCTCTAAAAATAATAATTGAGCGGTAACTAATGATGCAACGTTGTCATTAATTTGTCCTGTTAAAAAAATAATTCTTTCTTTTAATAATCTTGAATAAATATCGTAAGCTCTTTCACCTTTGCTAGATTGCTCAACAACCATTGGTACAAGATTGCTCATATATTCTGATAATTTTGTTGTCATAAGTTGATTCGTTCTATTTATACAACTTGAGATTACTTTTTGCTAACTTTTTTTGTCTTTTTCGGTGCTGGCTTTGATTTTACCTTTTTACTTGCAGGTTTCTTTTCTTTAGCAGATGTTGTAGATGATTTTTTCTTAGTTTCTTTTTTTTCTTCTCCATGATTATGGTCATGATCATGGTCGTGTTTATGAGCTTCTTTTAAAATCTTTTCAGCCTCTTCTTTTGAAATTTCTTTCTTATTTGCTTTACCTTTTTCTTTAATTAAATTTAAAATTTTTTCTTCATACACTGTTCCTCTTAAACTCGCTAATGCAGATGGATTTTTTTGATAGAAATCCATAACCATTTTTTCTTGACCCGGCATCATTCTTAGTTGTTTTTGCACTTCAGCCTGAACTTCTTGTTCTGTTACTTTAATTTGATTTTTTTCACCAAACTCATTTAGAATTAATCCAGTTTTAATTCTTGTTTTCGCTTTTTCTTCAAAATCTTTTTTATTTTTCTTCGCTTCTTCCTCAGACATACCTTGTGAAAGAACTTTAACTTCTTCCTCAATTAAGTTTTCGGGAACTTCATCTACTTTGATTTTCTCTATTTCTTTTAAAATTTGGTTTTTAGATAATTGATCTAGAGAATTTTTATATTCATCATTAATTTGTTTTGAAATTAATGTTTTTAAATCACTTAAATCTTTTGCTCCTAAATTTTTTGCAAAATCATCATCAATTTTTACTTCTTCTGATTGTTTAACACTTAAAATTTTACAATTAAATTTAGCTTTTTTATTTACTAATTCTTTTTCAGGGAAATTTTCCGGCAAAGTTGCTTCTACAATTTTTTCATCATCTTTCTTAACTCCAATCAATTGATCATCGAAACCTTTTAAGAATAAATCTTTACCTAAAGTTAGCTGAGTATTTTTTCCTTCACTTCCTTTAAAATCCTTTCCGTCAACAGTTGCTTTATAATCTAAGGATACTAAATCACCTTTTTTAGCTTTTGTATCAGCACTAACCTCTTTAAAATTGGGTTGATTTTTTGCTATTTCTTTTATTCTTTTGTCTGTTTCACTATCGTCAATTTTTACTGTGTATTCATCAAATTTAATTTTTTCTAAAGATTTGATTTCTACTTTTGGTAATTCCGTTACTGACAGAACATACTCAAGATCTTTATCTTCACCGTATGTTTTTAAGTCAAGCTTTGGTTGACCAGCTGGTTTAATTTTATTTTCCTCTAGTGCTTTTGTAGATGTTTCTTTTAAAACTTTATCTAAAACTTCTCCAAAAACTGCTTTACCAAATTGTCTTTTTAAAATTTCTTTTGGAACTTTTCCTGGTCTAAATCCTTTAAGATTTACACTACCTTTTATCTCTTCATATTTTTCATCCATATAAGAGTTCATTGTCTCTTTATCGATAAAAACTTTAAGGTCTTTATTAAGTCCTTTTTTATTTTCTACAGTAACTTTCATAATATTTTAATGGTAGGGCGAAAAGGACTCGAACCTTCACATGTTGCCATATTGGTTCCTAAGACCAACGCGTCTACCAATTCCGCCATCGCCCCACAAATTACGAGGTTTTATATATTATTGAAACTATTTGTCCAATGACAATTGTTAAAAAATTATCTATTTATCTAATAAAATTTATACTAATTTATAAAAAATGATTGTTTCACCTTGCATAAGTATTTGTAAAACTGATCCATCAACAGGTTATTGTTATGGTTGTGGAAGAAGTAATGAGGAAAAAAGACTTTGGAAATTGGAAGAAACAACTGATGACTGGAAAAAAGAAAATATAATTGTAATTGAAAAAAGGCTTACTGGTTGGCAGCTTGAAAGTTTTAAAGAGTCATACTCTTACAAAATCAAGAATGGCATGTCTCTTTTTAAGAAAAACTTAATCAAAGAATGATAAAAATATGAGTAAAGTTAAAATTGTAAGTATTATCTATGCTATAGGGATAATTATTGGCGCTTTATTCTTTGATGTTTGGGGAGCAGATACCACCCCTTTAAAAACATTGTCTGTATTTGCTTGGACTGTAATATTTATTATAGCTTTATTTTTTGTAGATAAAAATGAGAGAAAATAAATTTTTAATATTTTTTTTATCATTTTTTTTTATATCCTTTAATTCTCACTCAGAAATAATCGTGTTGAGTAAATGTGATCATAAAGAGGACGGTTTTTTAAAAAATGAATATATTTTAAATCTTAATGAACTAATTATGACACGTAATTACGTTTATAATGAAAAAACTTATCAAAAATATAAAATTACCGATTTAAGCGTTAAAAAGAAAAACTCCTATGTGAGAAATATTTATGAAGAAGATGGAAAAATACTTACATTAAAACATGGTTATCCTCAGTTTTATACTCAAATTTTATTTGAAAAAAATAAACCAGAAATATTTGTTAAGGCTGTTTTGAATGATGTTGAAAGTTTATCTAAAATTTCTAGTTGTGAAAAAATAGAGAAATTTGATCAAGAAAGTTAATTTTTATTTTTTTTTTCTTCTTTGTTTTTAGTAATAAATTTTTTCTTAAGTTCAAATCTACTATTTGTAATATTTGAACGATGCTTAGCATATGCTTGTTTTTGCGCTTGTCTCATTGCTCTTTTAGATGACATGATAATTTACTTTAATATTCAATTTCTAAAGTATCAATAACTTTTAAACTTTTATCCGAAACAACAATCTCTCCAGATGATGGTGCATAATTTAAAATTTCAGAAATTACTACATAATGTGTAACAAAAACTAAATTTTGATCTTTATCCCAAGTGCTAATAAATTTATCAAAATCAATAACTTGCTTTTTTCTATTGCTGGCAAATTTTGCACTAAAAAATGAGTTTAGAAAATTTTTAGTTTCATATTCTTTAAAGGCAATAGATGCTGTTTCTTTACATCGACACCATTCGCTGGAATAAACTTTTCCAATAGAAATTTTATTTTTCTTAAAAAAATTACCAATTTTTTGTGATTGAACTCTACCGCTATCACTTAAATTTCTTTGAGTTTTACAATCGTTAATATCGAAATTATCTGGATCGCCACCACCAGGGGCATAAGCATGTCTTATGAAAATTAATTTTCCACCCTTTTGTAATTCATTAATTAAAGTTTGTTTTGAATCTGCTTTAACTGAAGGATTAATACATATAAATATTATGGCTAAATAATTTAAAATTTTCATTTATGAATATTAAAATAGATAGTTTAAATAAAACAATTCTTAAATGTAAAAAATGTCCAAGGCTTGTTAATTTTGTTAAAAAAATTTCAACAGAAAAAAGAAAACAAAATATAGACGAAACCTACTGGGGAAAACCAGTTACAGGTTTTGGCGAAATTGATGCAAAAATTTTAATAATTGGATTGGCCCCAGCAGCACATGGAGGAACACGAACAGGAAGAGCATTCACAGGTGATAAATCTGGAGATTTTTTATTTAAATGTTTATTTAAAGCTAAAATTTCAAACCAACCAAATTCAGAAAATCTAAATGATGGTCTCAAATTAAAATCGACATATATAACTAATATTTTAAAATGTGTTCCTCCAGGGGACAAACCTAAATTAGAAGAGCTTAATAATTGTTCAAAATACTTTGATAGCGAGATTAATAATTTAAAAAAATTAAAAACTATTATTGCATTAGGAAAGGTAGCATTTGATAATTGTGTTAAATTTTATAAAAAAAAATATAGTTTTAATGAGAAGATAAAATTTATTCATGGAAAATCCTATTTACTACCAGGAAATATTAAACTAATTGCCTGTTATCACCCTAGCCCTAGAAATGTAAATACTAAACTTATATCTGAAAAAATGATTGTAGACTTATTTAAAAAAGTTACAAAAATATCTATGAACTAGAAGTATAGGGTTTAAAGTCTGATAAGATTTTTTCTGGAATTTGAACCGGTTTAAATTTTTCATTTATAAATACTAGATGAATTTTAGCCTCTACGATCAATTCCTCATCTTTAAATATTGATTGATTCATTAAAAAAGAAGTTTTTGAAGTAGAGTCTACAAAAGATTTAATTTGTAGATCATCTTCTAAATATGCAGATTTTTTATATTCAATATTGCACGATTTAACAATTATGAGAGCACCAAAATCATTTTTTATTTTTGTATTGCTTAATCCAATAGTTGATAACGCTTCAGTTCTAGCTCTTTCTAAATATTTTAAATAATTTGCATAGTACACAACTCCACCAGCGTCTGTGTCCTCATAATACACTTTAACATTATGAGTAAAGTTTTTATGCATAAGTTAATAATATCAAATAAATAAAAATTTAACAGAATCTAAGATATAATATCTTAGATGAAAATTTATATAATTTGGTTAATCGGAGTAATTTTATGGAACTTTGGATTTCCAAATGCAATTCCAATCGCTGATGTTATCGCAGCTATTTTATTATCGTTTTTAAGTATTGGATTAAAAAAGTATTTAAAATGGTAATTAATCTGCTGAAAAATAAATATTCTGAAAATAAGAAATTGATTTCATTTTAGAATTATCAGTATCAGCCATTATAGCCAAACCATCTAGTTCATTCACATCTAGATCATGAAATTTTTTAAAATCTTCTTTAACATTGGCTTTTACTGTTACCCATTCATTTAGGTTGTCTTTGGTGGTTGCTAATACATTATCTATAGATTTTTTTGTATATGGACTTGGTCTATTTTCACCAACTTCACTATTACTTGAAAAAACATAATTAATTGCTCTATTTGATAAAGGTGTGGCTCCGGTTTTTTTAATCGCAAAAACACGGGCGGCATAATCATGTCCTTTTTTCGTATTCTCTTTAATCCCTCGAAGATCCTTCTCTATTTTCCATGTAATATTGATAAAAGGTGTTTTATTTAGATCAATTTTGATCTCTTTTCCAAGGCCCGAAGCAGCATTGTCTGCTACTGCTTTTAAAAAATTGCCATTTTCATTTGATCCAACAGTATAAGAAGTATTGTTATCTGCTCCTCTTACTTTACGTATCTCAAGTGCTGACAATTCTTTTTCAGTAAATTCAAAAACTTTAACAGTTTCTGAATATGCTGAGCCAAGAAAGATTAATGATGTAATAAAAATATAAAAAATTTTTAACATGTTCTTCTTATAGATAGATTATTTATAAATTCAATATTCAGTCACAATTTCAACATTCTAAATTCAAAATTGATTGTTAAATGAATACTGTGAAAATTATATCTGTATTTATACTTTTGGTTTACTGGTCGTTTATGATATCAGCTCCAGTTGTATCTAAGGAGTTTAAAACAGGAGGATCAAGAGCTCTTAACTCAAAAATAGACTTAATTTCTAAGGTAAAAGGATAATTTTTGGGGCAACACATGTGCCATCGTGTATTTGCTTAAAGGCATCTCCACCACTTTTTAATTCTCTAAACTCAATCCAATCTAGTGATCCAATATCTTTATTTGCTAAAATCTTTAAAGTTTGTTCAAAATCTTTATTTGTATAGCAATAAGTGCCAATAACTGTCACTTCTTGTAAGGTCATTTTTCTAAAATTAAAGGTTCCAGCAGGCTGAGTTAAACCTATGTGAATGATAGTTCCACCTGGTTTGACTACTTCGATTGCCTGTTGTCTTGAGATTTCTAGTCCAACCGTATCAAAAACTATATCAAAGCTATTGCTAGCTATTTCCTTGTCATTTGGAGCTACATATTTTGCTTCCAAATATTTGGAGCATTCTTTTAGTCTTAATTTATTTGGGTCAGAAAGAATTATGTCTTTGTTGCCTTTAATTTTTGATAATATTAGTCCACATAACAAACCAATCGCACCACCACCTTGAATTAAGGTTTTGCATTCAGATAAAGGTTTACTCAATGCTTGCTCGCCCATTAATACCGCGTGTAAAGAAACAGCAGTTGGCTCTGCTACTGGCGCCTCGTTTTTATCTAAACCTTCTGGAATTTCATAAATGTTTTGATCAGGAGTTGATACAAATTCTGCAAAAACACCTTGTCTTTCAATTGGTTTATTCATACCTAAAATAATTCTGTTTGGACAAAGATGCTCTCTTCCACTTGTGCAATATTCACATTTACCACAAGTAATTAAAGGATTTAAAACAACATCTTTTCCTTTGAATTTGCCATTCTGAACTTCTCCACTTACCTCATGTCCCAATATTAATGGGGGCACTCTTCTATCATCATGTCCATGATAAGCATGCATATCCGAGCCACATATCCCTGAGGCATGTATTTTTAAAATACTTTCTCCTGAAACTTCAATTGGGTTTGGTTCGTCTCTATAAACTAATTCCTGAGTACCTGTATATACTAGAGCTTTCATATTACTTTTTTGCTAGTAAGTAATATGTTATCCAAGCAACAAATGCACCTATTATCCAAGCATAAGATTGTAAAAACATTAAATTAGTATTCCAAATTGTTGACGCTGAAAAAATAAATCCTAGTATTAAAGAATAAACACCTTTTATATGCCATCCACCTGAATAATAATAAGCACTCTCTTTGTCTATAGAATATAGATCTTTATTACTTAATTCTTGATTTTTAATTAAATAATAATCAGCTGCCATCACTCCAAACAAAGGACCAAAGAAAGCACCAAAAGTATCAACAAATGATAAAATTCCTATTTGGCTCAATATAGTCAGCCAGAAAATTGCAATCAACAAACCAAAAAAAGCAATTAAATAACTAACGCTTTTTAAGCTTAATATTGAAGGAGCAAAATTTATTAGAGAGTATTGAGATGGAATAAAATTGGCAACTAAATTTGTAGAAGCTGAAGCAATTATAATAAAAAATAGAACGACTATTGTTATTTGTATATTATCAAACTTTCCTACTATATCAGTTGGATTGGTAAAAATTCTGTCTATGTCTGAAAATTTTTGATTAAGAAAAACATCGGACCCTATAACAATAAAAACAGATAAAAATGAAAAAATAATTAAATTCAAAATTAAACTTAAGTTTCCTTTTTTTAATTCTTGCTCATTTTTTACATATCTAGAAAAATCACCAAAACTAATTATTAAAATTGAAAAATAGGCAAATATTGTTCCAGCAACTGTGATCAAAGGAGCTAAATTATTTATATCTAAAAAATTATTAAGATTAAATATATTTAAAAAAGCTTCAGTAGTTATTTTTACATCACTTAATAAAACAACGAAGAAAAAAATAAGCATACCAGAATAGACTGTCATAGCAGAGAAATTAATTATTTTCTTATTGTACTGCATTCCAACAGTAAAAAATGCAGTCTGTAAAATAATTGTGATTATTATTGCAGACCAATCAATAATATTCATACCAAAATAATAAAATATAAATATTTCCTGCTGCAATAAAGAATTGTCTATAGAAAAAATTACTATTCTAATTAAGTAAACTAAAATTTTAGACAAAAAATAAGTTTGAATTCCAAATAAAAATATTCCAACTAAACTTCTGATTAACCCAAAAAATTTAGCACCATTAAATCCAAGTGAGGATCTAAGTAATACCGCAAATGGTAAACCAAATTTTTGGGAAGGTTTTCCAATAATATTTGAAAATAAATAAACAAAAAAAGATCCTAATATGATTCCAAAAAAAACTACAAAAATATTTAAACTATACATTAAGTATAAAGAGGATATTAATGAAAAACCAATTACACTCTGTACATTTGCTCCCCAAAAACAAAATAGATCTTTCCAATTCCAAGTTTTATAATTTGGATTAACTGTGACTAAGTCCCAATTAGAAAGAGAGTATTTTACTTTAGGTTGATTCACGAAATTTATTTTAAACTAATAAATTCTACTGTCCATATAAGAGAGTTGGTAACCATAAGGCTATCTTAGGAAATATGATGATTAAAACTAAGCCTATAATTTGTAGAACCATAAACTGCATCATTCCATAATAAATATCTTTTAAATCCCATTCAGGAACTACGCCTTTTAAGAAATAAGCAGACAAAGCTACAGGTGGAGACAGCCAGGCGGTCTGGAGATTGACAGCAACCAATATTGCAAACCAAGTTAAATTAAAGCCCAAAGCTTCAATTAACGGTAAAATAATTGGTACAATAATCATCACAATTGGTACCCATTCCAATGGCCAACCTAATAAAAATATAGCAACCATTACAATTGCTAAAATAAAATATTTGTTCATCTCTAAACCTAACAAAAATTCAGTTAACAATGTTGGTGTGCCAAGTCTTGCAAATACAGCTCCAAAAAAGTTTGATGCAGCAACTAAAACCATTATTAAAGCAGTAATCTCTAAAGTTTTAACTAGTGCTTCTTGGAGTTTAGATAAAGTTAATTTTTTATATGCTAATGAAAGTAACAATGCACCCATTGCACCACAACCAGCGGCCTCTGTTGGTGTTGCAAATCCAAATAAGATACTTCCTAACGCAGCAAAAACAAGCGCTGCAGGAGGAACTAAACCTAAGAAAAATTCAATCCAAACTTCTTTCATACTAGCTGCTCTCATTTCCTCAGGAATTACAGGTCCTAGTTTAGGATTTATCATACATCTTATTGTTGTGTAGCCGGCGTACAAACTTGCAAGAAGAATTCCAGGAATTATAGCTGCAGCAAATAGATCAATTACAGGAATTTCCATAATTGGACCCATCACAACAAGCATAATACTTGGTGGAATTAAAATTCCTAAAGTTCCACCAGCAGTTATTGTCCCAGCTGCAAGTCTTACGTCATAACCAGATCTATTCATTGATTTTGCAGCCATTATTCCAAGAATAGTTACTGAGGCACCAACAATTCCTGTTGCAGCTGCAAAAATAACTGAAACAAACAAAACAGCATAATACAAAGCTCCTCTTACTCTAGCCAACATCATTTGAAATGATGAAAATAATCTTTCCATCAGTCCTGCCTGCTCCATCATTATGCCCATAAAGACAAAGAGCGGGACGGCGGCGAGTGTTTGTTCGGTCATGACCATCGAGAACTGGAGGGTCATTAAATAAAAGACTAATTTTCCAAAACCTAGATAACCAAATACAAAACCTAAGAAAATTAATGTGAATGAAATAGGAAATCCAACAAAGATAGCAAACAACATTACTCCAACTAAAATAAAACCTAAGTATGCTGGATCTATAAATTCAGCTATCATTCATCTTCTCCTGGCCACTTCCCTCTTGTAGCAGCCCAATAACTTTTAAATAATTCTGAAATACCTTGGATTAGTAAAAATATTATACCAATTAGTAGGCAAGTTTTTATTGGCCACATATATGGCATCCAAGTTGTATCCATTCCTCTTTCACCTCTTTGAATAGATTCTCCTACATATCCAATAGTCATATAAAGGAACACTATTAAACCTGGGAAATAAAATAAAATATATAACCAAAAATCAATTGTGCCTTGATTCTTAGTTTTAAAATTTCTGTATAAAAAATCTGCTCTGATATGAACACCTTTAGAAAGTGCATACCCAGCACCTAACATAAACAGTGCACCATATAAAAATCTACTGATGTCATAAGCCCAAATAGTTGGGGCATGAAATAATTTTCTAGCAAGAACTTCATAAGTCATTGCAAGAATTAACGGCATTAATATCCAACAAACAACGTTACCAACCCATTTACTAAATTTATCAATATTTACAATTGAACTTGCCATCCATGGTGGCATATCACTTGGCATTTTTCCTGAACCACCACGCCTTTCGGCAATCATTTCATCTGAAATATCTAATTTACCTGGTTCGTCTGCCATAAAATTTTATATAAAAAATTAGAGCGGACTATAAAGTCCGCTCTAACATAAAGATTATTTAATGATTACTTTAATGTTGCTGCGTGAGCCATTCCTAGCTTCGCATTAGACATTTGAGCACCACTCCAGAAAGGAACTGCGATATCAGCAAATTCTTTCATAGAGTCCCAAACTTCAGCAAAGAATGCATTTTTAGCTGCGTTTGTTTCCAAACTTTTCTTAGCAGCAGCCATGTATTCTGTGAAGTAATCAGAAGGAGTATCTTCTAATTTTACACCATGAACTTCTGTAAGCTCTTTTAAAGCTTTTCCGTTTTCATAGATTCTGTAACTTAGAGATTTCGCTAGAGATGCATTTGCTGCAACTTCTAGAGACTTCTTCTC
>CABZPD010000009.1 GCA_902527415.1 uncultured Pelagibacteraceae bacterium | reverse complement strand
AAGTACATAATTTATCAATTGATGAATATGATGAAATAAATAATCCACCACCAGAAGTGGTTGATTTTGACAATATACTTCAAAAGGCAATGAGCAGAAGAAGCTTTATGAAAAATAGTGCTATGTTTGGCGCATCAGCTTTTGTTCTTGGTTCTGGACTTAACATTTTAAGCTCTACAGATGCAGAAGCTGCATTTTCTGGTCTTGTAAATTTTAAACCAATTAAAGCAGATACAAAAGATGATATTACAGTACCAGAAGGATATAGTTGGGAAATCTTAGCTAAGTGGGGTGACCCATTATTTACTAAGGGTAAATGGTTTGATCATTACACAAGAGGAACTGGTGAGACACAGGAACTTGCTTTTGGTGATAACAATGATGGTATGGATACTTTTTATACTAAAGATGGTAAAACAATCATTGCTGTTAATAATGAATATGTAAATAGATCAATTATTTACGACAACAGAGGCACCAAATTACCTGAAACAGCAGATGATGTTAGAAAAGGTAAAGCAGGTCATGGTGTTAGTATTTTTGAAATATCAAATAAAAATGGTAAATGGGAAATAGTTAAGGACTCTAAATATAATAGAAGAATAACCGCAGATTCAAGAATGGAAATTACAGGTCCTGCAAGAGGGCATGATTTGTTAAAAACTATTTCAGATCCTACTGGAACGCTATCTTTAGGGACTTGGAATAATTGTGGAAATGGTAAAACTCCATGGGGAACTTATCTTGCATGTGAGGAAAACTTTAACGGATATTTTTCTAATACTGACCCTAATGCCGATATTCCACCAGAATTTAAAAGATATGGTATTTCAACAAAGGATTGGGGTTATGCTTGGGGTAAATTTGATGATAGATTTAATTGGGATCTAGAACCAAATGAGCCAAATAGAGCTGGTTATGTTGTTGAAATCGATCCACTAAATCCTTCATCTACTCCAAAAAAAAGAACAGCTTTAGGAAGATTTAAGCACGAAAATGCTGAGGTAACACTTGGTAAAAATAATGAAGTTGTTGTTTATTTGGGAGATGATGAAAGAGGTGAGTATTTGTATAAATTTATTTCATCAAAAAAATATAATAAAAATGGTGATAACTCCAAAGTTTTAGAAAATGGAGATTTATTTGTTGCCAAGTTTGATGACAATGGAAAAGGCAAATGGTTACCTTTAACGCCTGAAACAACTGGAATGAAGTCTAAAGCCGAAATAGCTATTCACACAAGAATGGCAGCTTCTGCAGCAGGCGGGACTACAATGGATAGGCCTGAATGGGTTGCAGCAAATCCATTAAAAGCAGAAGCATATGTTGCTTTAACAAATAATAAGAACAGAGGAAAAAAACCAAATGCTGGTGGCGATGATACGTCTGTGAATGGACCTAACCCCAGAATAAACAATCAATATGGTCAAATTGTTAGATGGACAGCAGATAAAGGTGATCATGCTTCATCTAATTTTAAATGGGATATATTTGCTTTAGTTGGAAATCCAGCTGTTCACAAAGGACCAAATGCTGGATCTAAAAACATAACTAAGGAAAATATGTTTAATGCTCCTGATGGAATTAAATTTGATTCTAAAGGAGGATTATGGATACAAACAGATGGAAAATACTCTAATTCAGGAGACTTTGCAGGTATGGGTAATAATCAAATGTTGTATGGTGACCCAAAGACAGGTGAGATTAAAAGATTTCTTGTAGGTCCTAATGAGGCAGAGGTTACAGGATTGACATGGAGTAAAGATTACAAAACTATGTTTGTTGGTATTCAACATCCAGGTGAAAAAGGTAATTCTATATGGCCAGACGGACCTGGTACGGCTCCAAGATCTTCAATTATAGCTATTAGAAAAAATGATGGCTCTAGAATTGGTTAATTAACAATAGACCCCTGAAATACGCTCGATAATGTTATCGAGCGTATTTTTTTTATAAAACAAAAACATACCAATATGAGAGGCGTTATTAAATTTACCATTCTTAATTAATTTAATTATTTGATGATCTGAAACTATGTGGATTTTTATTCCTTTTTCAGGCTTTGAAATTTTAATAAGATTATTACAAAAAAAACCAGTAATTTTAGTGGTGAGTCGACCTGGTTCAGAATAAAATGAAGTAATTTTTCTCAATTTATTTCTTGATTTATATCCTGTTTCTTCAATTAATTCTTTTTTAGCAGATATTAAAGCTGTTTCATGTTTTTCAATGATACCAGATGGAAACTCAAAATTAATTTGATTTATAGGAATTCTTTTTTGTGAAACTAAAATATACTTGTTTTTAATTTTGGGTATTACGATTGAAAGGTTTGAGGTTTTTAAAAAATGATAAAATTCATTTTTTTTAAATTTTTTATTAATTAATTTAATATTGTTTGTTAGTTTTAAATTTTTCAATCTTTTTCTAAGAATAATTTTTTTGCAATATAAACAGCAATTAACATACCAATTAATTCAGCAGCTATATAAAAAGGAGTGTTTAAATAACTTATACCAGTAAAAGATTCTGTGAATGTTCTTGCTATTGCAACAGCAGGATTCGCAAAAGATGTTGATGAAGTAAACCAATAACCAGCTGTAATATATAACCCAACAGATGCAGCTACGGTAATTTTACCTGACTTCATGGATCCAAAAATAATGATTATTAGTCCTAATGTAGCAACAATTTCTGATACAAAAATATAGATACCATCTCTTGATTTTGTCGATAATTCAAAAATTTGATGTTCAAAAAAGAAATTAGCTAAAGCTACACCCAACAAACATCCAAGGATCTGAGCTGAAATATAAAAGGGTAGAAGACGTTTTTTTAACTTTCCTGTAATTGTCATAGCAATACTTACAAATGGATTGAAATGAGCTCCAGATACATCCGCAAAAACAGTTATTAACACAAACAATCCAGCTCCAGTTGCTATAGTATTTGCAATTAACATTACAGCTGTATCATCGGTAAGATTTTCTGCCATTAAACCTGATCCAACTATGATCATTACTAGAAAACAACTTCCAATAAATTCTGAAAGAAAATATCTAACTTTATTTTTCATGTAGCCATTCTTTAATTTTATTACTTATAACATTGAAAGTGTTTCTAATGATTATTTGCTTTTCTTCATCATTTGCATTCTTAAGTTTTGTTACTGGATCATCTATATCCCAATGAATAATTTGGTTTTTATCAGGCCAAATAGGACATACCTCATTATTTGCGTTATTACATACTGTTATTACATGATCCATTTTTATTTCATTTTCGATAAACTTTTTAAAGTTTTTAGAACTATAATTAGTTAGATCATAATTTTTATTTTTTTCTAAAAAACTTCTAATATCAACATTGATTTTTCCAGATGGATTGCTACCAGCACTGAAAGCTTTAAATTTATTTGAGTATTCATTATTGATAATACTCTCAGCTATAATGCTTCTTGCTGAATTTCCTGTGCATACAAATAAAATATTTTTCATTAAAAAATAATTTTATAAATACCGATTACAAATAATGGAATTTGTAATCCAAAATTTGTTAAAATGGCCTTATCCTTTAATAATAATCCTGAAATTGTCCACCCAACAACACCAAGTCCATGAAAATATATATTCAGCGGGTAAATATTAAGATTTGTAAGTAAAATACCAGTTAACACTAAGAGTGTACTGATCCATTTGAGATATTTTTTTAAAAATGACATTCAAAACTTATATGAATGTTATGTTAAAGATTTGTTACAATAGACTTTTATGTTATTTAATTTTTTTGAAGTTCATAGATGGAAACGTAATGTTTCTTCTTAGGCAGTGGGATTATGGTTGGAACTTTAGTCAATCTTGGTTTTATTGATTTATTTCCTACAATAATATTTTTGTCATAATTATCTAAATTAACCTCAGGATGAGGGTTTCCATCATTGATTAATGGCCACGCATCACAAGCTCTATATCCAAATAAAATTAACGGTCTTGAGTTATTCATTTGATTGTGTCCAGACCCATGAACTGATCTACAATGAAAAAATACTACTGTTCCAGCCGTTCCAGTTATAGAAACACTATCTTTAGTTCCTATTTTATTTTTCTTAGTGTCTATTTTTCCAACAAAATAATTTTCTTTGCTGTGGTGGCTGTACAATTTCTTTTTGTGTGATTTTTTTATTATTTTAAGTGGCCCATTTTTTTCATAACAATCATCTAAATATATACCAACTGTAATTAAATCATCGTTTGTATGAGGGTAAAAAGCCCAATCTTGATGCCATCCAATTTCACTACCTTTTTTCTTATTTGGAAGCTTGAAATTTAATTTACCTAGATGAAATCTAACTGTTCCACCTAATAATTTTTTAGCTATAGATATAATCTTTTTATCTCTAGACAATTCATAGAAAACTTTATGTCTGTTCTGAGGATTATTTAGTCTTAAAATTTCTTTATTTTTTGAAGAACCTGAATTGTAGACAAAATGGTAATTATCATAGGACTGAGTTCCATTTGCACCATTACTTTTTTTTCTTTTTTTTTCTTTTGAAATTACTTCATTAACAATTTTATTTATTTTATTTATCTTTGTTTGAGAAATTAGATTTTCTTTAACAAGAAAGCCATTTTTTTTAAATAAATTTAAATCATTCATAAAGTTAGATTATGAAAGAAAATAAATCTTCTTTAAAATAAATACAATGTTTTTTGTGAGATTAAATAACAGTAATAATTATTTGTTAATCCGAGAATTTAAAAAAATTCCCGGATTAAACCTAATTTTAATTAACAACCTTTGAAGGATGCAGACATATTTCTAATTAAATTGAAATATAAGTCTTTACCTGGATCTAATGTTGCACCTAGAGGATCAACAACACCAGTTTTAATCTTCATATCTTTTCCAACTGCATTGATAATATCAGGATTAAACTGAGGCTCTGAGAATACACAAGCTACTTTATCATGCTCAATTATTTCTCTAATTTCAGCTAGTTGTTCTGCACCTGGCATAACATCGGTATTGACTGTAAATGCACCCAAAATATTTACATTATATCTTTCTTCAAAATATTGGTAAGCATCGTGAAATACTATAGAAGCAGTACTCTTACTTAATTCAGCTTTAACATCTTTATTAAGTTTATCGATTTCTTTAAGTGCTTTTTTTAAGTTGCTTTTATATTTAGATGCGTTTTTAGCATCGTTTTCTATTAAATGCTCAACCATTTCATTTAAGATTACTTTAGCATTCATTGGATCCAACCATATGTGTGGATCAAATTCACCGTGTGCATGACCTTCGTGTCCATCGTGATCATCATGGTCATCGTGACCATCCTTTTTACCGTGATCATCATGGTCATGATCGTCGTGGTCATCTTCTTTTTTACCGTGATCATCATGGTCATGATCGTTGTGGTCATCTTCTTTTTTACCGTGATCATCATGGTCATGATCGTCGTGGTCATCTTCTTTTTTACCGTGATCATCATGGTCATCGTGACCGTGATCATCATGATCATCAAAAATATTTCTTTCTCTAAACTTTAATACATTTAATCCTTTAATTTCCATCAATTCGATTTTTTCAGCTTTTTTAGCAATTGAACTCAATGGTTTTTCTAAAAAACTTTCTAGATCTTCACCAACCCAAAATATTAAGTCAGCATTTTGAAGCATTTTTGCATGTGAAGGTTTCATTGCAAATCCGTGTGGGGATGCATATCCATCAACTATTAAATCAGGTTTAGCAATACCATCCATTAAGTAACTAGCTAATGAATGAATTGGTTTAATAGAAGCAACTACTTTTATTTCAGCATTTGCTGGTGTAAAGAATGTTAGAATTGATAATATTGAGAATATAAGTGGTATTTTTTTAATATTTTTCATAATAAGTAATTTAATTGGTTGTTATAATATAACGTTATGTAATAATATAACATTTATAAGTCAAGCAATATATGAGCTCAGAAAATAGTACATTAGTAAAATTAAATAACGCTGGTTTTAAACAAAATGATAAATGGCTAGTGGAAGGCGTTTCATTAACTGTTGAAAAGGGAAAAATCGTTACCCTTATTGGACCTAATGGCTCTGGAAAAAGTACTACCGCAAAAATTGCATTGGGAATTTACAAAAACATAGAAGGAAGTGTTGAGAAATACACAAATAAAGTTGGATATGTTCCTCAAAAAATATCTATTGATTGGACCTTACCGTTAAGAGTTTATGATTTTATGCTTCTAACTGAAAATATTAATGATGAGGCAATTGATGAAGCACTTACATTAACAGGTGTTATCCATCTTAAGAATAAAAATTTAGGAAATTTATCAGGTGGTGAATTTCAAAGAGTTTTAATTGCAAGAGCTATTTCAAAAAAACCTGAATTATTAGTTCTTGATGAACCTGTTCAAGGAGTTGATTATACTGGTGAGATTGCTTTGTATGAATTAATAAAAAGAATTTCTGATACACTAAATTGTGGAATTCTATTAATCTCACATGATCTACATACAGTTATGACTGCAACTGATCATGTGGTTTGTTTAAATGGCCACGTATGTTGCTCTGGATCACCAATGGATGTTGCTAAAAATAATGAATATAAAACCTTATTTGGTGAACAAGCATCTCAAATTCTTTCTGTATATGAACATAAACATGATCATGTTCATTCAGACAAAGGTGAAATAAAGAAAAATTAATATGTTTGATGATTTTTTTATTAGAGCATTATTTGCAGGAATAGGAATTGCATTTGTAACAGGACCATTAGGTTGTTTTGTAGTATGGAGAAGATTATCTTATTTTGGTGACACATTAGCTCATTCAGCACTTCTTGGTGTAACAATGGCATATACTTTAGATTTAAATATAGCTATTTCAGTGTTTTTAATTTCTTCAGTAATCGCATTAATCCTAATTCAACTACAGAAAAAAACTAATTTACCTGGGGATGCTTTGCTTGGTCTTTTAGCTCATTCTTCATTAGCTGTTGGATTAGTAGTAATAGGTTTTTTAACATTTATTCGTTTTGATATTATGGGTCTATTATTTGGTGATATATTAGCTGTAACAACTGATGATTTATTGATTATTTGGACTGGAGGAGCTTTAATTTTATTAGTTCTTAAATTGATTTGGAAACCGTTGTTTGCATCTACAGTTAATTATGAATTAGCAGAAGCAGAAGGATTAAACCCTGATAGAGCAAAAGCTATTTTTACAATTCTTATGGCTGCTGTAATAGCCATATCAATTAAAATGGTAGGTTTATTACTAATTACAGGTATGCTAATTATACCAGCGGCTATGGCTAGAAATATCTCAGATAGTCCTCAAAAAATGGTAATATTTTCAATTATTGGTGGATTACTGTCTGTTGTATTAGGTTTATATTCCTCGTTAGAATTTAATACATCTTCAGGACCATCTATAATAGCTGCCTCGTTAGTATTATTCATACTGTCTTTATTTAAAATAAAACAATCGATTAAATTGAAAAACTGATAACATATTGATAAGAATTTAAAGATGCAAAAAGAACATAACCTTTCCAAAAATCAAAAAATAATTTTTGACTTAATTGATAAATCTGGTGAACCAATGAAAGCTTATTCAATCCTTTTTAATGTTCAAAAAAAAGGAATTAAAGCGCCACTACAAGTTTACAGAGCATTAGATAAATTAGTTGAAATAGGAAAAATTCATAAGATTGAAAGCAGAAATGCTTTTATAGCTTGTCAAAATTCAAGCTGTCAGGTATCAAAAGCAACAGCTTTTTCAATTTGTGAAAGTTGTGAAAATGTATCTGAGATAAGTAATTCAAAACTATCAAAATATTTATCTAATTTTTCAGATGACTCTGGAATGAAATATAGCAAATACAATTTAGAATTTTTTGGTTTATGTAAAAGATGTAAATCAAAATAATGAGCACAGTTTCATTAACTTTAGACAAAATATTTGAACTAGCTAAAAAAACTCTTTTGGCAAATGGTTGTGATGATGAAACAGCATCAATTTTGTCAGACTTGATCAGAAATGCTGAAAGAGATGGTTCTGTATCACACGGTTTATTCAGATTACCAGCATACGTTACTGGTCTTAAAGGTGGAAAGATAAATGGAAAAGGGAAACCTGAAGTAAAAAAAATATCTCCATCTGTAATAAAAGTTGAAGGTAATAATTGTTTAGCGCCTGTTGTATTAAATAAAGGTTTGCCTGAACTAGCAAAAGCTGCAAAAGAAAATGGTGTAGCTGTTTTAGCAATAAATAATTCACATCACATGGCTGCTATGTGGCCAGAAACAGAAAAATTAGCAGAGGAAGGTTTGGTAGCATTTGCTTGTACATCTTATAAGCCGGCTGTAGCACCTGCTGGTGCAATAAAACCTTTGTTTGGAACAAACCCAATTTCATTTGCTTGGCCACGCCCAGGTAAAACACCAGTTGTTTATGACATGGCAACAGCTTCTATGGCGATGGGAGAAGTTCAAGTTGCTAAAAGAGAAGGGCACAAAGTTCCACTTGGCACTGGTTTAACTAAAGATGGTAAAGAAACAACTGATCCAGGTGAAATTGCTGATGGTGGAGTTTTATTACCCTTTGGTGGTTACAAAGGATCTGCAATAGCAATGATGGTAGAATTAATGGCAGGTGCATTAGTTGGAGATAATTTTAGTTTTGAAACGGCTGCTAAAGATAATAATGATGGCGGTCCTCCAAGTGGCGGTGAATTCATACTAGCTATTAACCCAGATAAAACTTCTGGTACCAATTGGCAAAAACACGCTGAGGAATTTTTTGAAAAAATGAAATCAATGGGTGAAGTAAGATTACCTGGAGAAAGACGTCACAAGAATAGAATGGATACAGGTCCAAGAAATATTAACGAAGAATTAGTAAATAAAATTAAATCTTTAAGCTAAATTAATCTCAATTGGTGTGTGATCAGAAGGTTTTTCTCTTCCACGTGGATCTTTATTAATATTAATATCTTTAATTTGATCAATTATAGAATTTGAAACTAAAAAATGATCAATCCTCATGCCATTATTTTTTTGCCATGCGCCTCTCATATAATCCCAAAATGTATATCCTTCTTTATCTTCATAAAAATGTCTGTAGACATCATTAAAACCAAGATTAATCATTTCTCTAAATTTTTTTCTTATTTCAAGTCTGTATAAAGCATCGTCTTCGAAACTTTTAACATTATAAACATCTTCTGCTGAAGGGATAATATTGAAATCACCAGCTAAAATAATATTTGAATTTTTTTTAGACAAAGTTTTTAATTGTTTTATTAGTTGATTAAGCCAATCTTTTTTATAATCATATTTTTCAGTATCTACAGGATTACCATTAGGGGTGTAAATATTTATTAATTGTATATTTTTTTTCTTATGTTCAAATTCAGCTGAAATTATTCTTGATTGTTTTAACTTATCCTTGATTAAATCTGTTTTGACATTTTTTAATTTATTTTTTGAGATGATCGCTACACCATTGTAACTTTTTTGACCAAATACATGACTTTCATAGTCCATTGATGAAAAATCACCATATGGAAAATTAACATCTTCAGTTTTGATTTCCTGCATCATTAAAATATCAGGTTTATATTTTAATAAATAGCTTTTGATATTATCAATTCTTGCTCTTACCGAGTTTACATTCCAAGATGAAATGAGCATTAAAGCGAGAAGGACACTCCACAACCACATGAAGATTTGGTTTGTGGATTAGAAATTTTGAATTGTTCACCTATTAGTTCAGACACATAATCAACCTCAGATCCTTTAAGCAAATCAGCTGAAGTTTTATCAATTAAAATATTTTGATAATTTAAATCATCATCTTGTTTTGATTTATCAAATGTAAATTCATATTGAAAACCAGAACATCCTCCACCTTTGATAGCGATTCTGAAGAATGATCCTTTGTCTTTTTTTGATAACAAATTATCTATTTGTTTTAACGCTTTATCCGTAAATTTAATTTCTTTAATCATGTCTGAACACTGATATTACTAATATAATACTTAATTATTTAAATTAAAGGATGAAAAAAGACACTTTGTTAGGCGTATTTAAAAGTAAAGGCAGACTTAATAAAGAAGCTAATTCAAAATACAGATCTCCTTTTCAACGCGACAGAGATCGTATAATTCACAGCGCATCATTTAGAAGATTAAAGCATAAAACCCAAGTATTTGTTAACACAGAAGGGGATCATTTTAGAACCAGGATTACTCATTCAATTGAAGTTGCTCAAATAGCAAGATCAATTGCAAAATATCTAAAATTAAATGAAGATTTAGCTGAAACTTTAAGTCTTGCTCATGATTTAGGTCATACCCCATTTGGCCATGCAGGAGAGGATGCCTTACATGAATGTATGCAAAACTATGGAGGTTTTGATCACAATCTTCAGACACTAAGAATAGTAATGTTTTTGGAGAATAAATATTTTAAATTTGCTGGATTAAATTTAACTCTTGAAACTTTAGAAGGACTTTTAAAACATAATGGACCGGTAGATGATCTAAGCATGATCAATAAACTAATTGGTTTAAAAGTTTTCAAAAATAAAATTAACTTTAATACCTATCCATCATTAGAAGCTCAAATATCAGCTATATCAGATGATATTGCCTATAATAATCATGATATTCAGGATGGAATTAAAGCAAATCTATTTAAACTCGAGGAATTAGTAGAATTAGATTTTTTCAAAAATATTTACCAAAGATATAAAAATAAAATAAATAAAAAAAATTATAAAATTGCTATTTATCAAATTATCAGAGATTCAATAGATATTATGATTAGAGATTTATTAAGTAACACAGAAAGAAATATTAAAAAATTTAAAATTAAGTCATTAAAAGATATATCAAAATCAAATCAATTAATAGTTTCTTTTTCAGATAAAATAGAAAATTCAGAGCAAGAAATCAGATCATTTTTAAGACATAGAATGTATGACAATAAATCGGTGCTTAACAAGAATCAAAGAGGTAAAATGATAATTAAGAAATTATTTAAAATAATTAAATCAAATCCAAGAAAATTTCTTACTAAAGAGCAATTGACTAAAGACAAATATAGAGCTATTTCAGATTTTATATCTGGCATGACAGATAGATACGCAATTAACCTATATAACGATAATAAATGAATATTTTTGAATTATATTTAGATAAAATTAAATCAATTATTGTTGAACTTAGTAAAAAAAATCAGCTTATCGTTCCAGAAAGTTTCAATGGTATTAATGCGGAAATACCACCCCCAAAATTTGATTGTGATATTTCAACTAATGTTGCAATGGTTTTATCGAAACTAAACAAAACTTCTCCAATAGAGTTAGCAGAAAAACTTGCACCTGAAATAAAAAATAGTGACGATCAAATAGAAAGCATATCAGTTGCTAAACCTGGTTTCATAAATATTAAATTTAAGCCATCATTTTGGTCAAACTTTATTAAAGAAATAATTGGTAACGCTGAAAAATTTGGAATAAGTGAAAAAGAGAAAAAAAATAATTATTTAGTTGAATTTGTATCAGCTAATCCTACCGGACCATTACATGTCGGTCATTGTAGAGGAGCTATTTTAGGCGACGTCATATCTAATGTCTTAATATTTAATAAACACAAGGTTACTAAAGAGTATTATGTAAATGATTATGGTAACCAGATTATAAATTTTACAAAATCCGTATACTATAGAATTAGGGAATTAAAATTTAACGAAATATTTCCTCAAGATAATCCTGATTTGTATCCAGGAGATTACCTTGTTGATTTTGCGAAAAATATAGTTTCAGATAATTCAGATCTGAATTTTGATGATTATGAGGAAATAAGCGATAAGTTAACAGCTTTATCTATAGAACAGGCGCTACTTTTAATTAAAAAAAACCTTAAGAGTTTAGGAATTAACCACGATAATTTTGTTAGTGAAAAAAGCATTGTTTCAAATAACGAAGTAGAGAGTGTAATAAAATATTTAGAAAAGAATAAATTTGTATACAAAGGAAAAATTAAAGCTCCAGCAGGAGAAGACGATAAAAACTGGGTAGAAAGAGAACAGTTACTTTTTAAATCTACTGATTTTGGTGACGATAAAGATAGAGCATTACAAAAGTCAGATGGAACATGGACTTATTTTGCAAGTGATGTTGCATATCATAAAAATAAAGTAGATCGTAAATTTGATTATTTAATAAATATTCTTGGCGCAGATCATGCTGGTTACATCAAAAGAATTTCATCCTCAGTTGAAGCTTTATCAGGAAAAAAAGATAAATTGATTTGTAAAATTAGTCAGCTTGTAAAATTAATTAAAGATAACAAACCATTTAAGATGTCTAAAAGAAAAGGTGACTACATTACGGTTGACGATTTAATTGAAGAAGTTGGAAAAGATGCAACTAGATTCATCATGCTTAATAGAAGTAGTGATGTGGAATTAGATTTTGATTTTGATGCTGTAAAAGAAAAATCTAAAGATAATCCGTTATATTACGTTCAATATTGTTATGCTAGAATTTCATCTGTCTTTAGACATATTGATAAAGATTTAAATTCAAAAATTGAATTAGATGATTATAGTTTCGAATACTCAAATGATGAGATCAAAATTTTAAAAAAGATTTCAGAATGGCCCAAATGTATTGATGCAGCTAGTTCAAAATTAGAACCACACAGAATACCTGTTTATTTATATGATCTTGCCTCAGAATTTCACTCGTATTGGAATCTTGGCAAACAAAACCCAGAAAAATATGACATTTAAATTAATGATATATTTCAATAAAATTAAAAATTTATTACAAAAGAAAAATCACTAACTTATAAGTTGTAATAGATTAAATTAAATTTTAATTATTTGAGTAAATTACTCTAGGCTCTAAAAATAATTCTCGCGCAAGAGCTTTAAATCTTTTTGTAACTTGTTTAGAAATTATTTCTTGGTGTTGTGCTGGAATTTTTAAAAATACAGAGTTACCTCTTTTATACAATTTAAATTCCTCTAAGAAGATAGTTGAAATAGATGTAAGTGAATGTGCAAATCTTAAGGCTGCACCAACTTGTTTACTAGAAAAAATTTCATTATTATTTAAAAAAGTTAAATATTCTATTTTAGGGTTGTATTTAATGCTGCAGTACCTCCAATAACATGAAAGAGCTATTTGAATTCTTTCTTTATGTGAAAGTCTCAATAATGGAGTATTTAATGTTTCTTGAAAAACTAATTCTGCTTTTTGAAAAGCACCAAGTCCCCAATCCATATGACTTAAAACACAAGCTAAATTAAGCAATTTTTCATCAAAATGTTCATTACCATCAAATACAGGTTTGATAAATTCATGATACTTTTTGTAGGTTAATCCCAAATCACCTCTCTTCTTCGAAATATATTCTAATGATTTTTCAAAAACTTGAGAGTTATCAATATTTTTAAAGTAATCTTTTGCTAGAGATCCCTCTCTAATACCGCTTATGGAACATATTATGTTTTTTGGATTTGTTGCTCTCATGATCTCATCTAAAATTATAGAGCTATATGGTAGATAAGGTGTTCTAGATTTAGATATATATTCAACTGTTTTTAGTTTTACTTTATTGAACGATGCTATTTTTTCTATAAATGTTGATAAAGTTTCATAATTTACTGAATACTGATGGATTATGTGGACAGGATGTTTATTTTGAAAAAGATGAAGTTTAAATAAAGCTCTCCATGTTCCGCCAACTAAATAAAGATTTTCAAATTTTTTTTTAGATAACCATTTTTCATCTCTCAAAAGTTTTTTTATATATTTAGAAAGGTTTCTCTTTTTTACAATTGGATTATTAATTAATCTTAAAACACCTAAGGGTAAAGATGTTTTATTAGTGATCAAACCATTTTCAACTCGAGCTAATTCTAAACTACCTCCACCAAGATCAGCAACTAACCCATCTACATTATCAAATCCAATTTTTACACCTTCTGCTGAACAAATTGCTTCTTCCTCTCCACTTAAGATTTCTATTTTTTTCTTAAAAAGATTTTCTACGTATTCAACAAATGGTTTTGCATCAGTTGCTTCTCTTAAAACTGCAGTTGCTATTATTTTTAAATTAGAAATTTTAGAAACATTTAAAATCTCTGAAAATCTCTTCAATACTTTTTGAGCATAATCAACACCAGACTTATGAAGTTTTCTTGATTTATCTAAATTTTTACCAAGTTCACAAACAGCTTTTTCATTGAAAAAAGGCACACGAGAAGAGCTAAAATCTTCATAAATTAGCATCCTAATAGAATTAGAGCCTATATCAATAACTGCTAATTTAGCAGGTTTTAATTTTAAATTTTGTTTATTTTTAAAAACTTTAATTTCCACTTTTAATAAGTCTTAAGTTTAATTTTTTCGGTTTCATTTTTAATTTAGCTTTACCTCTTCCAGATAAACTAGGATTATTCATAAAATAATCATGGGCTGAAAAAGAATCATTTTCACTATATTTAATTTTTTTATAATTTCCACTAGCATCAAGTTCCCAACTTTGTTTTTTATCTAAATAATTAGCTAACATAATTTGATCAAGAACTTGTTCGTGGACTGTTTGGTTTTCAATTGGAACTAGAAGTTCTACTCTTCGATTTAAATTTCTTGGCATTAAATCTGCTGATGAAATAAAAACTTTTGCATCTCTACTAGGCATTGTTTTTCCATTTGCAAAACAATAAATTCTTGAGTGTTCCAAAAATCTTCCAATCATGCTTTTAACTATTATATTTTCAGATTTATCTTTAACTCCAGGTCTTAAACAACAAACACCTCTTACAAATAAAAATATCTTTACTCCAGCATTTGAAGCTTCGTAAAATTTATCAATTATCGCTGGGTCTACTAAGGAATTCATTTTGGCCCATATTTCACCGTTTTTTCCTTTTTTGACATTTGCTATCTCGTTAGCAATACATTTGTTCAAAGTTTCCCTAAGATTTATTGGTGATATAGATATTTTACTAAGATTTCGAGGTTTTGAATAACCAGTTACATAATTAAAAAATTTTTCTACATCAGTTGCTATTTTTTTATCAGAGCTAAATAAAGATAAGTCGGTATAAATTTTTGCATTAACTGGGTGATAATTGCCAGTTCCTAGATGTATATAAGTTTGAATTTTTCCCTGCTCTTTTCTTAATATTAAAGATGATTTTGCATGTGTTTTATATTTTGCAAAACCATAAACTATTTGAATTCCTGCCTTTTCTAAACTTCTTGAAAGTTGAATGTTTGCTTCTTCATCAAACCTTGCTTTGATCTCTATTAAAGCAGTCACTGTCTTTCCATTTTCAGCTGCTGTTATTAAGGCTTTAACAATTGGAGAGTCTAACGTTGTTCTGTATAGTGTTTGTTTAATTGCTATAACTTTTTTATCATATGCAGCTTGATTTAAAAACTCAACGACAGCATCAAATGTTTCAAAAGGGTGATGAACTATTAAATCTTTTTTTTTTATAGTATCAAAAAAATTATTATTAAACTCCTTTAATCTCTCAACCTCCCTAGGATTAAAATTTTTAAATCTTAATTTAGAATTTTTAATTTTACAAACTTGGTCTATATCTTGAATTCCAACAATGCCTTCAATTTCATAGATGTATTCAGATTTTACGTTTAACTTATTGGTTATAAACTTGATTAAGTCATTATTACTATTTTTCAAAATTTCTAAACGTACTATGTCACCTGTTCTTCTTCTTTTTAATGCCAATTCAAAAGATCTTACTAAATCTTCGGCCTCCTCTTGAATTTCTACATCGCTATCTCTTATAACTCTAAATAACATTTTTTTATCTAAATCATGATCAGGAAATATTTCAGAAGCAAAAAAACTTATAACATCATCAATAATTAAAAATTTTTTAAAACTTTTATTTCCATCTATTTCAATAAATCTTGATAAAGCTTTTGGAATTACTATTATTGCATTTAAAACTCTTTTTTTATTTTTCTTATTTAATCTCATAACTAATGCTCTTCCTTGATTTGCAATAAATGGAAAGGGATGAGCCGGGTCTATTGCTGATGGAGTTAGCAGGGGGTAAATTTCTTCATTAAAAATTTTAAATAATTTTTTCTGATCTGATTTACTTAAATTTTCAGGTTTAACTATACTTATATTTGCTTTTTTTAATTGAAAAATTAAATCTCTATATATTTTATTTTGTTTATTAAGAAGATTATTTGTTTCCAAAATAACTTCACTCATTTGTTCATCAGGAGTAAGACCATCAGAGCTAAGAGAATCTACCTCTTGCTTGATTTGACTATATAAACCCGCGACACGTACCATAAAGAATTCATCTAAATTTGATCCAGCTATAGATAAAAATTTAATTCTTTCATAAAGTGGGTTTTCAATATTTTGGGCTTCTAGAAGAACTCTGTCGTTGAATTTGAGCCAAGACAATTCTCTATTTATGTATTTAGATTTAAGTATTTCTTTATCTTGTTTTTTTAACGCAGTCATATATTTAAACTTTATGCTCAAATTATACGTTATGCGTCATGCAAAATCTAGCTGGGACCATCCAAATCTTGAGGATCATGAAAGACCTTTAAGTAAGCGTGGCAAGAAAAATGCAAAAAAGATTTGTGAATTTTTTGTTAAAAAAAAATATAAGTTTGACTACATATTACTTTCATCATCAAAAAGAACAAAGAAAACGTTAAAAATTTTATTAAAAAAAATAGAAAAACCAAAAAAAATTATTTCTTCAAAAAAATTATACCTATCAAGTGAAGATAAAATTATAGATATAATAAAAAAAACACCTAAAAAATTTAAATCTGTGCTTTTAATTAACCACGAGCCTGCTGTTAGAAATCTAGTACGATCACTGACAAAAAATCATAACAACAATCATTTTAAGTTATTAAACTATAAATTTCCAACATCAGCTTTTGCAAAAATTTATTTTGATTTTAATGAATGGAATAAATTAGATGGAAATGGTTTAATTAAGGAATTTATGAGACCTAAAGACCTTCAAGATTCTAAAGAATAACCTGCTGATCTTACAGTTCTTATTAATGGTTTGGTTTTATCTATATTAATAGCCTGTCTTAATCTTCTAATATGTACATCGACTGTTCTAGACTCTACATAAATATTTTCACCCCAAACATTGTTTAATAGTTGTTCTCGTGAATATACTCTTTTTGGATTTTTGATAAAAAAATCTAATAATTTAAATTCTGTAGGACCTAAATTTATTTCAACATTATTTCTATAAACTCTTTTTGTTATTCTATCTATTTTTAGATCTGTAAACTCAACAACATCTGCAGATGATTGTGGTTTTGATCTTCTAAGTAGTGATTTAATTCTTGCATTAAGTTCTTTTTGACTAAATGGCTTTGTTACATAATCATCTGCACCTGTATCAAAAGCTCTTAATTTGTCCTCTTCCTCACCTTTTGCTGTCAACATTATTACCGGTATGTCGTTATATTTTTTATCTTTTTTTAAATTCTTACATATTTCAACACCCGACAAATCTGGTAACATCCAATCCATTAATATTAAGTCAGGATGCTTATCTTTAATTTGTTTAAGTGCATCTTCACCATTTTCGGAATAGCTTACTTTATGGCCTTCTTTTTCAAGATTATATTTTAACAGCGTTACTATTGAAGTTTCGTCTTCAGCAATAAACACGTGAGCAGACATTTATTACTTTTCTCCCGTTACTATTGGCTCTGTTCCTTTTGGACGATCACCTTCTAGATACTCTCCTGTGACTAAATAATATACCTGCTCTGCAACGTTTGTTGTGTGATCACCAATACGTTCAATATTTTTAGTAACAAATAATAAATGAGTACCATCATCTAGATTTTTTTCATCTTCCTTCAAATACTTTATTACTTCTTGCATACATAAATTGGTTAAATCATCTATTTGTTCATCACCTTCCCAGACATTTATAGCCATAGCAGATGACCTATCTAAATATGCATCCAAAATAGATTTGAGTTGTTTTTGAACATTAGAAGAAACTCTTACCAAAGCTTCGGTCAAATTTTTTGGTAAATTTTCATTTAATAATAACGTTCTTTTTGAAATATTCTTTGCCAAATCACCTATTCGTTCTAAATCAGATGAAATTTTCAATGCCGTTACAGTTTCTCTTAAATCTATTGCCATTGGTTGTCTTAAAGCAATTAGGTTTACTACCTGTTGCTCTATTAAAGTTTCAAACTTATCTATTTTTTCGTCATCTTTTATAACAGCTTCCGCATTATCACTATTTCTTGTGGTAATGGCTTGAATAGCCTTGCCTAAAGACTCCTCGCAAAAACCACCCATTTTAATTATATTACTATTTAAATTTTTAAGTTCTTCCTCGTAAGACTTAACCGTATGTGGTGCTTCAACCATTATCCAAACCTCCCTGTAATATAATCCTGAGTTCTTTTATTTTCAGGATTCTTAAATATTTTATCAGTAGAACCGTGTTCTATCAATTCTCCCAAATGAAAAAAGCCTGTGTTTTGGGATACTCTTGCTGCTTGAGCCATTGAATGAGTGACTATTATAATAGTATGGTCTTTTTTTAACTCATCAATTAGTTCTTCTATTTGAGCTGTAGCAATAGGATCTAAAGCAGAACAAGGCTCGTCCATAAGAATAACTTCAGGTTTAACTGAAATAGCTCTTGCTATGCATAATCTTTGTTGTTGTCCACCAGACAAACCCGTACCTGGTTCATGAAGTCTATCTTTAACCTCTTCCCATAATGCTGCCTTTTTTAAACTGGTTTCAACTATTTCATCCATTTCATTTTTTGATTGAGCCATGCCATGAATTGTTGGACCATAAGAAATATTTTCATAAATAGTTTTAGGAAAAGGATTTGGTTTTTGAAAAACCATACCAATTTTTTCTCTTAATCTAACTACATCACAACTCTTATCATTAATATCAAAATCATTGATTATAATCTGACCTTTTACTCGACATATATCAATAACGTCATTCATTCGATTTAGACATCTTAAAAAAGTAGATTTACCACAACCTGAAGGCCCAATTAGTGCTGTAACCTGATTTTCTTCAATATCTAAGTTTATATTGAATAGAGCTTGTTTTTTTCCATAGAAAACATCTACATTTTTTGAATTTATCTTTATCATCTTAACTCCATTTTTTTTCAAATTTATGTCTAATTATTTGTGCAAACAAATTCATTATAATTAAAAATCCCAATAGGACCATAATACAAGCAGAAACTTTCTCGACAAAACCTCTTTCAGCGCTCTCTGCCCATATATAAATTTGTACCGGCAAACTTGCAGCTGGATCTAAAGGTGATCCTGGAATTGTATTTACAAAAGCTACCATACCAATCAATATCAAAGGAGCGGTTTCACCTAAAGCTTGAGCCAAGCCAATAATTGTACCAGATAAAGTCCCTGGCATAGACAATGGCACTGTATGATGCATTGTAGTTTGCATTTTACTAGCGCCCATTGCAAGTGCAGCCTCTCTTATACTTGGAGGAACTGCTTTTAAAGATGCTCTACAAGCAATAATTATTGTTGGCAATGTCATCAACGATAAAGTTATTCCACCAACTAAAGGCGTTGATCTAGGTAACTGAAATACAGCCAGCAAAATACCTAGTCCCAAAAGACCAAAAACAATTGATGGGACTGCTGCTAAGTTATTTATATTTACCTCAATAAAATCAGTAAATCTATTTTTTGGTGCGAATTCCTCTAAATAAATAGCTGCTAGCACTGCAACAGGAAATGCAATAACTAAACAAACTAAAATAGAAAAAATCGATCCCATAAATGAGCTTGCTATACCAGCTAATTCAGCTTCTCTTGAATCAGGGTATGTAAAAAAACTTAAATTGAATTTACTTTCAACTCTTCCCTGTTCTACAAGTTGATCAAAAATCTTTAATTGATAATCTGTAACTCTTCTTTGATCTTCAGGTAAATCCCTTGGATAATTGCCTTTGAATACTTGATCTAAATCATCTGAAGCAGTTAAATAAACATCTTTAGTTTTTCCAATTAATGAAGGGTCATTTAAAAGCTCCCTTTTAATCTCTCTTTCAAAAAAGTAAGAGACCATTCGCTTCAGATCATTTTGTTGTTTTTCTGATGCACTTTTATCTAAATCAAACATTGTTTGCAAAGCTAGATCAAAATAATCTGCATCCTTTAAGTCTTCTTTAGAAGGATTTTCGTCAAGGTACATGGTTTCAGCATCAAAGGTGACTGGCACAATCAACCAAGTTTTCTGAAACGCTGTATAGCCAGTAGAAAAGATTTTAAAAATAAAAATTGTTAAAAACAAAAGAGCTAAAAAAATTGCGCTTTTCCCGTAAAATTGAAATCTTTTTTCTGCCCTATATCTAGAATCTAGGAGTTTTTCTTTATTTTTATTCATATTTTTCCCTATATTTTTTAACAACTCTTAAAGCAAAAATATTTAAACTAAGTGTTACCAAAAATAATGTCATACCTAGTGCAAATGCTGCCTGGGTTTTAGGATCTCCAAAGGCCTGATCTCCAATTAATATTACGACAATTTGAGCAGTGATAGTTGAGGTAGATTCTAAAGGGTTAAATGTTAAGTTGGCTGCAAGGCCAGAAGCCATAACTACAATCATTGTTTCTCCAACAGCTCTAGAAACACCTAACAAGATAGAACCAACAATTCCTGGTAATGCTGCTGGAAAAATAACTTTTTTTATTGTTTCTGATTTAGTAGCCCCCATTGCATAACTACCATCTCTTAAACCTTGGGGAACACTAGTAATAACATCATCACTCAAACTAGATATAAACGGAATAATCATTATCCCCATTACACCTCCTGCAGCTAGAGCACTCTCTGCAGATACTTCTAATCCCATTGCCGTTCCTATATCTTTAAGGAATGGTCCAACTGTTAAAGCTGCAAAAAAACCATAAACTACAGTTGGTATGCCTGCTAAAATTTCAATTAAAGGTTTTGCATATTGTCTTACTTTAGTTGAAGCGTATTCAGCTAAATAAATTCCGCTCATCAATCCAATTGGAATAGCAACACACATTGCAATTAATGCTATAAAAAATGTTCCGGCAAAAATTGGTACAGCCCCAAATGTGTCAGAATACATTGATGGATCCAAAGGCTCAGAAGCATCTCTCACAAATGCTTTAGCTGGATACCAATGAGTTCCAAAAATAAAATCAAACAAGGGAATTACTTTAAAAAAATCGATAGTTTGAAATATTAATGAAAAAACAATTCCAATAGTTGTTAATATAGCTGCCAAAGAAGCTGTAAATAAAACAGCATTTAAAAATTTTTCAACCGGTTCTCTTGTTCTATTGTTTGAAGAAATTCTTTTATAACCATAAACTATAGAAGCTATAATTATTGCCAAAATTAAAACAACTTTAGAGTTTTGGGCTATAGATCGAAGATTTAAATATTTTTCTGCAGATGTTTCAAGATAAGGAGTAATTTCTCCACTAAACTGGCCACGAGATAATGATTTAGTTTTTTCATAAATTAGATTTAACTCATCATCAAGATATCCTTGATTGCTATAATCACTTAAAATTATTAACTTAACTATACTCGGCTCAAATATTGCCCATAAAGAATAAATAATAAAAGCGGGTATTGCGCACCATATTGCTAAATAATATCCATAAAATTGTGGAAGTGCTGTTAATCTAGTATTTGTTGCTTGAATTGAATAGGCTTTTTTTCTTCCAAAATAGTAACTAGTAAAACCAAGAAGGACTATAAAGATGAATATGACTAAGTTCAAAGAATCTCCTAATGTTTTACTTTACACCTTCTTAAAAAAAAGGGGTCTAAAAAGACCCCTTAATTTTTACTTATTAACCAATCTTATTAGTCAGCCATTGCCACAAGGTCTTTTGCATTAGTTCTAGTTGTCTTATACAACTTCTTATCTAATGGTACTAAACCAATGTCAGCCAAATAGCCGTTTTTACCTATAGCTTTAGTTGTAGTGAATTCTTTTACAAATTCATGTAATCCAGGGATAACACCAACGTGAGCTTTTTTCACATAGAAAAATAATGGTCTTGCAACTGCATAACTATAGTCTTGAATACTTTCTAGAGATGGTTGACCGCCATCAATGCTAGCAGCTTGCAATTTATCTTTAGCAGCTAAGAAATAACTAAAACCAAAGAAACCAAACATATCTTTATCAGCTACTAATTTTTGGATGATTAAACTATCGTTCTCACCAACTTCAATAGCAGCACCATCTTCTCTGTAAAGTTTTTGAGGTTTTTTGTATTTTTTATTTCCAGCCTCATAACCAGCTTTATAAAGAGCCTTAGCTTCTTTAGTCATACCTTTTTTCATTACTAAAGAATTCCAAGCATCTCTTGTTCCAGAAGTTCCTGGAGGGATCATTACAGAAATCTTCTGCTTAGGTAGACTTGGATCAATTTGGTCCCAAGTTTTATAGATATTTGGAACTAATTTACCATCAACAACTGTATGTGCAGCTAATGCTAAATATAATTGCTCTTTAGTAAAGTTTACTGGTTTTGCATCTTTACTATAAGCTAATGTAATACCATCGTTACCAACAACGATTTCTACTATTTCATTAACTCCATTTTTTTTACATAGAGCTTTTTCTGAATCTTTCATAGCTCTTGATGCATTTGTAATATCTGGATGTTGCTCACCAACACCAGCACAGAATAGTTTAGCTCCTCCACCAGTACCAGTAGACTCGATTACAGGAGTTTTAAATCCTGAACTACCGAATCTTTCAGCAACAACAGTCGCGTAAGGGAATACTGTAGATGAACCAACTATTTTAATTTGATCTCTTGCTTGAGCAACTGTCGCAATTGTTAAAGCAACAAGCGAAGCAATTATTATAGTTAGTTTTTTCATTATCTTTAATCCTTTCATTGTTAATTAAAAGATTTCAGACTCGTATAAATTTATTGAATCTTTAATATTACAGAATTGTTACAGTTTTGTTAAAAAGGTAACTTTTTAGTTGTATTTCATTGAGATAATAATCTCATTATTTTCGGTTTCCAAACCACCTTTGCATGAAACAGGATTAACATTATCCTTAAAAGCAAGTTCTGTTGTAGGTCTTAAAATAACTTCCAATTTCACAAGATTAACTAATTCCTCAAGAACACTTTGATCGTAACGCCATCTAGGCCAACTACTTGGAGTTGAAAAAATAGATGTTAAATAGCTTGTTGCCATAGTAAATCTATAATTACTCATATTTTCATTTCTTAGTAAATGATCTCTGACAGAATTAAATATATTTCGACATCTAAATGAATCTGACATGTAGTTTTCTTTTTTTAAATTTTCATTTACGGGAATTGAAATAATTAGATCTACTGAATTGTTTCGATATGAAGTGAGAACATCCATGTAAATATCTTCATATGGTACATCTTTGTGTTTTTTAATTTCAGGATAAGAGCTTTTTAAATCTTCTTGTAATCTAAAAACACCAATATCGAATACAGTTAATTGTTGATTCCTTAGAATTGTAGATATATCCGATGATATACTTTTAGTAATCATCGACATAAAAACAAATAAGATAATTAAAATACTATTCAATATCTTAATCATATTAAAAATTTAATTAAAATAGGATACGAATCAACAAAAGATTTGTTAAATATTGATTGAATAAGAGCTAATTTTAAACAACTTTTTAAATTAATTATTTTGTTGGAAGATATATTTTAATTTCAGTACCTTCATTAAGTTTACTAAGAATCTCGTAATCACCTCTGTGTTGAGATATAATATGTTTCATGATAGCTAAACCTAAACCTGTACCACCAACTTTTTTACTTTTTTCTGTATCTACTCTAAAAAATCTTTCAGTTATTCTTGGAATTAACTGTTGAGGTATTCCAATCCCTTCATCTTTAATACTAATGACAATATTTTTACCAATTAATTTACCTTCACTATTTTGACTTTTGACATATATATTTTTTCCACCTTGAGAATATTTAATTGAATTATCAATTAAATTTGAAAATACAGTTAACAATTTATCATTATCACCAAAAACTAAAGTTGGTTCAATAAGTTCAAGATGTAAATTAATTTTCTTTTTTTTAAGAATTAATTCAAAGTTACTTTTAATATTTTTAAAAATATCATTTAGATTAATGATTTTATTTGGTTTAATGTGTTCTTCAAGCTCAATTCTGCTTAAAATCAATAAATCATTGATTAAGTTTTCCATTCTCAATACTTGATCAGACATGATAGACATAAATTTTTTTTGAGCCTCTTGGTCTTTTGAAGCTGGTCCAAGAATAGTCTCTAAAGAGCCTTTAATTGAAACTAAAGGTGTTCTTAATTCGTGACTCACATTAGCAACAAAATCAGTTTTTAATTTTTGTGCTTTTGTTATTTCTGTAAAATCTTTTAGAAATAATACAACCGAGTCTATTTCTGGAAACAAATGAGTAGGACCAGGAATAACGTAAATTTTGTAAAGCTGATAAGATGGTAAATTGATTTCTACATTAACATTTTTTGTGGTTTGGTCCTTAATAGCTTCATCAATTGTTTCTAATAATTTTGTATCTCTTATCACACTTGAAATATTTTTATCAATTAAGTTTTCACCAAAACGTTGTTTTGCACTTTTGTTAAGATATTTGATTAAGTTATATTTATCTAAAGCAAAAAATTGATCTTCTAATTCTTCAATAATTACTCTCTTTCCTAAATCATCTTTATTGGTCTTATTTACAACTGGAGCTGTATTTTCTGGCTTAATATTTTTTTTAAATAAAAAATATAATAAAATAATTATTACAACTATGAGTATCAACTCTGTCCAAAACATGGATATGTTTTAACAAATGTAATGAATATTGTCTTTAATAATTAGGTGAAATATTTTCAAAAAATATTTTTGCTGTTTCTTCCCATGAATATTTTTTTGCAAAATCAAGACAATCTTGGCGACTTACCTTCAAAGCTTTTAAAGCAGAAGCCTTCAAATCATCATCTAAAGTATCAATATTAGTTCCACCTAATATATCTTTAGGTCCTGGCACTGGATAAGCTGCAACTGGTGTACCACAATTTAATGATTCCAAAACAACAATACCAAATGTATCAGTTTTACTAGGAAAAACAAAAACGTCTGATGATGCAAAATGAGATGCTAATTCTCCATTAGTCTTTTCTCCTAAAAAAATATCATTTGGAAATTTTTTTTTTAAATTGTTTAGGTCTGGACCTTTTCCAATAATAACTTTAGTACCTTCAAGATCGAGATCTAAAAATGCTTTAATATTTTTTTCAACTGCAATCCTACCAACATATATCCATATAGGTCTTTTATAAGGTAAGTCTCTCTTAATGGGATTTTTAAACGCACCATGATTACCTCCCCTAGTCCATGTAACCATTTTATTATTATCAACACCTAATGCAATTAGCTCCTCACGCATAGATTCTGTTGTCACTAAAATTCTTTCAGCTTTATTATGAAAATTGCATAAAAATTTCTCTGACCATTTAGCTGGAATGATAGGCATATAAAGTTTCATATATTTATCAAATCTTGTATGAAAACTTGTTGTAAACTTTAAACCTTTTTTAATACAATGTCTTCTTGCCATAAAACCAAGAGGCCCTTCTGTTGCAATGTGTATTGCATCAGGTTTAATTGAATTGATTAAATTACTTACACGAGGCCAAACATTTAAAGATAATCTAATTTCATTATATTTGGGCATAGGTACAGTCAGAAATTGTTGAGGTGTAATATATTCAATAGTGTGACCTTGTGATTTAAGTATTTCACCTGTTTGATGGAGAGTTCTTACTACACCATTAACTTGCGGGTAATAAGCATCAGTAACTATTAATATTTTCATTTTTTAGGATGCTTTTTTGAAAGAAGTGAACTTGTCTTTATCAATATTTTCTGAAATATATTCTTTTCTTTTTTTATCCCAATAAATTATCTCAAAAGTTCCATCATATTTTTCTGTTAATGCTGTACAAGACTCAACCCAATCACCACAATTTAAATAATTCACACCATCAAGATTTAAATTTTCAGCGTGATGGATGTGACCACAAATTATTCCATCAAATTTTTTTCTTTTTGCATATTTTGAAAGTGTGTTTTCATATTCACCTATATATTTGACAGCATTTTTTACCTTATATTTTAAAAATTTTGCCAAAGACCAATAGTCTTTACCTCTCAACTTTCTAAAGAAATTTATAATAATATTAATTTTAAGTAATAATTCATATGCAATAGCTCCTAATTTAGATAGCCATTTTGCATGTTTCATTACTCCGTCCCAAGCATCACCATGAACAACTAGATATTTTTTTCCTAACTGTGTTTCATGAATAACTCTATTTACAATTTTAATATCACCCAAGTGCATTGGGATAAATTTTCTAAACACCTCGTCATGATTACCAATAATGTAAAATACTTTTGTCCCGTGCCTTGCTTTTCTTAATATTTTTTGAATGACATCATTGTGCTCTTGAGGCCAATAGAAACTCTTTTGCATAGCCCAAACATCGATTATGTCTCCAACCAAATAAAGATTTTCAGATCTTGAATTTTTGAAAAATTCTAGAAGCTTGCCTGCTTGACAACCTTTAGTACCAAGATGTACATCAGATATGAATATACTCTTATATTTTAATAGTGGGGCCATTAAAAAAATCTTTTTTGTAACACAACTGTAACTCGAATCATCTATTTCTTATTTCATTGAAATGTTAAGGATTTATTAAAATTTAATTACGAAAAAATTATGCATTATTGTTTAATTTATAATCTCAATTCATCATCAGGGAAAAAAGTAAAATTAGTAAATAAAATTTATGAAAAATTAAAGATAAATAATACTGTTGATTTTTTCAAAACTAAATCTGAACAAGAGGCAAAAAAAATATTCCTTGAATTTAAAAATAAAAATTATGATAGATTGATAGTTGCTGGTGGTGATGGATCAGTATCATTTGCTATCAATGAATTAATAAAAAATGACTTTGATTTTAATCAAAATTTTGCAATTGGGTATATACCGGCTGGGACTGCCAATTTACTTCAAGCAGAGTTATCTATAACCAAAAAAGTAAATGATGTTTGCAGTGTTTTAACATCAAATAATTATAAACAATCTAATCTTATAAAAATAAATGAAAATTATTTTTTTTTAATGGCTGGTATTGGTTGGGATGCTAAAATTGTTCACTCTATTGATACGCGTATAAAAAAAATACTAGGAAAGATAATTTTTGGTTTAAAAGGATTTCAACATTTTTTATTTATGAATAATAATAAACTTAATGTTTTCTTTGACGGTCAAAAACATCAGGCTGATTGGATATTGTCATCTAATACAAAGTATTATGCTGGTCATCATAAGATAAATAAATCAGATATTTTTGATGATAGATTGGTAACTTACGTGTTCAAAGATTTAACAAGATTAAAACTAATATATTATATAATTTTAATTATTATTTATGGAGATCTATCGAAAAACAAATCTGTTATCACTACTTACTCAAAAAATATTCATATTGATGCTAATAATTTTGAAATTCCCGTTCA
>CABZPD010000008.1 GCA_902527415.1 uncultured Pelagibacteraceae bacterium | reverse complement strand
TACCCTCTGTTGTTGTCCACCTGAAAGTTCTCTTGGAAAATAATTCTCTCTTCCATCTAGTCCAACTAGTTTTACCATTTCCATTGCTCTACTAATACTCTCTTCAGTATTAGTACCTTTTATTTGAAGCGGAAAAGCAATATTTTCAACAACTGTTTTATGAGGTAACAAAGCAAAGCTTTGAAAAACCATTCCCATTTTATTTCTTCTAAGCTCAATAAGCTCTTTATTATTTAATTCTAATAAGTCTTGACCTTCGATAAAAATTTTTCCACCAGTAGCATCCGTTAATCTTGAAATACATCTAAGAAGTGTTGATTTACCTGAACCAGATAAACCCATTACTACTAACATTTCTCCTTTTGCAACTTCAAAAGAAGCATTATTTACTCCAACAATACATCCTCTTTCCTGAAAGGTTTTTGCATCTACATTGCCATTAGATTCTTCAAGCATCTTTTTGGCATTTTCTCCAAAAATTTTATAAACCGACTCGCATTTGATTACAGTCTCAGACATAAATTGTTTTAAAGTTATATTAAATTCTATAAAATTAAAATGTTAATAATTGTTGCCTTTCCTCATTAAAAATTTTTAATAAAATAAACTCTAGTATCAATTCCAGTACTTAAAAAACTTAAAGCTTCTCCACTTATAGTAATACTTTCATCAACACCTACATTATTTCCACTAACTGTAAAACCCGCAAAACATTTGTTTTTTTCTTCATCCCATTTGACAAAAGTCTCATCAATTTTATTTCCATTAATTGTATATAGCTCATGTGCTCTAAAATTTAAGAAATTAGCACCCATTATTGCTCTTTGAGGAATTAGTTTTGTAGCTTTACAAACCTGCTCATATACTTCGTCTGTTAATTTGTAGTGATCAGTTCCATCAAATGAGACCAATATTCCAGAGGGTAGTTTAGATATTAACTCACTTAGTTTTTTTTCTTCAGCAATTCTTTCTTCTTCTAACTTCATTCTTTTTACTAAATCATCACCTTGTCCAAAAATTCCATTTAAAATACTAAAAGATAAAATTACTATTAGAGTAATAGATATAAGACCAATAAATTGTCTCAAAGACTCAGGTAAATCTTTTATTTTATTAATATAATTTTCTTTAGACATTATTCTTGTAACTTACCGTTCTTCCAAATACCTGTTTTTTGTTTTCCATCAGCCCAAGTAAATGTTCCTTGACCATTCATAAAACCATTAGCCCACTCCCCTTCATAAGTAGAGCCGTCAGGAAATATTAACGTTCCAATTCCACTCCAAACACTATTTTTAAATTCACCTTTATAAATATATCCATTTGGCCAAGTCTCTACACCTTGTCCTTGTTTTTTTGTTGAAACCCACTCCCCTTCATAAGTGGTTTTATCAGTGTAAACCCACTTACCATAACCATTATCACAATTACCCTCTTTGCAACCGGTGCTTCGGGCTAATACAGAAGAACTTATTAAGAAGCTTAATAATATAAAAAGTAGAAATTTTTTCATGAATTTATTTTACACAAAATCATATAAAAAAAAATCCCCCCCAACAAGTTGGGGGAGATTTTAAATTTTTAACTTTAATCCTTATTTAATAAATGCTTTCCAAACTGACTCGTTATCAGCTAACCATTTTTTAGCTGCATCTTCGTGAGTCATTTTGTCAACGTCAACTAAAGCTGCCATAGCTCCAATTTGACTTGTAGAGAATGACATTTTCTTAAACGTTGCTGCTGCATCAGGATGAGTTTTTGGGAAATCCTCATGAACTGCTTTTTTCAAGTATCCATCAGGAGAACCACATTTACCATCTCCACCATCTTCTGGTCTGCAACCAGCTGTGTATGGAGGGAAGTCAATAAATGTAAAACCAGCACCATCTGTAAAGTTAGGCGTCCAGTTGAATATAATTGTTCCTCTTCCTTCTTTTTCAGCTGCAGCTAATTCTGCCCAAAGTGCATCAGCACTTCCAGCAAATTTAACCCACCATAAATCACCTAAACCTAGCGCATCAACCCTTTGTGGGATTAAGTCACCATGCCAAGTTTGTGGACCTTCCAACATTCTTCCTTTTCCATCTGGTGAATCAGGTGTTGTAAAGTTTTTAGCACAGTCTGGATTTTTTAAAGCTGTCCAATCTGGTAGTCCTGGGCATAATCCTTTTTCAGCAACCCAGTTTGGATATCCCATATCCTCAAGAGTTCTTGCCTCATGATCACCCCAATCTAATAAACCACCTTTATCTAAAGCAGTAGTAAAAGATTTACCAAATGCAGATTCCCATACCTCGTGAGATATAGTTACATCTCCAATTCTAATTGACTCATAAACTGCTTGTGAGTCAGCATTAACGTATTTAACGTTATTGCCCATACTTTCAAAAATCCCACCAATAACATAAGCCATTACAATTTGACTTGACCAGTTATGAGTTGGGATAACGATAGGCTTCTTGCTATCAGCATTAGAAATTCCCGCAAAACTTACAACAGAAATCACTAGAGCAGATAGTAATGATATTATTTTTTTCATGTATACCCCTCTATTAATATTAATATTTAATAGTCTATGACAAAAAGAATAGTTAGGTAAAGAATAATTAGTTCTAAAAAATATATATATATTTAAACAATAAAAATGGTGATAATAATTATAACATTATAAAAATTTTAAAATGTTAGGGACAAGTATAGATATTAAATATCCTGGTTTAAATATATTACCACCTGGAGTTGAAAGACACGTTGTTAATGGTGGTGGTCTAACTGCTTTTCAAATTTTTCCTGATGATGAATTGGAAATTATTAATAATGAGGGTAATCAAATTTGTGAAATAATTTGTTTTAACAAAGATGGTAAATCTGATCTTGGAATTTTAAATTTAAAATCAAATAATGAAAAAAATTACATTAGAAATATTCTTAGTGGGAATGATGAAACAATTTTAGCAACTAACTATCAATTAAAAAAAAGAAATTTAAAAATTTCTAATTCAAAATCATCAATTATATTTGATTTAGACACAGAACCTGGTGAAAAAATTAAATTAAAATCAAAAGATAAATGTTACGCAATATTTTCAGCACCTGGCGAAGATATGGATGTTGCAAAACAAAATCCACCAACTGATTTAACTATATTTGTTAAAAGAGCTAAAATTGTAAATGATAAGGAATTAAATGTAATTCCTGACCCTGTTTTCGAACCTGTTTACGAAGAAAATATAAATAAAGAAACTTCAATATCTTATGAGGTTAAAGAAGGAGATTATATTCAGGTGATAAGTCCAACTGGCAGACAATGTTCTGACTTTGTGGCTTTCGATACAAGAAAATTAGAAAAAGGAATTGAAAAAGGATTAGACTGGCAAACTACGAGAACATTCATGGGTAATACTTTCCCAGGACCAGGTTTGTTCTCTAAATTTTATGACACAGATCATGAGCCACTTGTTGAAGTAATAAGAGATACTGTTGGTAAACACGATACTTTTAATCTTGCATGTACTTCAAAATATTATGAAGATGCGGGGTATTTTGGTCACCCAAACTGCTCGGATAATTTAACTGAAAGTATGTCTAAATATGGTGTTCAGAAACAGAAAGGCTGGCATGCAATTAATTTATTTTTTAACACCTCTGCTGGAGGATTGAATTCAGTTATTTCTGATGAATCTTATTCAAGGCCTGGTGATTATGTAATGTTTAAGGCTTTAAAAGATTTAACAATAGGAACAACTGCATGTCCAAGTGATATAGATCCTTGTAATTCATGGAATCCTACAAATATATTTGTTAGAACTTACGATAAAAATAAAGAATTTAGAAAGTCATTTGGTTTTAGGATGAAAACAGACTCTGAAAATAAACTTACTAGAAATTCTGGCTTTTATGAAAGAACTTCAAAATTAACTAGAAACTTTGTTGATGCTAGAGGGTTTTGGCTTCCAAACGATTACACAAAACATGGTTTGGTTAATGAGTACAATGCTTGCAGAAATGATGCTGTATTAATTGATCTATCATCACTAAGAAAATTTGAAATAATTGGTCCTGATGCTGAAGAGTTAATGAACTACACTCTTACAAGAAATATAAAAAAACTTTCTGTTGGGCAGGTTGTATATTCTGCAATGTGTTACGAAAATGGAATGATGTTCGATGATGGAACTCTTTTAAGATTAAGCGAAACAGGTTTTAGATGGATATGTGGAGATGAGTATGGTGGAGAATGGCTAAAAGAAATTGCAAAGAAAAAGAATTTTAATGCTATTGTTAAAAACTCTACTGACCAAATAAGTAATGTATCTTTGCAAGGTCCAAAAAGTAGAGAAATTTTAAAAAAAATTATCTTTACACCACCAACACAGCCTTCGATAGATGAATTGGGCTGGTTTAGATTTACAATTTGTAGAATAGAAGAGCTTCAAGGTATTCCATTAATTGTTTCTAGAACAGGTTATACTGGTGAATTAGGTTATGAAGTTTGGTGTCACCCAAAACATGCTCCCGAAGTTTGGGATAAATTAATGGAAGCAGGTAAAGATAATGGATTAATACCAGCAGGGTTTGCTGCCTTAGACAAACTAAGAATTGAGGCAGGTTTAATTTTATTTGGCGCAGAGTTTGATGGAGAGCAAGATCCTTTTGAAGCTGGTATTGGTTTTGCCGTTCCACTGAAAACAAAAGAAGAAGATTTTATTGGTAAAGAGGAATTGATTAAAAGAAAAGCTAACCCACAAAAGAAATTAGTAGGCCTAGAACTTAATGGAAAAGAAATAGCAGGCCACGGCGATTGTGTCCATATTGGAAGATCACAAGTTGGTATAGTTACAAGTGGATGCTTGTCCTCTACTTTGAATAAAAATATTGCTCTTTGCAGAATAGATGCTCAATACTCAGAAATCGGTACTGAAGTTGAAATAGGTAAAATCGATGGTCATCAAAAAAGGATTGCTGCTAAAGTTGTTGGTTTTCCATTCTACGATCCAACCAAATCAAGAGTCAGAGCTTAAAAATAATGCCAAAAGAAAAAAAGACGTTATTAGATTTTTGGGAAGATCAAATGAGACAGTCGCATACAGCTAGTAACTATTTTTTTAGAAAATCTCCTTCTCACTATCATATGATGTTATTAGTAATGTCTGCATATAAAGAAAATAAAAAACTATCTGTTGAGGAACTTAAAACTAAATTGTTTAAAACATCTAGACCTAAATCTGCATTAATTATTACTGAAGCTTGTGAAAAAGGATTCTTTCGTCTTGAAAAAACATCAACAGACCAAAGGGTAAAAAATATAATACCTAGTGATTCATTTGTTAAAGAATTTAATGAATACCTGGATACCTTAAAAAATATAAGTTATTAGCGATAAATTTCACAAAAATCGAAATATCTAAATTATATATATAATTTTTAGTTCTATAAAAAATTATATTAATTACTATTTGCAAAAAATAATGTTTTCACATGACGACATTACCTTCGAAAGCAAAAGTAGTTATCATCGGTGGTGGAATTCACGGTCTTAGTACTGCTTGGAAGCTTTCTGAAACATATAAAAACCCTGGTGACATAATTGTATTAGAGAAAAAAGATACTGCAGCTGGTGCAAGCGGTATTGCTTGTGGTGTTGTAAGAAATAATTATTTCCAACCAGCAATGAGAGAGCTTATGGCTCACTCAGTTTCAGTTTGGGAGAGTGATCCTAAAGCATTTAAATATAACCCTGTTGGCTACTTACAAATTTCACCTGAAGTAATGCATGAAGATGTTGCAAGCATTTATGAGCAACAAAAAGCAATCGGATATGAGTCAGTATTTATTGAGGGTGAAAAAGATTGTTCGAATTATATGAAAGATATTTTTGATGATTGGCAAGCACAAGGCATCACTTCAATACTTCATGAAAAAAAAGGTGGATACGCATTTAACAAAGATTCAATTAAAGCACTTGAAAGTAAATCTACATCAAACGGTGTTCAGGTTATGAAAGGTGTAAAAGTAACAGGTTTTAAAAGAGGAAGTAACAGTCAAGCTGTTACAGGGGTGGAGACAGACAAAGGTACAATTGAGTGCGAACAGGTTGTGATCGGTGCAGGTCCATGGGCGAGAGATTTTTGGAATATGTTAGAGTTACCTAAAACGGCTAACATTAAAGGCAAAGACGGTAAAATGCATGTAACAGATATGTGGACATACTGGATGCTACAAGAGGGTGTTATTGGTGTTGAGCCAGATTTTCTAAAAACTAATGATGGAAAACAACCTCCTGTGGTTCATGTAGACTCGACTGCTCCGTTATATTCAGACAAAACAAAAAAATTATTAACAGATAAAATTTGGGGAATTTATTACAAACCCGATATTGAGGGATTAGGTGTACAAGGAGGAACTTCTCCTTACATAGTTAAAAAACATTTTGATCAAGTTAATGTTGATCCTTATGGAATTGAGTCACCTGAATATCAAACAACAGACGCATTTAGTGAAATGTGGTGTTCAGCTTTAGCGCATTGTCAAAAAAGATTTGAGGGTAAATCTGATTTATATAGAAAAGGACCATCGGGTGGACTTGGATGTATGACACCAGACTCGTTTCCAATCTTTGATAGATTTTTTGAAAACGTTTACATGATTGCAGATGCCAATCATGGTTATAAAATGATTGGGGTTGGAGAACTTGTTGCAAAAGAAATTCTTGGTACTGAAAGTGATTTATTAAAACCATTTAGATTCAACCGTTACGAGAAGGGTGAACTTCACCCTACTTCGAACAGTCCGTTTCCTTGGAGCTAGACTCTAAGCCTAGACACAAATAAATTTTTCAGCTACGTTTGAATAAATTAAATTCATTGAGGGGTGAAAATGACAGATCTAGAGAAACACGTTAACCAGCCAGGTAGAGCAAAATTAGTTAAAAAAGTTAGAGAAAAAATTAATGAACTTGGCATCACTTATATTTATTATCAATTCATTTCTGTAACAGGTAGAGTTGTTGGTAAAGGTATACCTGCAGATCACTGGGAAAGAACAGCTGAAAAAGGATTTCAATTAGTTTACGGTGCTACAGCAAATTTGTTCTTAGATCGTCATAATAATTACATTGGATACGGACCAGAAGCTATGGAGCTTGTTGGAATACCTGATCCTGAAACTTTTGTTCAATTACCATGGGATAAAAGAGTTGGAAGAGTATTTGTAACTTGTTTTAGAAACAGAGAAGAAAGAAAAAATCCAGGCGGTCATTTAACTTCAGACTGCAGAGGAAATCTAAGAATTTTCATGGATGAATTTAAGAAAAAACATGGTCTAGAATTAAGAGTTGGTACTGAGCCTGAAATGATGTGGTTAACAAAAAATGAGGATGGAACACCTACAGGTAAAGGTTTTTCTAAACCATTCTGTTATCACATTGATCAATTTGAGTCATTAAGACCAGTATTTATGAAGGTTATTGAGTACGCAAAAGCAATGGGTCTTGATATGATTCAAGGAGATCACGAAGATGCTCCAGGCCAATTAGAATTAAACTGGACTTACGATAACGTTCTAAGAAATGCAGATAGATTGTCAACCTACAGACAAATTTGTGCACAAGTTGCTAGAGAACATAATTTAATTGCTTGCTTTATGACAAAACCATTTATGGGTGTTTCTGCTAGTGGTTGTCATACAAATATGTCTTTATGGAAAGGTGGAAAAATAAAAATTAACAAACTTGGAAACAAAACTCTACCAGGTGTAGAAGAAGTATTTAGTTATGTTGAAGGTGGAACTAATACTTTCATGCCAGATACAAAAGATATGCAATTACCAGGTAAAATTGGTTTGCAATCCATTGCAGGTATCATGAAGCACTTACCAGCATTAACAGCTCTTGGATCTTCAACTGTAAATTCTTATAGAAGATTATGGGATCAAGGTTTTTGGGCTCCTGTTTATGCAGACTGGGGATATCAAAATAGAACTTGTGGTTTAAGAGTTTCTGCTCCAGGAAGATTTGAGTATAGATCAGTTGACTCGATGCATAATCCTTACTTGTTAGGTGCAGCTTTATTAAAAGCTTGTGATGAAGGTATAACTAAAAAAATGAAACCAGCAGCTCCAGAGTCTAGAAATATTTATGAAGCTCAAAAAGCTGGTAAAGATGTAAAAAAACTTCCATTAAGTTTAGGTGAAGCTTTGGATAGGCTGGCAGAGGATGAAGTAATCAAATCTGCAATGCCAGATGAAATGTATAAAGTTTTCCATTGGTACAAAAACGATGAGTGGGAAAGATTTCTTGGTGCAACAACACAATGGGATCTGGATACTTATCTTGATTGTCTACCGTAGGTCACAGAAATAGATAGAAAGGGTATAAATATATGTGTGGAATAGCAGGTTTAATTCATAGAGGGAAATCTTCAAATGTTGGAAGTGAATTGCAAGGTATGCTTCAAGCATTAAAACATAGAGGAGAAGATTCAACAGGTTACGCTTTATATGGCGATACTGATGGTAAAAATTTCATCATGCGTTTTAAAGTTGGAGAAAACGTTGGAGAAGGAAGTTCATCAGTTATGGAGGATGTATCTGTTTACGATGAAAGAAAAAAAATTGTAGATGAAACTCTTGCTGAAATGGGAGCTAAAATAGTTAAAGAAGAAAGAACCCTTCCCTACTCTTTAAGGTATGAAATTGACTACAATGTTAAAGACCTTTTGGAATTTTCACAACGTATAGAAAGTATTCCAGGTGTTGAAATTCTTTCTATGGGTAAATCTTTAGAAGTGATTAAAGATCTTGGAAACGCAAAAATGGTTTGTGATAGATATAGCTTAGATAAAGTTGTTGGAACACATGCTATAGGTCATGCTAGAATGGCTACAGAGTCTGGTGTAGATATCAAATCTGCCCACCCTTTCTGGGGATATCCATTTAGTGATGTATCTGTAGTTCATAATGGACAATTAACAAACTACTGGAATAACAGAAGAGTTTTAGAAAACAAAGGTATGAGATTTATGTCTGAGTGTGACTCAGAATTAATTGCAGTTTACCTTGCTGAAAAAATGAGAGACGGTGCAACTTTAGAAGAAGGAATGAAAGCATCTTTAACTGGTTTAGATGGTGTTTTTACTTACTTTGTTGCAACAAAAGACTCTTTAGGAATGGCAAAAGATACTATGGCTGCAAAACCTTTGGTCTTATATGAGTCTGATGATTTGGTTGCTATGGGATCTGAAGAGATTGCAATTAGATCTGTATTACCGCAAGAAATTGATACATATGATCCGTTTGATGGGGAGGTGAAAGTATGGCAAATCTAAAAACAGTATCGAAAAAATCAAAAGCCCAATCAATGGGTATGCACACTGAGGTATTAACAGGGAGAACTCAGCAAAAATTCTTTAATCCTGATGAAGCAGAAAACTTTTACTACTTTGGTACATACGATGTAGATTTTAATAAAAGAACTGATCTTGATGTTAAAGACATGACAGCACCTGAGGCTAATAAAGAGATCGATAACTTAATGAGCCAAGGATATGGAACAATAGTAATAAAAAACCCACAAGGTAAACACAGTCTTGGAGTTGGTATTTTAAATAAACTGAATTTAATTTTTGAAGGAAGTTTAGGATACTTTGGAATGGGTTCTTGTGATGGTCCAATAGTTAGAATTAATGGAAGAGTTGGATGGTCATGTGCAGAAAATTTAATGGCTGGTAAAGTAGTGATCGAAAAAAATGCTGGATCTTGTTTTGGTGCGGCAATTAGAGGTGGAGATTTAATTTGTAAAGGTAGTGTTGGTGCAAGAACTGGTATTGATATGAAAGGTGGAACTATAATAATTGGTGGTGACGCTGGTGCCTTCACTGGTTTTATGATGCAAAGAGGTAGAATTATTATCCTTGGTGATGTAGGGATAAATTTAGGCGACTCTATGTATGATGGGACAATTTTCGTAGGTGGAGAAATTGGATCATATGGTAGTGATGCAATTGACGCTGAATTAACTAAAAGTGATCAAGATTGGCTAAAAAGAAAATTAAAAGTAGCTGAGATTGGTGAAAATTTTGACGTTAGTAAAATGAAAAAAATTGTAGCAGGTAAAAAACTTTGGAATTATGACAATTTGGAACCTACAGAGAAGAAGGGAGCAATATAATGCCTAAGAAAAAATCTAAAAAAGTTAAAAAAAATGGAAAAGGTGTTGGTGGAAAAGCTGATGTCCATGCACATGAAGAAGGTAAAAGAAATAAAAGTTTATTAGGTCACAACGCTATCTTCACACCTGAAGTAATAGACGACATTCATATTAAATCTCAATTAGGAAGATACAGAATGCGAGGAATGGCATTGATGAAAAAAATTCCTACATTTGATGATTTAGTTTTCTTACCTGGAACACTAACTAGATTTGTAATCGAAGGTTACAGAGAAAAATGTGAAACGAAAACTGTTATTGGACCAAGATGTGAAAATCCAATTGAATTAGATATTCCAGTTTATATTACAGGAATGAGTTTTGGTGCGCTTTCTTATGAAGCAAAAACTGCTTTAGCAAGAGGAGCAACTATGGCTGGTAGTGCTACATGTTCAGGTGAAGGTGGCATGATACCTGATGAAAGAAGATACTCCGAAAAATGGTATTACCAATGTATTCAATCAAGATACGGTTTTAATCCACATCATGCACAATTAGCAGATGGGATTGAAGTATTTATTGGACAAGGGCAAAAAGTTGGAATGGGTGGACACTTAATGGGTCAAAAAGTTACTGACCAAGTTGCTGAGATGAGATCATTACCATCTGGTATTGACCAAAGATCTCCAGCGAGACACCCTGACTGGTTAGGGCCAGATGATTTAGCTTTAAAAGTAGAAGAGCTAAGACAATTAACAAAAAATAAAGTGCCAATTCAATTAAAGTTAGGTGCATCTAAAGTTTATGATGATGTGCGGATGGCTGCAAAATGTGATCCTGACTCTATTTATCTAGATGGAATGGAAGGTTCTACAGGAGCTGGTCCACATATCGCTGCTGCAAACACTGGTATTCCTGGTATTGCTGCAATTCGAGAAGCCAGAAGAGCGATCGACGATGTTGGTAAAACAGGAAAAGTAACATTAATTTATGCTGGTGGAGTAAGAGATGGTGCTGACATGGCTAAAGCTTTAGCTCTTGGAGCTGATGCAATAGCTATTGGTACAGGATCAATGATTGCATTAAACTGTAACAAAGATATCCCTGAAGCAAACTTTGAAAAAGAAATGGGAGTAAAAGCAGGTGAATGTTATCACTGCCACACTGGAAGATGTCCAGTTGGTGTTGCAACGCAAGATCCTAAGCTTAGAGCTAGATTAAATCCCGATGATGCTGCACTAAGAGTTTACAATTATCTTCACTCAATGACTTTAGAAGCTCAGTTGTTAGCTAGAGCGTGTGGAAAAACAAATATCCATTCTCTAGAACCTGAAGATTTAGCAGCTTTAACATCAGAAGCATCAGCTTTAGCAAAAGTTCCATTAGCTGGAACTAACTACACAGTTGGTGTTGATAACTACCATAAAATATAGAGGTAACTATGCCAAAGAAAAAAATTAAAAAAGTAGCAAAAACAAAAGAGATAAAAGGTCAGTTAGGTAAAAAGAAAGAGACTGCCAGAGAAAAAATGATTGGTCAGTCTATTGGTTACAGATACGATGTTAACCTTTTACCTGACTATTCCAAACTAACTCCTTTTCTTAAGAAATATATAGAAGCGATGGGATGGGATGACTTAAATTGGTTGGAAGATGTTCATATGGGCTATGAAGAAGATAGACCTGCTGTATTCTGCAGAAATGCAAATGGTTGGGTTACAATTCCAAAGTCAATTAAACTCCCAAACAATCAACAAGATAGAGATATGATAGCAAGAGAACTTTTAGTTAAGTTTCAAATGTCTCCAAAACATCCTCTTGTTGATTTGAAAAAAGCTTATTTAAAATTTTAATATTTCAATTAAAAGTTGATTTTTTTTAAAAACCTAGTGCACAAGCTAGATTTTTAAATGTTTTTATATTTGTATCGAATCACAAAATTTAATAGGCTCCCATAAACTAATATGGAGAGAGAATATGACTGATCAGTTAGGTGCTCTTACAACCATATTTACAGAATTTTACTACTGGGTGACAGTGGTACTGATGTTCTTAATTCACGTCGGTTTCTGTATGTATGAAGTTGGAGCTTCTCGATACAAACACCATCAACATACTCTTATGAAAAACACGATGCTGATACCATTGGTAACAGTAACATGGTTTTTATTTGGTTGGTGGATTTACTGGGCTTTTCCGACAGGACCTGGATTAGCACCATCAATAATGAATGAAAGCACTGCGCTCGTCACAGACGAGTCAGCATTTAGTGCTACATGGTATACGGCTACAAGTGATTTAATGGCTGTCAATTTAGGAGACCACATTTCTGGTGTCTTCTGGGCTGCCTTTTTACTTTTCTCTTGGACGGCTGCTTCCATCGTTTCTGGAGCAATCATTGAAAGAATTACGACTTTTGCATTTGGTATTTTAGCAATTGCAATTGGTTCTGTATTTTGGACAATTGATGCTGCATGGGGATGGCACTTCGATGGTTGGATGTTGAAACTTCTAGGATATCACGATGCTTACGCATCAGGAGTGATTCACGCGATTGCGGGTGGATTTGCTTTAGGTGTTCTAATGGTTTTAGGACCAAGAATTGGTAAGTTTTCGTCTAGCGGTGAACCAAGAAACATTGGACCAAGAAATCCTTGGTTAGTAACAGTAGGATTATTTTTAATTTATACTGGTTTCTGGGGCTTTTACGCAGCATGTAACATACCTATTTTCGACCTTGGACCTGAGTATGGTATGGAAGGTATATCTTACTGGACAGCAACTAATATCTACGTAACGCCTACTACACTTAGTGGAATTACATTTAACTTCTTGATGTCATTATCAGGAGGATTATTAGCTGGATATTGGATTGCTAAAGGAGATCCTTTCTGGACTTACTCAAGTGGTCTAGCAGGTGTGATCTGTGCTTCAGCTGGAAATGATTTATATCACCCAATTCAAGCAATGATCATTGGTATGATCGGTGTTGTTATTGCATACAAACTTCATTACTGGGTTGAACGTAAGTTCAAAATTGATGATGCAGTTGGTGCCGTAGCAGTACATGGTTATGCTGGATTTGTAGGTCTTGTAATTTGTGGTTTTGTCTTAAATGGTTATCCATCATCTGGTTACAGTGTTGGTGCTATGTGGGACGGAACAACTTATGCAACAATTAATCCATTAGGACAGTTCATCGGGGCATTAATTATGTTCGTTGTTCTTGGACTAATACCAGGCTACATCATAGCTAAAGTTCTTAACGGTATGGGTAAATTAAGAATCCCACGTGAAGTTGAGATAGCTGGATTAGACTATGAAATGATGGAATCTGCTAAAGAAGATGAAAAAGCAGTTTCATCTGCAACCAGGTAAAGGAGGAAAATATGGCTACAGTTACAAACTGGATAGATCACCTTAATAAGCCAGCAGAAGAAGTTGCTGGTGCAATTTACCCTGGTGCTGGATCTGTTGAAGGCATACTGGTAATCATTGCATTGATCTTATGGGTTGGTTGGCACGTTTTGACTGCAAGAGCTGAAAGTGATGAACTTTCAAGACTTGCTAGAAAAAGACATAGTGCTAACGATCACAAAAGCAATATTACCGACTGGTAATTTAAATTAAAATTTGGGCGCTACTTAAATGTAGCGCCCTTTTTTATGTTCTAAATTTATGGAAGATAATAAAGAAGAATTAAGACCCTCAAAAATGAGAGGAGTAGCATTTCCTAAAGCTAAGTATGGTGTGATACTAGCTATAATTGTAATTATTGTTGTAAATTTAATTTATTATAAAGAAACAATTTTATCTTTTTTTAAATAATTATGTTAACTTAGGTTGTGTCTAAAAATTTATTTCAGATTGCTAAGCAAAAAAAAATTAAATATTTTTTAATCAGTTTTGTAGATTTATTTGGTGTATTAAGATCAAAATTAGTACCTGCTCATGCAATAAAAGAAATGCAAAATGCAGGAGCTGGTTTTGCTGGATTTGCAGCATGGTTAGATATGACACCTGCTGACTCAGACATGTTTGGGATTCCAGACCCAGATAGTTTAATTCAACTTCCATGGAATAAAGAAGTTGGATGGTTAGCATCTGATTTATGGATGAATGGCAAACCAGTAGATGCGTCACCTAGAGTGATGTTAAAAAATCAGATAAAAAAACTTAAAAAACAAAATTTAACAATGAAATCAGGTGTTGAGTGTGAATATTTTTTGATTTCACCTGATGGCAATTCAATTGCAGATCCAAGAGATACACAATCCAAACCTTGTTATGACCAATCCGCATTAATGAGAAGGTATGATTTAATTAAGGAAATTTGTGACTGTATGATTGAAATGGGATGGGGCCCTTATCAAAACGATCACGAGGATGCTAACGGTCAATTTGAAATGAATTGGGATTATTCAGATTGTCTAAAAACTGGAGATAGACATACCTTTTTTAAGTTTATGGTAAAAACAATTGCTGAAAAGCACGGATTAAGAGCAACATTTATGCCTAAACCGTTTGGAAATTTAACCGGCAATGGTTGTCATGCTCACGTATCAGTTTGGCAAGGTAGTAAAAATAAATTCTTAGATAATAAAGATAAACTTGGTTTAAGTAAAATGGCCTATAATTTTTTAGGTGGAGTAATTAAAAATGCTTCATCTTTATCTGCTTTTTTTAACCCAACAATAAATAGTTACAGAAGAATAAACGCACCACCTACAAAATCTGGAGCATCATGGTCACCGAGTAGTATTTCTTATACAGGTAATAATCGAACACACATGATAAGAATCCCCGATCCTGGAAGATTTGAATTAAGATTAATGGATGGTTCTGCTAATCCTTACTTATTGCAAGCAAGTGTTTTAGCAGCTGGTTTATATGGTTTAAAAAATAAAGTTGATCCAGGCAAACCTTTGGATTGCAATATGTATGAAGATCATCATAAATATCCCAACTTACCTAAACTGCCTGATGAACTTGCACAATCATTAAATTTATTAAAAAATAATAAAGATATGAATGATGCTTTTGGCAAAGATGTTATTGAAAGTTATATAAAGTTAAGAAGTTCAGAAATGAATGAATTCAAATCAAAAGATAGTTTTGATAAAACAAAAGATGTTACAAAGTGGGAAAAAGATAATACTTTAGATTGTTAGTACATGACTATATTATCTAACGGTCATCAATGGAAATATACGGAATTTACAGATAATAAAAATTACTCATTTAACAAAAAAGAAATTCTTAATTCTTTAACCTCAGAAGAAATTGATGATGCTTATAAGAGTATTTCTAAGTGGAAAGGTTATTCTCCTACTCCCCTGCTTTCTTTAAATAAACTTTCAAAAGAATTAAATTTAAACAAAATTTTTTATAAAGATGAAAATAAAAGATTTGATTTAAAATCTTTTAAAGCTTTAGGTGGAGCTTATGCGGTAGAAAAAGTAACCAAAGGAAATAAAGATATAGTGGTGGCAACAGCTACTGCTGGCAATCATGGAAGATCAGTTGCCTGGGGTGCTAAAAGATTAGGTCTAAGCTGTAAAATATTCATTAGTGAATTTGTAAGTGATGCAAGAGGCAAAGCTATGGCCGCGCTTGGAGCAGATGTAGTAAAAGTAAAAGGTAATTATGAAAAATCTTTGATGGAATGCATAAAACAGTCTACTGAAAATAATTGGCAAATAGTTCAGGATGTTGCTTGGAAAGATTATATGGTCGTCCCCAAGTATACAATGGCAGGTTATACAGTAATGATGAAGGAGATAACTAATCAAATCCAGGAAGAGAAAATAACTCACATCATTTTACAGGCTGGTGTTGGTGGCATGGCTGCTGCCATGGTTGCAGGTATTGCAAGATATTTGAACTATGTTCCAACAATTATAGTTGTTGAACCGGATAGTGCCGCGTGTGTAATGGAAAGCATTAAAACTGGAAAAATAGAAAAAATAGATATTAAAAGAGAAAGCTTAATGGGTGGTATGTCTTGTGGTGAAGTATCATTGGTCCCATGGGAAATACTCAAAAATTCAGTTAAACATTGTATTAGTTTACCAGATGATGATATTGCAAAAACTATGAAACTACTTGGAAATTCAAGCTTTAGTGATGATAAAATAATTGCAGGAGAAAACTCAGCACCTGGCGTAATCAGTCTGATTACAAGTTGCGAAGATCAAGCAATTAAAGAAAAATTAGATCTAAATGAAAAATCTAATGTTTTGGTTTTTGGTTGTGAGGGAGATACTGATCAAGGAATGTATCAAAAGTTAATTAACCAAAATTAAATCAATGAGTAGCACAGGTATTTTTTGGATAAGAGAGGATTTTAGAATTGAAAATAATCCCGCTTTGTCTTTTGCAACACAAAATCATGATAATGTAATTGCATTATATATTTATAATAATAATGATTTTGACAACAAAAGAGAAGCTCAAAAATGGTGGGTTTATAAATCTCTAGAAACTTTAAAAAAAGAATTGTCAGATTATAAAATTAATCTTGAAATAGTAAAAGGCGATGAATTAGAAATTTTTTCTAAATTTAATAAAAAGGATAAGCTTTCAGTTTATTGGAATAAAATTTATGAGCCAGATGTTATAGCTAAAGGAAAAAAAATACGTGACCTATTTATTAAAAATGAAATCAATTATAAATATTTCAAAGGAAATATTTTAAATGAATTTCAAGAGATAACAAAAAATGATGGAACTCCCTTTAAAGTGTTTACCCCTTTCTGGAGAAATGCGGAGCAAGTTTATTTAAATCAACCACCAAGTAAAAACTATATTGTTAAAAAGAAAATAAAAAAGATTACAATTTTTAAAAAGTGTATTGAACCAATAGATATTTTACCAAAAAAAAATTGGTATAAAAAATTTGAAAAATATTGGAAAGTTTCAGAAAATGACTCAAAAAAAATATTAAAAAATTTAATTGAAAATAAAATTAAGGATTATGGAGCTTCTCGAGATATACCATCTATCGAAGGAACCTCTAAATTATCTCCCTACATCAAACATGGCCAAATTCATGTAAGTAGTATTTGGAAAAAATGTTTTGAAATTAAATCAAAAGGAATTGGTTATAGAAAATATATTAATGAGCTTGGTTGGAGAGAGTTTTCGCATAGTTTAATTAATTATTTCCCTGAATTCTTAAAAGGAAATTTCAGAAAAGAATTTGATAAATTCCCTTGGGCAAAAAATGAGAAATTCTTAAAAGCATGGAAAAGAGGAATGACCGGTTATCCTATTGTCGATGCAGGTATGAGAGAACTATATGAGACTGGATGGATGCATAATAGAATAAGAATGGTTGTTGGTTCATTTTTAGTCAAACATTTGAGAATTAATTGGACTGAAGGTGAGAAACATTTTAGAAATTGTCTACTAGATTTTAATAAAGCAAATAATGTTGCTCAATGGCAATGGGTTGCTGGTTGTGGGGCAGATGCAGCACCTTATTTTAGAATATTCAATCCAATACTTCAGGGTGAAAAATTTGATAAAGAAGGCAATTATGTAAAAAAATGGGTTCCTGAACTTAAAAATGTTCCAAGTAAATTTATTCACAAACCATGGGAAATGGAATTAAAGTATCAAGAAGCTATAAAAACAATTATTGGCAAAGATTACCCGAGTCCTGTTGTTGTTCATGAAAAAGCTAGAGCTGCAGCTCTTGAAGCGTTTCAATCTTTGAAGAAAAAATAAATTTAGTTTTATTCTCCAATAAAATGGTGGATTATAGTTCTTTTTTGAGCTTCTAATCTGTGTTCAAATAAATATATGCCCTGCCAAGTTCCAAGCAACAATTCACTATCTTTCACACTTAGAGAAATTTGATTATTTGTTAATGCAGATTTAATATGTGCAGGCATATCATCTTTTCCCTCCGTAGTATGAACATATAGTTTGTTATCCATAGGAGCTAATTTATCAAAATAATTTATTAAATCTGTTTGTACATCTGGATCTGCATTTTCTTGAACAATTAATGAGGCACTTGTGTGCTGAATACTCAAATTAAGAATACCATTTTTAAAGTTATTTTGACCAATCCAATGAATTGTATCATTAGTAAATTCATATAACTTTTGACCATTTGTCTTAATATGAAGATTGTAAAATTCTTGTTTCATTAATTATACTCGTTCGATGTAAGCTCATACAAACGACTAATGGTTCGTTTAAATGGTTTTTCTAATAATCTTGAAGAGGTAAATTGATCTAAATTTATATCAGCTGTAACTGCTAATGAAATATTTTTATCATAAATTACATCCAACAAAGTGATAAAACGTTGTTGTTGATTTGAATTTACATCGTTAAATTGAGGTATTTGATCTATTACCATAAATTTACAGTTTTTAACTATTTCTAAATAATCTTCCGCTCCTAAATTTTGATCACAAAGTTGATTAAAGTCACATCTAACAATTCCCTCATAAAAGTTTTCTATTTTAAATTCTCTTCCCTTTACATTAATTTTTGTTGAAGTTTTTTTTTTATCCTTTGTTATAGTTCTAAAAAATTTATTAATCTTAAAATTGGTTTCTTGATTAAGTGGAAAAAAATATCTTTGTTTTTGATTATCATTAGATTTTCTATAATCATCCTCAATTTTTAATTCATACTCGATGGATTGATCTTCCATTATTTTTATAAAAGGTATAAATTGTTCACGTTGAAGACCTTCTTTATAAAGTTCTGAAATTTTAGTATTTGAAGTAAGAATAATTTTAATATCTTCTTTAAATATTTGTTCAAATAATTTTCCTAAAATCATTGCATCAACAATGTTTGTTACTTGGAACTCATCGAAGTAAACTAATGAAGCTTTTGATTTTAAATTTTTGACAAATTGATTGATTACATTTTCTTCATTTTTTTCTTTTTGCTCATGTGCAAAATCATGAAAACCTAACATAAATTCATTAAAATGCTTTTTTAATTTTTTTTCTTCAAGATGATCATAAAAGAAGTTTAAAATCATTGTTTTACCAACCCCTACACCACCATATAAATAAAATCCTTTTTTAGTTTTTTGTTTGGAAAATAATTTTGAAAAAAATGATTTGTAATTACTATTATGGTAATCTTCTAATTTTTTAATAACTTTGATTTGATTAGGATTAACTTCTAAATTTTGAATTTCACAATAAGATATGAATTCTTTTTCAAATTTTTTTGACATCAATTTTTTTTAGTTTTAAAGTCAATACCATACTCTGATCTTGGTCCTTTCCTTAGCCCGAATGGACCTGAGATAAATAAAGTTAATGGTCTAGTTCCTGGTTCCAAATCTACTCTATGCAAATTATTTGCTGATCTAAAACCAATATACCCTGGTGGACGCCAAAACTTGCCAGTGCTTAATGTTTCCCAATAACCGCCTCTTAAAATTATAGTGATATAAGGAAATGTGTGATTATGAACTCCTTCTCCATGGTCATCTGCTAACATCTCATGAATTAATATATTGAATGGAAACCATTTAGGTCGATACCTCATCAAAACATAGTAACGGTTCATCCAAGGCTTTGCCTCTTTAAAATTTGGATGTGAAGGTCCTCTATCTAATACAACTTTTTTTCTACCAATTTTTTCTAAAAATTTTAAGAACATGTTTAGTTATATTGTACAATTGAACCATTTCTTACTACATATAAATTGTTATTAAATATAAACGGTTCAGATACTAATCCACCAGAAACTTTTTCAATTTTTATTATTTTTCCATCCTCAATCCCAGCTATGATCATTTTACCATCTGAGTTAGTCAAAAATACGTTTTTGTCTCCAATTACAAAACCAATTGGATAAATATTTTTTCTTTTTTTATCTTTGTAATTCATAAATAGATCTGTAATTCGAACTATATTGCCTTTATTTTTGTCAATTAAATATAAATAACCTTCATTAGAGATTGTAAAAATTAGATTTCCAACCAAAATCGGTTTTACATTTGAATTAACTTCATTTATCCAGTTTATTGTTCCTGTTTTTAAATCAATTGAATAAAACTGATTTTTATTATTTGAAAAAAATACTGAGTTTCCATCTGATACTAGTTTAGAAGTCTTAAAGTTATAAGTTTCATTTATTATCGAGCTACTCTGTGTGGGTAGTTGCCATGTAATTAAACCTGTTTCAATATCTACAGCTGTAATATCTCCTATAGAATTATTGAAAATAACATTGTCGTTTAAAATAATTAAAGAATATTTAATATTTGAAATTGTAAATGAGTCCTCTGTTTGCAAATTCCAACATTCAGAACCATCTTTAATTTTAAAACATCTCAACGTATTTTTATAATCAATAACAAATATTTTATCCTTATGCTTTTTAATATTTGAATTAAACGGATAATCATTATTATTTGACCAATTTAATTCTCCAGTACTAATATTCATAGAATAATATTTTGCTATGCTATCAGTTACTAAAAGATTTTGACCATCTACTAAAAAATTAAGTTTTGGTTTTAATTTTTTTTCAGATTTTGAATAATGATTTTTTTTCCAAATAACTTTCTGATTATTATCATACCTAATAATTGAACCTTTTCTATCGAAAAATATTATTCCATTTTTCAAAAAAATCGGTTCGAAATCTAATTGATTAATTTCCTCTAACTTTGAAAATTTAAAATTACCAATCTTTGCTAATTCACCTTTGTAATTTTGCAAACTAAGATTATTTTGATTTTCATTTTTTTTACTATTTATTTTTATTGAGGATAAATCTAATTTTAAATCTCTATTAAATTCTGAAACACTTAAATTTTCTTCTACAAAAACTTTTGTTATTTTTTTATCTGTTTCTAATTTATTTTCTTTATCTTTCCAAATTCTGGAGTTTTCATTAAATGAACAGTTATTAAGAAAAAATAATGCAATGAAAGTAAAAATTAATTTATTCACTCAAGTCTCTGTTCAATCTTTTCTCTGCTTGAAGTCTTATGTCTGGATTTGAATTTTCTAAAGTTATTATTTGGTTGAAGAATTCTTTAGCTTTTTGTTTTTGATTATTTGCATAAAAATATTCTGCCATTAAATATAAAGAATGTGATTTCCAGACACTTTTTGAATTAATCAGTGGATTTAACATATTTAGAAGATCACTCTCCTGAGCGTTATCTGCATTGTAGAGTGCCTTCTTGTATATAATCAAGTTGTTAATCTCACTGTCTAACGAAGTATCGTTTATCAATATATCAAATAATGAATTAATTTTAGACTGATCACTTACAAGATTATTATCAATGATGAAATAAAGGGATAAAGGTGAATAAGTTGGATCTTTCTTGTTTACAATTTCAATCAGGCTACTAGCTGTTTTTTCTTTTGTTTTTTCTGAATAATCAATGATTATTGAATTATAACTATCTGAGATATCCTTTTTTTTATTAATTAAATATTTATCGTAACTAAAAACACCAACTATAATAATTATTAAGATAATTATACCTGAAATTATTTTTTTTTTATTATTAACAAAAAAATTCTTAATTTTTTCATTTCTAGTATTTGTATTTATAATTGATAAATCTTCATCCATAACTAAATCATATTCCTTAAAACGAACTGCAGGATACCTCCATTTTTATAATACTCTAATTCATTTTTTGTATCAATTCTGCATAAAGTTTTAATTTTCTTTATTTCACCTGAAGCATATTTAATTTCAACTGTCACTTCATCTGAGGGATTAACACCTTTTTCAATATTTAGAATACTAATTAATTCAGAACCAATTAATTTTAGATTTTTTCTATTTACATCTTCGATAAATTGTAACGGTAATATTCCCATTCCAATCAAATTAGATCGGTGGATTCTTTCAAAACTCTCTGCGATTACTGCTTTTATCCCAAGTAATTTTGTTCCTTTAGCTGCCCAATCTCTAGATGATCCGGTTCCGTACTCTTTTCCACCAATTACAACCAAATCTGTTCCTCTTTTTTTATATTCAACAACTGCATCATAGACAGGAAGAACTTTTTCTTCTGGGTATAACTTTGTAAAACCACCTTCTGTACCTGGAGCCATTTCGTTTCTAATTCTTATATTTGCAAAAGTTCCTCGCATCATAACTTCATGATTACCTCTTCTTGAACCATATGAATTATAATCTTTAGGTAAAATTTGGTGTTCCATGAAATATTCACCAGTTGGACTATCTTTTTGAATACTGCCAGCTGGCGATATATGATCAGTTGTAACCATATCACCTAAAATTAATAATGGTCTTGCGTCCTTAATTTCTTTAAATCCCTCTGGTTTATCTGGTAACGAGTCAAAAAACGGAGGTTTTTTTACATATGTTGATCCCTCATCCCAATTATAGATGCTGCTTTTAGCAGTTTTAATTTTTTGCCATTGAGTTGGGCCCTCTGAAACATTTGAGTATCTTTGTATAAACATTTCAGCATTAAGTGAATCTTTTAAAGTTTCTTCTATCTCTTTATTTGAAGGCCAAATATCTTTTAAAAATACATCTTTTCCTTCTTTATCTTTTCCCAATGGATCTTTGTACAAATCAACTTCCATATGTCCAGCTATTGCGTATGCAACAACAAGTGGAGGTGAAGCCAAATAGTTAGCTTTTATATGTGGAGAAATTCTTCCCTCAAAATTTCTATTTCCAGATAAAACTGAAACAGCATAAATATTTTCTTTTTGGATAGCTTCTACAATATTTTCTGGAAGTGGTCCTGAATTTCCAATACAAGTAGTACAGCCATACCCAACTAAATTAAAGCCAAGCTGATCTAAATAAGTGTTTAATCCAGCTTTTGCCAAATAGTCTGTAACTACTTGAGATCCAGGTGCTAAAGAAGTTTTTACCCAGGGTTTAACCTGCAAACCTTTTTCAATAGCTTTTTTAGCTAATAGTCCAGCCCCGATTAGAACATTTGGATTAGAAGTGTTAGTACAAGAAGTTATTGCAGCAATTAATATTGAGCCATCTTTAATTTCGTAATCTGTATTTGATACTTTCGAAATTGACTTTTCATTTTTATTTGTAGCTTCCTGCAATACTTTGTGAAACGAACTAGGTGCATCTGTTAACAGAACTTTGTCTTGAGGTCTTTTAGGTCCTGAAATAGTTGGTACGACTGTGGACATATCTAAAGATAAAATGTCAGTAAATTCTATTTCGTTACTCGCCCATAAACCTTGTTCCTTGGCATAATTTTCTACGATATCAACAGTTTGTTGATCTCTTCCAGAAAATTTCAAATACTTTAATGTTTCTTCATCGATAGGAAAAAAACCACAAGTAGCACCATATTCTGGTGCCATGTTTGCAATTGTTGCTCTATCCGCTAGTGTTAAATTTTTTAAACCCTCTCCATAAAACTCAACAAACTTACCAACCACTCCTTTATCTCTTAACATTTTAACAACAGTTAATACTAAATCAGTTGCAGTAGTTCCTTCTGGCATTTTGTTCTTCATTTCAAAACCGATGACTTCTGGTATTAACATGGAAATTGGTTGACCTAACATTCCTGCTTCAGCTTCAATTCCTCCAACACCCCATCCTAAAACAGATAAACCATTTACCATTGTTGTATGACTATCCGTTCCAACTAAAGTATCTGGAAAAAGATATTTTTCACCTTTAAATTCTTCTGACCAAACAACTTTTGACAAATATTCCAGATTTACTTGGTGACAAATTCCTGTTCCTGGTGGAACTATTCTAAAATTATCAAATGCCTGCTGTCCCCATTTTAAAAAAGAATATCTCTCACCATTTCTTTCAAATTCTATGTCGACATTTTTTTCAAAAGAATCTGCTTTAGCAGATTGGTCGACTTGCACAGAGTGATCAATTACAAGATCAACTGCAGACAGTGGATTTATTGTATTTGGATCTTTATTTTTTTTTTTAACTGCTTCTCTCATTGCAGCTAAATCTGCAACCGCAGGTATTCCTGTATAATCTTGAAGCAAAACTCTTGCTGGTCTATATGCAATTTCAGTTTTAGATTTTTTTGTCTTTAGCCAGTTTTTAATCGCCTCTATTTGAGATTTTGTTACACTTAAGTCGTCTTCGTATCTTAATAAATTTTCTAGTAAAACTTTAAGAGATTTTGGAAGTTTATCTATCCCTTCAAGTCCATTTTTTTCTGCTTCATTTAATGAGTAATAATTATACTCCTTGTCATTGACTGTGATTTTTTTTAGTGATTTATAAGAATTTTTGTTTCCTGGCGTCATATTATAAATAAAAAGTTATTATGCTTGTTAAAAGAAGCAGTGACATAGCATAATTAAAGTAATTAATAAATTTCTGATTTGTCGCAAATTTCCTGAAAAATTTACCTAAGAAAGTCCACAGAGTTATGCTGGTCACTGAAACAATTAAGGCCATAATGATAATTTGAGTCGTATAACTTACAAAGGTTTCTCCTGGATTAATATAAGTTGAAACAAGAATAATTGATGCAATAACGCCTTTAGGATTTAAGAATTGAAAAATAAAAGTTTCATGAAACTTAATTGGATTTTTGTTTTTATTTTCCTGATCAGAAGGTCCTGAAAAAGAAATTTTGTATGCTAAATAAATTAAAAATAGAGTTCCTAAATATTTCAATACCTCTTGAATTAAAGGATAAAGTTTAAAAATATTTATCAACCCTAGAGCTAAACATAATAACAAAAATGGAAATCCTAAAGTTACACCAATTATATGTGGCAGTGTTCTAAGAATACCAAAATTGAAACCAGAATAGAAAGCAACGAAGTTATTTGGTCCAGGAGTAAATGCTGCAACAATTCCAAATAAGGTTATAGAAAGAATTTCAGGATGCATTATTAAGCAATCGGTAATCCGTTTTCTGCTTTTTGAGAAGGATGAACAAGTGTAACTTTGCCATCGGCATCAATTGCTCCTAAAACCAATACTTGAGAAACTATTCCAGCAATATTTTTTTCAGGAAAATTACAAACAGCAATAACCTGTTTTCCTTTTAAATTCTCCTCATTATAATAATGGGTAATTTGAGCCGAAGATTTTTTAATGCCAATTTCGCTTCCAAAATCAACTTCAACCACTAAAGATGGCTTTCTTGCTTTTTCATTTTTTTTTACAGAAATTACAGTGCCAATTCTAATATCTACTTTATCAAAATCATTATAGGTAATTTGCTCTTTAATCATAATATAATATAGTGTTTTAAGTTTATGAGTATAGATAACAATTTATATGAAAAATCAATCAAGATTTTAACTGACTTAATCGCATTTAAAACTATCTCAGGTCAAGATAACAGTAATTTAATTGATTATTGTGAAAAAATTTTAAATAACATCGGAATAGATACTTTCAAAGTTTATGATGATGATAAAAAAAGAGTTAATCTTTTTGGAACTTTAAAAGCAAAAAATCAAAGCACAAAAAAACCTATCATATTATCTGGACACACTGATGTGGTTCCCGTATCTAAAGGTTGGAGCAGTGATCCATTCGTTGCAACTATTAAAAATGATAAATTATATGGAAGAGGCTCATGTGATATGAAAGGTTTTATTGCATGTACACTTGCTTATGCACCTATCTTCAAAGAAAGTAATTTAGATAGAGACTTACATTTCTGTTACACATTTGATGAAGAGACCGCATGTATTGGAGCCCCTTTATTAATAGAGGAATTAAAAAAAAGAGAAATCAAAAATGGAATTTGTATAATTGGTGAACCAACTAAAATGAAAATTATTGATGCCCACAAAGGTATGAATGAATACACAGTTCACTTTGGAGGACTTGCAGGACATAGTTCTAAACCACATTTAGGAGTAAATGCAGCTGAATATGCTACTAGATATGTTGGAAAACTTTTAGAAATTAGAGAAGAATTAAAAAAAAGAGTTCAAAAAGATAGTATTTTTGATCCTCCACATTCAACTTTATCAATTGGTGGAATTAAAGGTGGTATTGCCCATAATGTCATTGCAGATAAATGTAGTGTTGAATGGGAAACAAGACCAGTTGTTAAGGAAGATGGGGAATTTGTTACGAATGAAATTGATAAATATGCAAACGATGTACTCTTACCAGAAATGAAAAAAGTATTTCCAGATTCTTATATTAAGAAAGAAGTGATAGGTGAAGTTGTTGGTTTTAACAGATTGGATGAGTCTGAAGCATGTGAATTTGTATCAAATATAACTGGCGATAATTCTAGAGAAGTAGTTTCTTTTGGAACAGAAGCTGGTTTATTTCAAGAATTAGGAATCAGTACAGTTGTTTGTGGACCTGGTTCCATAGAACAAGCTCACAAAATTGACGAGTTCATAGAATTAAATGAAATGAAAAAATGTCTTAAATTTTTAGAAGGTGTAAAAGATAAATCGGTAAATTAACTCCAACCACCTACGGCTTTTACTTCTAAAAATTCTTCTAGGCCGTGTTCACCTGCTTCTCGACCTATTCCAGAATGTTTAAAACCACCGAAAGGTGCATCAACTGCAATACCTGCTCCATTTACATCAACCATTCCAGATCTTAATTTTCTCGCAACTCTTTGTACTTTTTCGGAATCTTGAGTTTGGATATAATTTGTTAATCCATAAGCAGTATCATTTGCAATTGTTATTGCCTCTTCTTCTGTTTCAAATGGGATAACAGATAAAACGGGTCCAAAAATTTCTGTTCTTGCAACTTCCATATTATTATTTACGTCCGCAAAAACAGTTGGTTTAACAAAGTAACCTTTGTCTAATCCATCAGGTTTACCTGTTCCTCCAGCAACTAATTTTGCACCTTCATCTATTCCTTTTTGGATTAAAGTTTGTATTTTTTTGTATTGAGTTTCTGAAATAACTGGACCTATATGTTCTCCTTCTTTTTTAGGGTCACCAACCTCAAAACTTTCAGTATATTTTTTTAATCTCTCAATAGCCTCTTCATACATTGATTTTTCAACTAACATTCTTGTTGGCGCATTACAAGATTGTCCAGAATTTCTAAAACATCTTAAAGCACCTCTTTCAATAGCCTCTGGATCAGCATCTTTAAAAATTATATTTGCTCCTTTACCACCTAATTCTAAGCTTACTCTTTTAAAATCTTTAGCAGCATTTTGTGAAATCAAAGCTCCTGCTCTTGTTGATCCCGTAAAAGAAATCATATTAATATCTGGATGACTTGTAAGAGCATCACCTGTTGTTGCTCCATCACCATTAACTAAATTGAACACACCTTTTGGAAATTTTACATCATCAATAATTTCAGCAAGTATCATTGAAGATAGTGGTGCTAATTCTGATGGCTTTAAAACCATTGTACAACCTGCAGCTATTGCTGGCATTACTTTTAAACAAACTTGGTTCATCGGCCAATTCCATGGTGTTATTAATGCACAAACACCTTTTGGTTCATAAATTAATCTTTGATTAGGAGCATGCTCACCTAATGGTTTTTCAAATGCAAAATTTTTTAAGTATCTAATAAATGATTTAATATGACTTGCTCCTGTGCCTGCTTGTAATTTTGTTGCAAAATCTTTTGGAGCACCCATCTCAAGAGTTAT
>CABZPD010000007.1 GCA_902527415.1 uncultured Pelagibacteraceae bacterium | reverse complement strand
GCCTTTAGAGTAACCGCATAATTTTGCACTACCCAAAGTTAGTAAAGCTCTTAGTCTTTTTCCTCCAGTTTCTATATGATAATTTGTCATTTTTTGAACCAGCTGTACGTCACTAGATAATTTTGATTTTATTTTTTCTTCAGTCAAAATCAGTTTTTGTTCAACCGAGTCTTTAAGTTGAAAATATGAATCATTTATTTGATTTTTAAGCTGTACAACTGTTCCCATAAGATTTTTAAATTAGTATAATTTGTTTATATATATTACTTATCAATTGACGCACCAGTTTCTTCAATTATAAGTAGTCTTTATATTCAATAAATAATTCTATAAGACTTACCTATGTTCTCTTTTTTTAAAAAGAAAAAAATTATTGCTCACTTAAAATTAAGTGGGGTTATTGGTAATGCAGGAAAATTTAAACAAGGTATTGATTTTGCAGGTCAAGAAGAACTAATTAAAAAGGCTTTTTCTCTGAAAAAAGCGGCATGTGTTGCTATATCAATCAATTCTCCAGGAGGATCACCAGTTCAATCTCATTTAATCTACAGCTTTATTAGACAACAAGCAAAAAAACATAAAAAAAAAGTTGTTGTATTCGCTGAAGACGTAGCGGCTTCTGGAGGCTATTTGATTTCTTGTGCTGGGGACGAAATTTATGCAAATTCAAGTTCAATAATTGGATCCATAGGAGTGATATATTCTTCTTTTGGATTTACAGAGTTGATAAAAAAAATTGGGATTGAAAGAAGAGTTCATACTGCTGGCAAAAATAAAAGCACACTTGATCCATTTTTAGAAGAAAAAAACGAGGATATTGAAAGATTAAAAAATATTCAATTGGATCTTCATAAAGACTTTATAGATGTTGTTGAAAAAAGTAGAGGATCAAAATTAAACAAATCTGATGTAGAACTTTTTTCAGGTGAGTTTTGGTCAGGCAGTAAAGCAAAAAATTTAGGATTGATTGACGGAATAGGTAATGCACATGAAATATTAAAAGATAAATTTGGTGAGGATGTAATTATTAAAAAATTTGAAAAATCAAAAGGATGGTTAAGTCAAAAACTTTCTTCATCTAGCAATCAAGTAGATCAAATAGCAAGTATTTTAGATGAAAGATCAATTTGGCAAAGATATGGTTTCTAAAACAAAAAAAGAAAAAAAAAAAATTCAAACATTTCAAGAAACAATCTTAAATCTTCAGAAATTTTGGAGTAAAAAGGGATGCATCATTCTTCAGCCTTACGATATGGAGGTTGGTGCAGGAACTTTTCATCCAGCTACTACCCTAAGATCACTAGGAGCTAAACCATGGAAAGCAGCTTACGTACAACCATCAAGAAGACCCACAGATGGAAGATATGGAGATAATCCAAATAGGTTACAACATTATTATCAATTTCAAGTTTTAATCAAACCTTCCCCTGAAAATATAAAAAAACTTTATCTAAATAGTTTATCTACTATAGGAATAGATCACAATGATCATGATATAAGGTTTGTTGAAGATGATTGGGAAAGTCCAACATTAGGTGCTGCAGGATTAGGATGGGAAGTGTGGTGTGATGGAATGGAAATTACTCAATTCACCTATTTTCAACAAATGGCTGGATTTGATTGTAAACCTGTATCAGTTGAAATTACTTATGGCTTAGAAAGAATTTGTATGTTCACTCAAAAAGAAAAAAATGTTTATGATTTATTGTGGAATGATGAGGGTGTAAAATATCACGAAGTTTTTCACCAAGCTGAAAAAGAATTTTCAGCGTATAATTTTGAACATGCGAATGTAGAAACACTTTTAAAAATGTTTGAAATGCATGAATCCGAGGCAAAAAATTTGGTAGAAAAAAAAATTTCTTTACCAGCATATGATCAATGTTTAAAAGCTAGTCATGTGTTTAATATTCTAGATGCAAGAGGTGCAATCAGTGTCGCACAAAGAGCTGGTTATATTGCTAGAATAAGAGATATTACAAAATCTGCAGCAGGCGTTTGGTTAGATAGTCAAAAATAATGTCAGAGTTTTTTTTAGAATTATTTAGTGAAGAAATACCTTCAAATCTTCAACAAAATTTAAGGGAAGACTTACTTAAAAGTTTTAATGATTTATTTTTAGAAAAATCAATTTTATTTAAAAAAAGCTCGTCATATTCAACACCAAACAGACTAGTGGTATTATTTGAAGGTGTTCAAAAAAATGTTGTACTAAAATCTGAGGAGATTAAAGGTCCAAATATTAAGTCACCAGAGGTAGCACTCGAAGGGTTTGTTAGGTCAAATAAAATCTTAAAAAAGGATCTCTACCAAAAGAAAACAGACAAAGGAGAATTTTATTTTTTCAAGACAAAATCAAAAAAATTGCACACACATGAATTACTAGAGGAATTTATCCCAATATTGTTAAATAAAATTCAATGGAAAAAATCAATGTATTGGGGAACTTTTGACCTAAATTGGGGCAGACCTTTAAAGTCAATTCTAGCTGTATTTGATAAAAAAAAGTTAAATTTTAATTTTCATCACCTAACATCTTCTAACTCAACTTTTATTGATAAAGAATTTGAGGAAAATAAAAAGTCTTTCTTAGAATTTAAAAATTATAAAAGTTTTTTTAAAAAAATTGACATTATTGTTGATCACAATGAAAGAAAAAAGTTAATAGAAAAAAAATTCAACAATATATTAAAAAATAAAAATATTAAGATTCAACATAATCCTAGATTACTTAATGAAGTTGTGGATTTAACAGATCAACCAAATATCCTTCTTTGTGAATTTGATAAGAAATTTTTAAATATTCCAAAAGAAATATTAATTATTACCATGCAATACCATCAAAAATATTTTCCTATATTTGATAATAAAGAAAATATTACCAATGAGTTTTTAGTAGTTGCAAACAAAAAAGATAAAAAGGGATTAATTAAATTAGGAAATGAAAGAGTAGTTGAAGCAAGATTAAGTGACGCAGAGTTTTTTTGGAAAAAAGATAAATCTCAAAATATGGTCAAAAAAGTTACTGAATTAAAATCAATGAATTATTTTAAAGGATTGGGAAGCTATTTCGACAAAGCCCAAAGAATGAGAAAATTGGGTGGAATGATATCTGATGAACTTTTAATCAGTAAAGAAAAAGTTGAATTGTCAGCATCAATTTGTAAAGTTGATTTATTATCAGAACTAGTGGGTGAATTTCCAGAACTCCAAGGTGTAATGGGAGGTTATTTTGCTAACGCACAAGGTTTTGATAAAGATTTAGCTTTAGCAATAAGTGAGCAATATTTACCTACAGGTTCTGGTTCAAGAGTTCCAAAAAAACCATTTAGCATAGCCCTTTCTTTGGCTGATAAGATAGATACTTTGGTTGGTTTTTTTGGTTTAAATCAAAAACCAACAAGTTCTAAAGATCCATATGCTTTAAGAAGATTAGCATTAGGAGTAATAAGAATAATAGTTGAAAATAAAAAAGATTTTAAAATAAAAGATTTAATTAATTATTCTTCAAGCTTGTATTTAGATCAAGGTTTTGAAATTGACAACCAATCTTTACAAAATGAATTATCAGATTTTTTAATGGATAGATTAAAATATCACATGAAGGAGGAAAACATTAGAAATGATATAATTCAAGCATCAACCAATTCTTTTAATTTAGATCAATCTGTTATTATTTTTAATAAAGCTAAACATTTAAATAAAATTATTAACAAACCAGATGGTTTAGATATTATTGCAAGCTATAAAAGAGCATCAAACATTTTAGATGGTGAATTAAAAAATGATAAAATAGAATTATCAAATACAACTGACCCTGGTATTTTTAAAACCGAGCTAGAAAAAAACCTATTTAAAAAAATTAGTGAATTAAGAAAATATTTTTCAAGCATTAATAAAGATGAAAATTATGTTCAAACATTGGACAATTTAGCTAGTGTTAAAAGAGAGGTTTTTGACTTTTTTGATAATGTAATTGTAAATGAAGATGACCCGGTCATTAAGAAGAATAGGCTGGAACTAATTCAAATGATGTGTAAAACGTTCAACAATTATGTTAATTTTTCTCTAATCGACTCCCATTAATGAAAAAACTTATATTAAACTTTAATTCTAAGGATAGTAAAAAAATTAAAAATCCTAAAAACTTTTTAGGTGGAAAAGGTGCTAATCTTTCTGAAATGGGAAGAATGGGTCTTCCAGTACCTCCTGGTTTTACAATATCCACAAAAGTTTGCGAAATTTTTTATAAGGATAAAAAAAAATTAAATAAAAATTTAATTTCTCAAATTAAAAAAGAATTAAAATTAATTGAAAAAGATGTTTCTAAGAAATTTGGGGACTTAAAAAATCCACTTTTGTTGTCTGTAAGGTCTGGAGCAAGAGTATCAATGCCAGGTATGATGGATACTATTCTAAATCTGGGTCTGAACGATAAAACAGTCAAAGCTTTAGCAATTAAAACCTCAAATGGAAGATTTGCTAAAGACAGTTATAGAAGATTTATTCAAATGTACGGTAATGTTGTAATGGGTGTAGAAGGTTATCATTTTGAGGAATTAATTGAAAATTATAAACTTACGAAAGGTGTTTTGTTAGATACAGATTTAGATGAAAGTGATTGGGATGGATTAATTGAAGATTTTAAAAGAACAGTAAGAGAAAAGGCAAAAAAAGATTTTCCTCAAGATGTTTATGAACAATTGCTAGGAGCAATAAGTGCAGTATTTTTATCGTGGGAAAGTAATAGAGCAAAAGTTTATAGAAAATTAAATCAAATCCCAGCCGAGTGGGGAACTGCTGTAAATGTTCAATCAATGGTTTTTGGAAATATGGGTGATGATTGTGCAACAGGAGTTGTGTTTACAAGAAATCCATCAGATGGATCAAATGAAATATATGGTGAGTATTTGATTAATGCGCAAGGCGAAGATGTTGTAGCGGGCACAAGGACTCCTCAATATATAACAAAAAAAGCTAGGAGAGACGCTAAAGTAAAAGAATTATCAATGGAAGAATCTATGCCTAAAGTTTTTAAAGAACTTCAAAAAATTTTGAAAAAATTAGAGATGCATTATAAAGATATGCAAGACGTAGAGTTTACAGTTGAAAATAGTAAACTATGGATGCTTCAAACAAGATCAGGAAAAAGAACGGCAAAATCGGCAGTCAAGATTGCAGTTGACATGGTTAAAGAAAAATTAATTTCTAAAAAGGAAGCTGTATTAAGAATTGACCCAAACTCTTTAGATACACTTTTGCACCCAACTTTAGATGAAAAAAGTTCAATTAATGTAATAGCAAATGGATTGCCAGCATCACCAGGTGCAGCCAGTGGTAAAGTTGTATTTACATCAGAAGAAGCTGAAAGATTAACTGCAATGATGCAAGATACAATTCTGGTTAGAGTAGAGACTTCTCCAGAAGATATACAAGGAATGCATGCCGCTAAAGGAATTTTAACTGCTAGAGGAGGAATGACAAGTCATGCAGCTGTTGTTGCAAGAGGTATGGGCAGACCATGTGTATCAGGATCAAGTGAAATTGATATAAACTATGAAAATAGATCTTTTAAAACTTCTTCAATCGAGATTAAAGAAGGAGACGTAATCACTATTGATGGCTCAACTGGAAGAATTATTGCTGGAAGTGTTTCAACTGTGAAGCCTGAAATATCTGGTGACTTTTCCAAGTTAATGTCTTGGGCAGATAGATTTAGAAAATTAAAAGTAAGAACAAATTCTGAGACACCAAAAGATACCAAAACAGCAAAAGATTTTGGTGCAGAGGGTATTGGACTATGCAGAACTGAACATATGTTTTTTGATGAAGAAAGAATTTTGTCTGTAAGAGAAATGATATTATCTAAAACAAAAGAAGACAGAGCAATAGCATTACAAAAACTGTTACCGCATCAAAGAAAAGATTTTATAGATATTTTTAAAATCATGAGCGGATTACCAGTCACAGTTAGATTGTTGGACCCACCATTACATGAATTTTTGCCACGTACAGAAAAGGAAATTAATGAGGTTGCTAGTATAGTTAATCTCCCAGTTAAAGAGGTTGAGTCAAGAATTGAAGAGCTCCATGAGCAAAATCCTATGTTAGGTCATAGAGGATGTCGTCTGGGAATATCTTTTCCTGAAATTTATGAAATGCAATGCAAAGCAATATTTGAGGCTTTGGTTTACCTTAAAAAAAATAAAATTAAATCTGCATTGCCTGAAATAATGATACCTTTAGTATCTACAGAGGCTGAGATTAAAATAATGAAAGAATTAGTAATTAGAACTGCTAGTCAAGTTCAAAAAGAAAACAAATTAAAAATAGAATTTTTAGTAGGAACAATGATTGAATTACCTAGAGCGGCAATAAAAGCGAAGGAGATCGCTAAGCACGCAGAATTCTTTAGTTTTGGAACAAATGATTTAACTCAGACTACTTTTGGGATTAGTAGAGATGATAGTGGTAAATTTTTAAATGATTATTTAGAAAACAAAATATTTTCTGTTGATCCTTTTGTTTCAATAGATGAGGGAGTTTCAGATTTAGTTGAAATAGCAGTAGAAAAAGGAAGAAAACAAAACAAAAATCTAAAGCTAGGTATCTGTGGAGAGCATGGAGGAGATCCACATAGTATATTTTTTTGTTCAAATGCTGGATTGAATTATGTTTCTTGTTCACCTTATAGAGTTCCTGTTGCAAGATTGGCTGCCGCTCAAGCTGAAATTAAAAAAAATTAAATTTAATAGGGGGCGTTCTGTTGCCAGGTGCCCCAGACCCCGTTTGCTTAATTAACTAAGTTAATTAGGCAGCAAGTGCATAACTTTCGTTAGCAATTATAAATTAGCCCGTTACGGTGGAACAATCCCGAACGAAAGAATAGCCTTTAGTCACCCGTCGAATCTAGTTCACCCCCATAAGTTGTAATGGTGGAGGTGGTGGGTACTGCCCCCACGTCCGCAATGGTTATTACGAAATTCGTTTATCGTCGTAGTTGGAAAACCAACATTATTAATATAAAAGTAATTACAACAGATTCAATAACAATCATGAAATTAACTAAAGAACAACAAGAAGAAATTAAAAATCAACAATCTCAAAGCAATCAAACAAAAAGAGTTACAGCTCCTGAGCTTGAAAAAATCCTATATGAAGCAATTCCAGCTTTAGATCATGGTTTTGTAAGAGTTGTTGATTATATGGGTGATGACACATCTATAGTTCAATCAGCCAGAGTATCTTACGGAAAAGGAACAAAACAAGTTTCAACTGACAAAGGTTTAATTAAATATTTGATGAGGCATTGGCACAGCACGCCATTTGAAATGTGTGAAATTAAATATCATGTTAAGCTTCCAATATTCATTGCCAGACAATGGATTAGACACAGAACTGCAAATGTTAATGAATATTCTGCAAGATATTCAATTCTAGATAAAGAATTTTATTTGCCATCTCAAGAAAATTTAGCTGCTCAATCAACTAGTAACCGACAGGGTAGAGGAGATGTCTTGGAAGGAAAACAGGCAGAGGAAGTTTTGGAACTTTTAAAAAGTGACGCAGAGAGAACTTATGGTAATTATGAGACTATGCTTAATGAAAGATTTGATGGATCAACTATTGATGAAAATAAAAAAGGTTTAGCAAGAGAACTTGCAAGAATGAATTTAACACTAAATACTTACACTCAATGGTATTGGAAAACTGATTTATTAAATTTGATGAATTTTTTAAGATTAAGAGCTGATAGTCATGCTCAATATGAAATTAGAGTTTATGCAGACATTATGCTGGATACTGTAAAAAAATGGGTTCCTATAACTTATGATGCTTTTATGGATTATAGAGTTGGTGGTACCGAGGTTTCTGCAAAAGGAAAATTAATTATTCAAAAACTTATCAAAGGTGAAAATGTAGATGTTAAAAGTTCTGGACTTTCTAAAAGAGAGTGGAATGAATTAATGATTGCTTTTGATCTTAAAGATAAGTTGATTTAATTTTTTCAGCAAAATTTAAATATATTTTAGAAATTTCATGATCGGGGTTAGTTTCCACAATTGGCTTTCCTTCATCACCAGTTTTACCCACTTCAGGATTAATTGGAATTTCACCTAAAAATTCTTTTTGAAATTCCTCTGCAGTTTTTTTTACTCCGCCTTCTCCAAAAATTTTATATTTTTTTCCATCATCACCAATAAAAAAACTCATGTTATCAACTAAACCCAAAATCTTAACTCCAAGTTTATCAAACATTTTAATTCCTCTTTTAACGTCTAAAAGAGCTACTTCTTGAGGTGTACTTACAATTATTGCACCATCCATTTTTATTTCTTGAGAAAATGTAAGTTGAGTATCGCCGGTTCCTGGAGGCATATCAACGATAATAAAATCTAAATCTTTCCAATTTACTTTCTGAGTAAAAGTTTTAATTGCACTTGTAACCATAGGACCACGCCATATCATTGGAGTTTGTTGATCAGCTAAAAAACCAATAGACATACACTGAATGTCATATTTTGTAATTGGATCTAATTTATGACCATCACTTTTAGGTTTTTCATTAATATCAAACATTTTAGGTATTGATGGACCATAAATATCTGCATCTAAAAGACCAACTTTGCATCCAACTTTTTTCAAAGCTAAAGCAAGATTCGTTGCAAATGTAGATTTTCCAACACCACCTTTTGCACTAGAGATTGCAATTGTAAACTTAGTTCCAAGAATAGGATTTTTAGTGAATTTTTTAGGTTCTAGCTTACTTTTCATTGCGGCACTAAGTTCAGGTTTTTTATCAGTCATAAAAGTATCATTACTTGTTTTTTGCAATAAAGACACTATATACTTTGGCATATGTCAGACGATTTTAAAGGTCAAAGTCCTTGGGGTGCACCTCCTGGTGGAGGTGGCGGTGGCAATGGATCAGGTAGAGGCCCCACACCACCAAATGTTGACGAATTAATTAGAGATCTTCAAGATAAGATTAAAAGATTTTTACCTGGAGGAAAAACTTCAGGAGGAAAATCAATAAGTTTAATTTTGTTAGTTTTAGTTTTTGTATGGTTAGCGAGCGGACTTTATAGAGTATTACCAGATGAACAAGGTGTTGTATTAAGATTTGGTAAGTTTGTAAAAACTACACAGCCTGGTTTGAACTATCATATACCTTTTCCTGTTGAGACTGTTCAAACACCGAAAGTTACTAAGGTTAATAGAATGGATATAGGATTTAGATCTGAAAGAGATAGTGGTTTTTCTACAGGTGGTGGTGTTGCTGATGTTCCGCAAGAAAGCTTGATGTTAACTGGAGATGAAAATATTGTTAATATAGACTTTTCAGTATTTTGGGTAATCAAAGATGCTGGTAATTTTTTATTTAAAATTCAAGACCCAGAAGGTACCGTTAAAGCAGCTGCTGAAACTGCAATGAGAGAGGTAATAGCTAAAAGTGACATTCAACCAATCTTAACAGAGGGAAGATCTAAAATTGAGCTTGAAACACAAGAAATTATTCAAACTATTTTAGACGATTATGAAAGTGGAATTCAAATTACACAAGTTCAAACGCAAAAGGCTGACCCACCTGATCAAGTAATTGATGCATTTAGAGATGTACAGGCTGCAAGAGCAGACATGGAAAGGTCGAAAAATGAAGCTGAAGCCTATGCAAACGATGTAATACCAAGAGCACGAGGGGAAGCGCAAAAAATTTTACAAGCTGCTGAAGCATATAAAAAAGAAGTTGTTGCAAAAGCAGAAGGTGAAGCAAGTAGATTTATAGCTATCTATAATGAGTATAAAAATGCGAAAGCAGTCACTCAAGAAAGAATGTATTTAGAAACTATGGAGAAAGTTTTAGCTGATATAGATAAAGTAATTATAGAAAAAAATGCAGGTTCAGGGGTAGTTCCATACTTACCTTTGCCTGAATTAAAAAAGAAAGCGACAAATTAAAATGAAAGCTGGAAAAATATTAGCAGGAGTATTAGTTGCAATTGGTGTAGTAGCTTTTTTATCAATAATTATTGTAAAAGAGGTTAATCAAGCAATTATTCTTCAATTTGGTGATCCAAAAAGAATTATAATGAAACCAGGATTAAACTTTAAAATTCCTTTCATTCAAAATGTTGTTTATTTAGATAAAAGAATTTTAAACTTAGATGCTCCACCAGAAGAGGTTATTGCATCAGATCAAAAGCGATTAATTGTTGATGCATTTGCAAGATTTAAGATAGTTGATCCACTTAAGTTTTATATATCAGTTGGAAATGAAAGAGTTGCAAGATCAAGATTATCTACAATTATAAATTCAAGAATTAGAAATGTACTAGGTCAAGAAGAATTACAAACATTATTATCTAAAGATAGATCTAAGCAAATGGCTTTAATTAAAGAGGGTGTTAATAACGAAGCACAAAACTTTGGAATTAATATTGTTGATGTCAGAATTAAAAGAGCAGATCTACCTCAAGCTAACAGTGATGCAATTTATAGAAGAATGCAAACTGAAAGGGAGAGAGAAGCAAAAGAATTTAGAGCAAAAGGAGCAGAGATGGCAGTTACGATTACATCAACTGCTGACAAAGAGGTTACAGTAATCTTAGCAGATGCTCAAAAACAATCTGAGATCATGAAAGGGGAAGGTGATGGAGAAAGGAATAAAATATTTGCTGACGCTTTTGGTCAAGATCCAGAATTTTTTGCTTTCTACAGAGCTATGCAAGCATATGAAAAAGCTCTTATAGGTGGTGAAACTTCTTTAATTTTATCACCTGATAGTGAATTTTTTAAATTTTTCGGAAATATAAAACCTGAAATCCAACAATAATTCTTAAATGCGTGAGCTAGTTATAGCTTTTGGTCTTTTCTTGTTTATTGAAGGAATTTTATACGCCTTATTTCCAGCAAAAATGAAAAGTATGTTGAAAAAATTAGAACTTGTTAAAGATAGTCAGCTTAGATCAGGTGGACTTATTTTTGCATTGATAGGATTTATAATTATTTATTTTATTAAAAGTTAATATGAATAAGATTAAACTTATATTCTTAACCCTGGTTATATCATTTAGCTTTTCGTTAAATGTAAACTCCAAACCAGTTCCTGCTTCCTTTGCAGATCTTGCAGAAAAATTAATGCCATCTGTTGTAAATATTTCTACAACAACTACTATCACAACAAATTCTAATCCTTTTCCTTTTCAATTTCCTCCAGGATCTCCTTTTGAGGATATGTTTAAAGAATTTGGAACACCTCAGGAAAGACAATCAGCTGCTTTAGGTTCTGGGTTTATAATAGATGATAAAGGTATTGTAGTTACGAATAATCACGTCATCCAAGATGCTGATGACATTATTGTTAGGGTAAACGGTGACCAAGAATTTAAAGCTAAGGTTCTAGGTGCTGATCCATTAATGGATATTGCTGTTTTACAATTAGAAACAGATAAAAAGTTTATCCCGGTTGAATTTGGTGACTCTGATAAAGCAAGAATTGGGGATTGGGTTTTGGCAATCGGAAATCCATTTGGTTTAGGTGGAACTGTTACTGCTGGAATAATTTCTGCAAGAAATCGATCAATTGGTTTATCAAGATATGAAGATTTTATACAAACTGATGCATCTATAAATTCCGGAAACTCTGGTGGACCTTTGTTTGATATGGAAGGAAATGTAATTGGAATTAATACAGCAATACTTGGACGTAATGGTTCTATTGGAATTGGATTTTCTATACCATCAAACAGCGCTCAAATTGTAATTAAACAATTAATCGAATTTGGTGAAACAAAAAGAGGATGGTTAGGAGTTAGAATTCAAGATGTAACAAAAGAAATTGCTGAAGTTGAAAAATTAGACAAAGCACGAGGAGCATTGGTTGCAAGTGTTGCTGAAAATAGTCCATCAGAAAAAGCAGGAATACAAGCTGGTGATATTATTTTAGAATTTAATGGAGAAAAAATAAATCAAATGAAAGAGCTTCCAGCAATTGTTGCACGAACAGAGGTTGGAAAAAAAGTTGAGGTTAAAATTTGGAGAGATAAAAAAGAGATTATTAAAAATGTTACCTTAGGAAGATTAGAAACCTCAGATGATTTTAAAATAAGTAAAAATCAAGAAACTAAAAAACAAAATAATGAAGAGATCATTGAAAGTCTAAGAATAGCAGTAAGACCATTAACTAAAGAAGATATTAAAAATAGAAATTTACCAAACCAAACTACAGGACTTGTTATTACTAAAATTGCAAACAACAGCCCTGTTGCAAATTCAATAGAGGTTAACAGTATTATTATTGAAGCTCAGAAGAAAAAAATTAGATCGGCAGATGATTTAAGAGAAATTACCAAAGAAGTTCTTAATTCAAATCAAAAAACAGTTTTACTTGCAATCTATAATAATCAAAATCAACGAAGATATATTGGTGTTAAGTTAGACTGATCATGGATTTAAAATCCAAGATTATATTAATCTCAGGTCCTACAGCTTCAGGTAAATCAAGCTTTGCAATTAAGATTGCAAAAAAAGTTAATGGAGAAATTATTAACGCAGATAGTATGCAAATATACAAACAGCTTAACATATTATCAGCTAGACCAGATCCAAAAAAATATCAGAAAATAAAACATCATTTGTATGGTTTTCATAATGTTACAAAAAACTTCTCTACAGGTGACTGGCTTAAGTTAGTAATTAAAAAAATTAGGGAAGTTCAAAAAAGAAAAAAAACCCCAATTCTTGTTGGGGGCACAGGTTTATACTTTAAAGCTTTAACTGATGGTTTGGTTAAAATACCAAATATTTCATTAAAATTAAGAACTCAAATTAGAGATTTACAAAAAAAACTTGGTCAAAAGAAGTTTTATGAAAAACTATTAAAATTAGATCCATCCTCAAGAGGAAAAATAAATCCTACAGACACTCAAAGATCTATCAGAGCTTATGAAGTAAAAAAGTTTACAAAAAAATCTCTACATGAATGGTTTAAAAACACAAAATCAAACTTCGTGGAAGATGATTTCTTTAAAGTTTACATTGACTATCCTAGAGAAGAACTCATTGCGCGTATCAATTTAAGAACAAGGGAGATGATAGAAAATGGAGCAATAAAAGAAGTAAAAGATTTCATAAAGTTAAGGGTTAGAATAGATAAAAGTGCTAACAAGGCCATTGGCGTAAATGAAATTAGAGAATATTTAAAAAAACAAAAAGATTTGAATGATACTAAAGAAAAAATAGCCATAAAAACTAGACAATACGCCAAAAGACAAAGTACTTGGGCTAGAGGCAATATGGTGAGCTGGATAAAACTAAAGCCACAAGACATAAATAAATTTTTGAAAAAAATTTAAAATTTTCATTCTAAAACTTGACCAATGAGCACAACTTCAGCTAGATTGCCTAATGCCAAAATTATTAACTGGAGCAGAAATTGTATTTAAGTGTCTTGAAGACCAAAAGGTAGAACATATCTTTGGTTATCCAGGTGGTGCAGTGTTACCTATTTATGATGAATTAAAAAATCATCCTTCCATAAAACATATTTTAGTTAGACACGAGCAAGGTGCAGGTCATGCAGCTGAAGGTTATGCTAGATCATCAGGAAAACCAGGTGTAGTTTTAGTTACATCAGGTCCTGGAGCAACCAATGTTGTTACAGCATTAACTGATGCTTATATGGATTCTGTTCCACTGGTTTGTATTTCTGGTCAAGTTCCAACGCATTTAATTGGAACAGATGCTTTTCAGGAATGTGACACCACAGGAATTACAAGACCTTGCACGAAACACAATTGGTTAGTTAAAGATATTAATGATCTTTCAAAAGTTATTCATGAAGCATTTAGAGTTGCAACAACAGGGAGACCTGGACCAGTTTTAATTGATATTCCAAAAGATATTCAGTTTGCAAAAACAAAATACAAAAAACCAAACAAAGAAAAAAAATTAAATGGAAAATCTCACAATAAATTTTCTCAAGATCAAATCGATGAATTAGTAAATTTATTAAGTAAATCAAAAAAACCAATCATCTATAGTGGTGGAGGGGTAATTAACTCAGGCCCAAAAGCAAGTCAGGCTCTAAGAGAATTTGTTGAGCTCACTGGTTTTCCTATAACTTCTACACTTCAAGGATTAGGTGCTTACCCTGGAGATGATAATCAATTTTTAGGAATGCTTGGCATGCATGGTACTTATGAAGCAAATAATGCTATGCATGATTGTGATCTTTTAATTAACATTGGTGCAAGGTTTGATGATCGTATTACTGGAAAAATTGATGAGTTTTCACCAAATTCAAAAAAGGTTCATATTGACATAGATCCATCGTCAATTAATAAAATTATCAAAGTGGATCTTGCAATAGTTGGAGACGTTACGAGTGTAATAAGTAAAATTAATAAAACAATTGCTAAAAGAAAAAATGGTCACAGCAAATCAAATAAATCAAATATAGCTAAGTGGTGGGAACAAATTGAAAAATGGAGAGAAAAAGATTCTCTTAATTTTGTAAATAGTGATGAAAGTATAAAACCTCAACATGCCGTTCAAAGACTTTATGAATTAACTAAGAATAAAGATACTTATATTACAACCGAGGTTGGACAACACCAAATGTGGGCTGCTCAGCATTATAAATTTAATAAACCAAATAGATGGATGACATCTGGTGGCTTAGGAACTATGGGTTACGGATTGCCAGCAGCAGTTGGTGTTCAAATTGCTCATCCTGAAAAATTAGTAATTGATATTGCTGGAGAAGCTTCGGTTTTAATGACTATGCAAGAAATGTCTACGGCAGTTCAATACAATCTTCCTATAAAAATATTTATTTTAAATAATCAATATATGGGAATGGTTAGACAATGGCAGGAATTACTGCATGAAAAAAATTATTCTGAAAGCTATTCTGAAGCGTTACCTGATTTTATGAAGATGGCAGAAGCTTATGGATGCAAAGGAATTAAAGCAGACAATCCAGATGATCTTGATGATAAAATTCAAGAAATGATCGATTATGATGGAACAGTTATATTTGATTGTCATGTGGATCCTAACGAGAATTGTTTCCCAATGATACCATCTGGAAAACCTCATAACCAAATGATCTTGGGCCCAAATGATCAAGAGGAAAACAAAATCAAAGGAAAAGGCAAAGCCTTAGTATAACAATAATGCCGAAATCAAAATCAGCTTATAGCATTCCTACAAAGAAACAAAAATCAGACACATATATATTTGTTGTTTGGGTAGATAATGAGGCTGGAGTTTTGGCAAGAGTAGTTGGTTTATTTTCTGGTCGAGGTTATAACATCGAGTCCTTAGCTGTTGCAGAGGTTGATGCGGTTAAAAATATTTCAAGAATAACTATTGTTACTACCGGAACACCCCAAGTAATTGATCAAATAAGACTCCAGTTAACTAAATTAGTGCCTGTTCATAAAGTTGCTGAGTTTAAAAGAGAGGACAAAGACGTAATATTTAAGGAAATGGCTTTATTTAAAGTAGTAGGCAAAAGAAATAAAATTGAAAAATGCTTAAATGCTTGTAAAAAATTTAATCCCGTAATATTAGATGAAACAAAATCTTCAGCTGTAATTCAAATAACTGCTTTAAGAAGAGAAATTGATGTAATGAATAAAAAATTGAAGCCTTTGGGACTTATAAGTACTTCGAGAACAGGGGCAGTAGCTATGACGAGAGGTGCTAAAATATTTAATTAATTTAATAGGAGAGACGATATGAAAATGTTTTATGAAAAAGATGCAGATGTAAACCTGATTAAGAGTAAAAAAGTTGCTATTTTTGGTTATGGAAGCCAAGGACACGCTCATGCATTAAACCTAAAAGATAGTGGAGTAAAAGAAATTGTTGTGGCATTAAGAGAAGGTTCATCAAGTGCAGCAAAAGCAGAGTCAAAAGGATTAAAAGTAATGAATTTGTCGGATGCTGCAGATTGGGCTGATGTAGTAATGATTCTTACACCAGATGAACTACAAGCGGAAATTTATAAAAATCATATTGAACAACGAGTAAGAGAGGGGACAAGTATCGCTTTTGCTCATGGTTTAAATGTTCATTACGATTTAATTAAAGCTAGAAAAGATCTAGATGTTTTTATGGTTGCTCCCAAAGGACCTGGTCACTTAGTTAGAAGTGAATATGAAAAAGGAGGTGGAGTGCCTTGTTTATTTGCTGTTCATCAAGATGGTTCAGGTAAGGCAAGAGACTTAGCTTTATCTTATGCTTCAGCAGTTGGTGGAGGAAGATCAGGAATTATTGAAACTACATTTAAAGATGAAGTTGAAACAGATTTATTTGGTGAACAAACAGTTCTTTGTGGAGGTTTGGTTGAACTAATTAAAAATGGTTATGAAACTTTAGTTGAAGCAGGATATGAACCAGAGATGGCATATTTTGAGACAGTTCATGAAGTTAAATTGATTGTTGATTTAATTTATGAAGGTGGAATTGCGAACATGAATTATTCTATTTCGAATACTGCTGAATATGGAGAATATCAATCTGGCCCTAGAGTAGTTAATAAAGAAGAGACTAAAAAAAGAATGAAAGAAGTTTTGACTGAAATTCAATCTGGAAAATTCACTAAAGAATGGATGGATGAATGCAAAAATGGTCAAAAAAACTTCCTTGCCACGAGAGCTAAATTAGCCGAGCATCCAGTTGAAAAAGTTGGTGCAGAATTAAGAGCTATGATGCCTTGGATAGGTAAGAAAAAATTAGTTGATAGCGATAAAAGTTAAATTTTATCAGTAAATTATTGCTACTATAATTCAATTATTTCACTTATACTTTTTTAAATAAATTTAAAAAACGAGGGGAATAATGAAGACTAAAAATATAGTAAGAATACTATTGTCATTAGTTCTAGTATTCGGATTTTCTTCAGCATGGGCAAAAACGATTAAATGGTCTATGCAGGGAGACAGTTTAACACTAGATCCACATGCGCAAAATGAGGGTCCAACTACTCAAGTATCTAGACAAGTTTATGAAGCTCTAGTTCAAAGAGGCTTGGACATGAAAATAGGGCCTGCTTTAGCAACAAAATGGAAAGCTACTGATCCAAATACTTGGATTTTTACTTTAAGAGAAGATGCTAAGTTTTCAGATGGTTCTGGAATGACATCTGCGGATGTTGTTTTTAGTATATTAAGAGCTAAGCAAAGAACATCTGACTTTAAAGAATATATTAGTACTGTTGCTAATGTTGAAGCGGTTGGAGATTACTCTGTTAAAATAACTACAAGTAAACCTAACCCTATTCTTTTAAACCAATTGTCTAACATTTTTATAATGTCTAAAGCTTGGTCAGAGAAAAACTTTGCAATGTCTCCACAAAATTGGGATGCAGGACAAGAAACTTTCTCTGCTACTAATGCTATGGGAACTGGTCCTTTTAAAATCACTTTAAGAGAGCCTAACACCAAGACAGTGTTTAAAAGAAATAAACATTGGTGGGGTGAAATGAAGGACAAAAAAGTAACTCAAATTGAATTAATGCCTATTAAAAATGCAGCTACAAGAGTAGCAGCCTTATTATCTGGTGAAATTGATATAGTTACTGATGCTCCTGTCCAAGACTTAAAAAGAATCGGATCTTCTTCAGGTCATAAAGTTGAAAGTACAGCTCAAATGAGAACAATTTTCTTAGGTATGGATCAAGCAGCTGACAAATTAAGAACTGGAAATACAGGTGATAATCCATTTAAGAAAAAAGAAGTAAGACAAGCTCTTTATCAAGCAATTGATATTGAAGCGATCAAGAAAAAAGTTATGAGAGGTTTAAGTGAACCAGCAGGAATTATAACTTTCCCAGGTGTAAATGGATATACAGCTGATCTTGATAAAAGATTACCTTACGATGTTGATGCTGCAAAAAAACTTTTAGCTGATGCGGGTTATCCTAATGGTTTTGACGTTGAACTTAGATGTCCTAATGACAGATATGTAAACGATGAAGCAATTTGTACTGCAGTTGTTGGAATGTTGGGTAAAATTGGAGTTAACGTTAACTTATTTGCTCAAACTAAAAGTAAACACTTCAAAGAGCTTAAAGATGATCAAGGTGATTTCTATATGCTAGGATGGGGTGTTCCAACTTTAGATAGTCACTATGTTTTCCATTATCTATATGAAACTGGTGCTAGCTGGAACAAAGTTAACTTTAGTAATGCAGATGTCGATGCTGCAATCAGAGTTATGGAAGGTGAAGTTGATTTAGATAAAAGAAATGCTGCAATTGCAAAAGCTTGGAAAATTGTAAAAGATGATATTTCTTATCTTCCTTTGCATCACCAAGTAATTTCTTGGGCATCAAAAAGCAATGTTAATGTTCCTATCAGACCGAATAACGAACCGTTATTCAGAACTGCTAGTTTTAATTAATTAAAAATTATTACAAGCCCTTTAAAAATTTAAAGGGCTTGTAAGTTTAAACCTTCACAAATTGATAAAATATTTTTTTAAAAGGCTGTTTCAATCTGCTTTGGTGATGTTAGTTGTCGCCTTTGTGTCTTTCTCTTTATTTAATTTTGTTGGAGATCCAATCAATAACATGGTTGGAGAAGAGACTTCTGATGAGGAAAGAGCAGAATTAAGAGAAACATTAGGTTTAATGGATCCAATTCATGTACAGTTTTCAAGATTTATAGTTAATGCTTCTAAAGGTGAGTTTGGAATTTCATATCAATTAAGAAGACCTGTTTCAGAATTAATAGTGGAAAGATTACCTGCAACTATTGAACTTGTGGTTATTTCAGCACTAATTGCACTTATAACCGGTACATTGTTAGGTGTTTATACAGGCATAAATCGAAAAGGTTTTTTAAGTGATTTTGTCTTAGCCATCTCCTTGCTGGGAGTTTCACTCCCCACATTTGTAATTGGTATATTATTTATATATTTATTTGCAGTAATCTTAGGAATATTACCTTCTTTTGGAAGAGGAGAAGTTGTCGATTTAGGTTTTTGGACTACAGGTTTTTTAACAGTTTCAGGGCTAAAAGCAATTATACTTCCTTCAGTAACATTAAGCCTTTTCCAAATGACTTATATCATCAGACTTGTCCGAGCAGAGATGATGGAAATATTACAAACAGATTATATTAAATTTGCGCGTGCTCGAGGTATTAGTGAAAATAGTATTAAATACAAACATGCATTAAAAAATGGATTGATACCAGTAATAACTATAGCAGGAATAAATATTGGAACTCTAATTGCGTTTTCAATTATTACTGAAACTGTTTTTCAATGGCCTGGTATGGGCTTCTTATTTATTCAAGCAGTTCAATTCGTAGATATACCAATCATGTCAGCTTATTTAGTTTTTATAGCTTTTGTTTTCGTAATGATAAATTTTATAGTTGATATTCTTTATTATTTAATTGATCCAAGAATAAGAGTTAAAGGAGATACTGCAAGTGGATAACAAATCTTTAAGTACTTGGGAAAGAATAAAAGATAGTGACATTTATCATAGCTTTATTAAATCCCCTACTGCAATTGTATCATCTACTATTTTGTTTATAATTTTTTTCTGCTCTTTCTTTGTTGAACTGGTAACACCTTACAATCCTTTTGACCCATCCTCTCTCTCGCTGATGGATGCTTTCACACCACCATCATGGACAGAAGATGGTCTTGCTAAATTTATTTTAGGCACTGATGGACAAGGAAGAGATATGCTATCGACAATTTTGTATGGATGTAGGATTTCTTTAATTGTAGGTTTTTCTGCGATAATTTTTAGTTTAATTCTTGGAGTTGGGTTGGGATTAACAGCTGGATTCTTTGGGGGAAAATATGAAATGATAGTAATGAGGTTAACCGATGTTCAGTTAACAGTACCAAGTATTTTGATGGCATTGTTGGTTGATGGTATAGCAAGAGGATTAATCTCGAGAGAAATGCATGATGAAATGGCAATTTACGTTTTAATATTTGCAATCGGGATTTCAGAGTGGCCGCAATTTGCAAGAGTTTCAAGAGCAGCAACTTTGGTTGAAAAAAATAAAGATTATGTTTCAGCATCAACAATAATCGGTGTTTCAAATATAATTATTATGTTTAAACATATTTTACCAAATATTTTAAGACCAGTATTAGTAATTGGAACTATTGGTTTAGCTCTTGCTATTTTAGCTGAATCTACTTTAAGTTTTTTAGGAGTTGGTGTGCCTCCAACAACACCTTCTTTAGGGACATTAATAAGACTTGGTAATGACTTTTTATTTTCAGGAGAATGGTGGATAACTTTTTTTCCAGCAATTTTCTTAGTTATTTTAGCATTTTCAATAAATTTATTAGGGGATTGGATGAGAGATACTTTAAATCCAAAATTAAAAAAATGACATTTTTAAAAATAAATAATCTTAGTGTTGATTATCAAATGAGAAAAGAAACAGTTTACGCTGCTAAGAATGTAAATATTGAGGTTAATAAAGGAGAAATTTTAGGATTAGTAGGAGAATCTGGATCGGGAAAAAGCACTGTAGGTAACGCTATTATAAATTTAATTGATGAACCAGGTAAGGTTTCTAGTGGCTCAGTTATTTTAGGTGATCTCAACATTCATGAAAATTCTGAAAGTAATGTTAAATATAGAGGAAATAAAATTGGATTGATATTTCAAGATCCTCAAACTTCACTAAACCCAATTCTTACTGTAGGTGAACAGTTAATTGAAACAATTCAAACTCATCTTAAACTAAGTAAAGAGGAAGCAAAAAATAAATCTATAAATCTATTGAAAGAGGTTGGCATAAAAGATGCAGTAACAAGATTTGATAATTATCCTCATCAATTCTCAGGTGGAATGAGACAGCGAGTAGTAATTTCTTTAGCTCTATGTTGCGAACCAGAATTGTTAATTGCAGATGAACCTACAACAGCATTAGATGTATCAATTCAATCTCAGATTTTAGAACTAATTAAAAAATTAACAAAAGAAAGAAACCTTGCAGTCATCTTAATTACTCATGACATGGGGGTTATAGCTGAAACCGCAGACCGAGTTGCAGTTATGAAAAATGGTAATTTAGTTGAAATTGGTGAAACTAAAAAAATATTAACTCAACCACAAGAAAATTATACTAAAAGTTTAGTGAGTTCAGTCCCACCAACTAACAAAAAAATTTCAAGATTTGTAATAGTTGAAAAAGAAAATAGTGACAAAAAAGAAAATAATATCAAAATATTAAATAGATGGACAAAAAAAGGAATAATAGATCAAGATTTAGTACAGATTAAAAATTTGAGTAAAAGTTTTGATGATAATTTTTTTACAGAAAGTTCTAAGAATTCAGTGATAGCTGTTAATGATGTTTCTTTTGATATAAAAGAAGGCGAGTCTTTTGGCTTAGTAGGAGAAAGTGGAAGTGGAAAATCTACAATTGCAAAAATGATTGTAAATTTATTTAAACCTACTTCTGGAGATATCTTTTTTGACAACTTTTGTATTACAAAAATAAAACAAAGATCCGGATTAATGAAATTTAGAAAACAAATTCAAATGATATTTCAAGATCCTTATTCCTCACTAAATGGAAGATTAAAAGTAAAAGATATAATTGCAGAACCAATCACACTTCACAACCCATCAATATCAAATATAGATTTAAATAGTTATATTTATGATTTACTTGAGTCTGTAGAATTAACTCAAAAATCTGCAGATCGATATCCACATGAATTTTCAGGAGGACAGAGACAGAGAATATCAATTGCAAGAGCACTTGCTACACAACCAAGACTTTTGGTTTGTGACGAACCTACCTCTGCTTTAGATGTAAGTATTCAAGCTCAAATATTAAATTTGCTTAAAGATCTACAAGAACAATTAAATTTAACAATTTTATTTATTAGTCATGATCTACCAGTTGTTAGACAAATGTGCGATAGAATTGGAGTCTTAAAAGATGGCAAATTGTGTGAGGTTTCAAACACTGAGGATTTATTTTTAAAACCCGGCCATGAATACACAAGAGAACTTTTACGGTTAATGCCTAAAATCGAGTCTATTTATAATTAATTTTTCATAAGCCTAAATTGGTCGATTAAAAGTGATTATTTAACTAATTATTTTGCAATCTCTCTCATAGATTGTATTATAGATTTTCTAAAAATTTTAGTTATGAGCAATAAAGATAGAGTCTTTATATTTGATACTACTATGCGTGATGGTGAGCAATCGCCAGGCGCATCTATGAGTTTAGAAGAAAAAATTCAAATTGCTAGAGTGTTTGATGAATTAGGTATCGATATTATTGAAGCAGGTTTTCCAATAGCTTCACCAGGGGATTTTGAAGCTGTTTCAGAAGTAAGTAAAATTTTAAAAAATTCTATTCCCGCAGGACTTTCAAGACATTCAGTAAAAGATATTGATAGAGCTTATGAAGCTCTAAAACATGCACCAAGATTTAGAATACATACATTTATTTCTACAAGCCCTTTACACATGAAACATAAATTAAATATGTCTCCAGAAGATGTTTATGAATCAATTGGAAAACATGTTGCTTACGCAAGAAAATTTACTGATGACGTTGAGTGGTCATGCGAAGATGGAACAAGAACAGATATGGATTACATGTGTAAAACTGTAGAGCTTGCAATTAAAAATGGAGCTACAACAATTAATATTCCTGACACAGTTGGTTACACAATACCATCTGAGTTTACTACAATTATAGAAACTTTATTAAATAAAGTTCCAAATATTGATAAAGCAATTTTATCAACTCATTGTCATAATGATTTAGGTTTAGCAGTAGCTAACTCGTTAGCCGGAGTTCAAGCTGGAGCAAGACAAATTGAATGTACAATAAATGGATTAGGAGAAAGAGCAGGAAATGCTGCTCTTGAGGAAGTTGTTATGGCAATTAAAACAAGACCTGATTTAATGCCATATGAAACTGGAATTAATACAACACTTTTAAGCAAAGCATCAAAAATTGTTTCAAACGCAACAGGATTTCCTGTTCAATACAATAAAGCTATTGTTGGAAAAAATGCTTTTGCTCATGAAGCAGGAATCCATCAGGATGGAATGTTAAAAAATAGACAAACATATGAGATAATGACACCTGAAAGTGTAGGGGTTAAACAAACATCATTAGTTATGGGAAAGCATTCTGGTCGACATGCATTTAAAGACAAGTTAAACAGCTTAGGCTATCCAGATTTAACTGATGATGTAGTAGGAAATGCATTTGCAAAATTCAAAGTCTTAGCAGATAAGAAAAAACATGTTTACGACGAAGATATTATTGCCTTAGTAGATGATAGTTTAATTGTAGATAATAAAGTAAATGCAATAACTCTTAAATCTTTAAAAGTTTTTGCTGGAACAGGAGAACCACAAAAAGCAGAAATGACTTTGGATGTTTATGGCGATGTTAAAAATGCAACAGAAACTGGAGATGGCCCAGTGGATGCAATATTTAAATGCATAAAAACTTTATACCCTCACGATGTTAACTTACAGCTTTATCAAGTTCATGCAGTTACAGAAGGAACAGATGCACAAGCAACAGTAAGTGTAAAAATCGAAGAAAAGGGCAAAACAACAGTAGGTCAAGCAGCTGATACAGATACTTTAGTTGCATCAGCAAATGCTTACATAAATGCATTAAATAAAATGATAATCAAACGAGATAAAACAGCTCCTATGGAGCAAGAAAGTCAGAAAGTAAGAGGGATATAATGGGGTTATTTAGTAGCGTTAAAAAAATATGGAGTCAAGATATGGCAATTGATCTTGGAACAGCAAACACACTTGTTGTTTTAAAGGGTCAAGGTGTAGTTTTAAATGAACCTTCAGTCGTTGCAATAGTTGATCAAGGTGGAAAAAAAAATGTGTTAGCTGTTGGAGATGAAGCAAAAACAATGCTTGGAAGAACACCAGGAAATATAAGTGCAATTAGACCTTTAAGAGATGGTGTTATTGCAGATTTTATAGTCACCGAAGAAATGATTAAACACTTTATTAAAAAAGTTCATAAAGGAAGTACATTTGCCAATCCTAGAATTTTAATTTGTGTACCAACTGGTTCAACACCAGTTGAAAGAAAAGCAATTCAAGATAGTGCTTTAGCAGCAGGCGCAAGAAGAGTTCAATTAATTGAGGAACCGATTGCAGCAGCTATTGGAGCAAATCTACCAATTTCTGAAGCAACTGGTTCAATGATTGTAGATATTGGCGGTGGTACAAGTGAAATTGCAGTAATGTCTTTAGGTGGACTGGTTTATTCTAAATCTTTAAGAGTTGCAGGAGACTCTATGGATACAGCAATAGTAGATTATATGAGAAAAGAATATAATTTATTAATCGGAGATACTACCGCTGAAAAAATAAAAAAGGAAATGGGAACAGCTGTCCCAACTGGAACAAATACTTATCCAGTTAAAGGAAGAGATTTAAGATCAGGTACTCCGAAAGAAGTTAATATTACAGAAGAAGATACCGCTGAAGCACTAAACGATATTATGAAACAAATGGTAGGTGCAATTAAAGATGCGTTAGAAAATACTCCTCCTGAGTTGTCAGCTGATTTAGTTGATATGGGTTTAACTTTAACAGGTGGTGGTGCTTTGTTAAAAAATATCGATAAAAGGTTTTCTAAAGAAACAGGTTTACCAGTTCATATAGCAGATGATCCGTTATCTTGTGTTGCTGTCGGTACAGGTAAAGCTTTGGATCAAGAAGAAACTTTTTCTACTATGTTATCTGAATATTAGGAAAAATGGCTACTGGCAGAGATGATTTTGTAATTGCCATTAGGTCAGCTTTCTTAAAAAAAAAAGATAAACAAAAATTTTCTTTACTAACTTTAATTATTTTATCAATTTTTGTAATTGTTCTAAGTAATTTTAATTTTAAAGCAATACAATTTGTTAAATTAGGAATTAATGAAGTAATTTATAGATCATCTCATATTGCATCAATCCCAGAAAATAAATTAAAAGAAATAACTTCAAAATTCAAATCACATATGGATTTGTATGAAAGTCATCAGAAAGATTTAATTAAAATAGAAAATTCTGATCAACTTAAATTACAAAATGAGTTTTTAAGTGCAGAAAATAAAAAGCTTAGAGAGTTACTTGACGAAAGTATAAATTCACAAGAAATTTTTGCCAGAGTTTTAATTGATAAAGATAGCCCATATTTAAAATCAGTAGTATTAAATAAAGGCACAAAAGATAAAGTAAAAATTGGAATGGCTGTTATTGATGATGTTTATCTAGTTGGCCAGATAATTGAGGTAAATTATACTAATTCAAGGGCATTACTATTGTCTGACCTTAATAGTAAAATACCATCTGTTCTAGAGCCAGATGATATACAAGCTGTAATTTCTGGTACTGGAAGTGATTTTGGAAAAATTGAACATACTCAAGAAGAATTTAGAGAAGATTTTAAAAATAAAGAAATTTTTGCTTACACCTCAGGTCTTGGTGGTTTATTCAAACCTGGTATACCAATTGGAAAAATTGATCATACATCAGAGGGAAAAATTAATTTTTTTTCTGATTTTACACAACTCAATTATGTAAAAATAGTTTCTTACAAAATAGGTGGAGAAGAATAATGTCATCACTCAATAAAAGTCCTTTTTTAAAAATATTCTTATCCTATCTACCATTTATAATGTTATTTTTTTCTGTATTTAATGAATTTGATTTTAATTACTTAAAACTTGATTATTTTGCTTTTAATTTTGTTCATCTATTAATTTTCTTTTGGACTTTAAGAAATCCTGATCAATTAGGTTATCTAGCAATTTTCTTTGCAGGAATAATTAATGATGTTGTAATAGGTATACCAATAGGAATTAGTAGTTTTTGTTACCTTATTCTTTGCTCAGTAACAGCTTACATAAGAAACATTACTTTAACCCCAAATTTTATGAAGGACTGGATATCATTATTATTCACAATTTTATTAATAAATTCAATTCAAGTGATTATTTTGGATTTAGTCTTTTTGATTAAAGTTGATTACACAAATTATTTGATTAACTCAGGTTTTACTTTTTTATTTTATCCAATATTTTTTTTATTTTTTAATTTTTTAAACGAAAGAATTTCATATCAAACAAATGATTAAATCTAATTCAGGAATAAGAAAAACAGATGTAATTAATAGAAGGATGTTCATAATCGGAGCAGCAAAAGTAGTAGTTTTTGTTGGTATCGTTGCTCGTTTATTTTCTCTTCAAATAAACGAAAATAAAAAATATTTAACACTTTCAGATAAAAATAGAATTAGAGAATGGAAACTCCCACCTACAAGGGGAAATATTGTTGATTATTTTGGAAATGTAATTGCAGGGAATTTAAAAGTTTATCAATTACATATAATTCCAGAGCAAGTTGAGAATTTCAATTATTTACTAGTTAGATTGAAAAATCTTTTAAATCTAAGTGACAAAAGAATTGCAAGAATAAATAAATTAAAAGCAGAGCTAAAACCGTGGGACAGCATTATTGTTTCTGAAAACTTAAGCTGGAGTCAATTTGTAAAAATTAATAATTATTTATATGATCTTGTTGGCGTTAAACCAGTAATGACAATCTCCAGAAACTATCCATTCAATGATGTATACACACATGTTCTTGGATATGTGAGTCAACCAAATGAACAAGAAATTTTAGAAAATGAAATTATCCAAGAAAGATTTGTACCAGGAATGAAAATTGGAAAACTAGGCTTAGAGAAAAGACTTGAAAATCATTTAATTGGAACAAATGCTATTCAAAGATATGAAGTAAATGCTTACGGTAAAAGAATTAATCAACTCGAGCATCAAAAAGGTGAGCAAGGATCAAAAATACGTTTAACTGTAGACACAGAAATACAAAAAGCTTGTGGGAAATTGTTAAATGAAAAAGCAGGATCTATAAGTGTAATGGATATCTATACTGGAGATATAATAGCAATGTATTCATCTCCATCTTATAATCCAAATTTATTTTTATTCGGAATAAGTCAAGATGAGTGGCAATTAATTAGAAATAATCCATTAAAACCATTAATAAACAAAACTCTTTCGGGTCTATACTCACCAGGTTCAACAATAAAACCTATCGTTGCGCTTTCAGCTTTAGAAAACAAAGTAATAGATACAAAGTTTAAAGTTAAATGCACAGGAAAAATGGAGTTATATGGACAAACATTTCATTGTTGGAAGGAAAAGGGACATGGCTGGGTTAGTTTGAAAAATGCAATGAAACAATCTTGTGATACATATTTTTATGAGGTAGCTAGGTTATTAGGTGTTGATAGATTAAACATTACAGCTGAAAAATTTGGTTTAGGTAAAAAAGTACTTGGCGATTATTTTGATACTGAAAAAAAAGGATTATTTCCAAATACAAAATGGAAAAAAAATAATCTTGGTAAAGGCTGGGTATTAGGGGAAACCTTAATAACAGGTATTGGTCAAGGATATATACAAACAACACCTTTACAACTTTGTATGATGACTGCACAAATTGCAAATGGAGGCTTTGCTGTAAAACCGAAAATAATAGTGGATAATAATCCAATTTCTTATGAAGATGCAAAACAATCAATGGAAAGTGGGTTATTATTTGATACCAACTCTGAGGAATTGTTAGACAAAAAGTTATTTAAAAACCAAAAAAATATTAAAATTATTCAAGAAGCAATGTTTGCTTCAACTAACGAAAGATTTGGAACTTCTTATAAATCAAGAATTGATGATCCTAAATATCAATTTGCAGGAAAAACAGGAACAGCTCAGGTAAAAAGAATAAGCAAAAGAGAGAGGGAATTAGATTTAGAATTAGAGCAAATACCATACAAAGATAGAGATCATGCTTTGTATGTTGCTTATGGACCATATGTTAACCCGCGATATGCACTCAGTATAATTGTTGAGCATGGTGGTTCAGGAAGTAAGGCGGCAGCACCAATTGCAAAAAAATTATTTAAATTGATCATCGACAGACATGATTTAAGAGATAAACAATCAAATTTTGAGAGGATTACTGTTTAAATGTTTCAGCACGATAGATTGAGTAATGAGATTACATTATTTCAAAAAATAAAAAACTTAGATTATATACTATTGATTTCCGTCATCCTTCTTTCTGTATTAAGTGTTTTTGTTATGTATTCTACAGATGGTGGTGAAATACTTTTTCATACAAAAAATCATTTTGTAAAACTTGCAGTTTTTTTTCCTTTAATGATTTTTGTGGCTTTCTTTAACATAAAATTTTGGCATAACTTTTCTTATATAATCTACCTTATAGTAATACTTTTATTAATTTATGTCTCATTTTTTGGAATAAAATCCTCTGGTTCACAAAGATGGATGGATCTTTATTTATTTGTTCTGCAGCCGTCGGAACTTATGAAAATAGCAATAATAATGTGTCTTGCAAAATATTTTCATAGAATAAAAATAGAAAATGTTAATTCATTTACCAGTATAACTATTGTTTTATCGATTATAATAATTCCAATAATTTTTGTAATTTCTCAACCTGATCTTGGTACTTCAATATTGATTGCTTTAAGTGGATTAATTATTTTGTGGTTGGGAGGCATGAAAATTAAATATTTTATATATTCATTTATTACTTTCCTAATTTCGCTCCCATTTATAATCTCATTTCTTAAACCATATCAAAAACTAAGAATATTAACTTTTTTAGATCCAGATAGAGATCCATTGGGTGCTGGATATCAAATTATTCAGTCAAAAATAGCTATTGGCTCAGGTGGCCTTAATGGCAAAGGTTTTTTAAAAGGAACTCAGAGCTACTTAGATTTTTTACCTGAAAAACATACAGATTTTATATTTACTTTATTTTCAGAAGAGTTTGGTTTTATAGGTTCAGTAGGTCTTTTGATATTATATTCAATAATAATTTTTAGAATTGTAAGAATAGGAGCAATTTCGAGAAGTAATTTTGCTAGACTTTTTTGTTTTGGTTATGCTTTTGCAATTTTTATTTATATTGTGGTAAACTTATCTATGGTTTTGGGTCTTCTACCTATAGTTGGTTCTCCATTGCCTATAATGTCGTATGGAGGTTCTTCAATGTTGGCTACAATGATTGGCTTTGGCATAGTTTTGAGTGCTAAAATCAATCATAAACAAATGATTGCATAATAAAATTTAAATTTGCATAATTTGTCACTCTGATAAATTAATTTTTACTTGTATAACAATTTCATGAATAAAAATCTTAAAGTAGGAATAGTTGGAGCAGGGATTCAAGGTGTGTCTAATGCTTTGTTTCTTCAAAAAAAAGGTTTCGATGTAACTATCTTTGATAGAGATAACCCAGGTAGCCAAGCCGCCTCTTATGGTAATGCAGGCCACTTTTCACCATATGCATCTCTTTCTTTAAACAGAACTGATATTCTAGCAGATGTGCCTGCAATGTTGCTTAGTTCTTCAGGTCCACTTGCTTTAAAATGGAATTATGTTCCTAAAATGATTCCATGGTTTATAAAATTTATAATGAATACTACTAAAACTAAGATGATGCATACTGCTAAAAATATGCACCAAATTTTAGATCTAGCTTTACCCGCATATGATGAATTATTTGAAGATATAAACTTAGAAGGTTTGGTTGAAAACAAAGGAATTCTTTATATATGGAACGATAAAGATCTAAAAAGTAGAGAATTAGAAATTAAAGTTAGAGATGAATTAGGTGTTGAACAACAATTAGTCACTAAAGCTGAAATACACGATCTTGAACCACATATTAAACCATTTTACCATGCTGGCGTATATTATCCTTATGCAAGACATGCAAGAAATCCAAAAAAAATTCTTTTAAAATTGTTTGATTTATTTTTGCAAAAAGGTGGAAAATTTAACAAAGTAAATATTAAAGATATTAGTTTTGATGAAGAAAAACCAGTTTTTAAAACTGAAACTCAAAGTTATGCTTTTGATAAAGCAGTAATAGCTTGTGGGGCTTTTTCAAAAAAATTAACAGATAATCTTGGTGAAAAAATCCCCTTAGATACAGAGCGTGGATACCATGTTCATTTCAAAAATTGTGATCATTTATTAAGTAGACCCGTAATATTTTCCAATCGTGGATTTGGAATTACACCGATGGAACAAGGTTTAAGAGTTGTTGGAACTGTAGAATTTGGTGGATTAGATAATCCATTATCTAAATCAAGAGTTAAAAATTTGATAAATAATGCAAAATATATGCTTGGTGATTTACCAGAGCATGAGGATGAGTGGCTAGGTTTTAGACCAACTTTACCAGATTTTTTACCTGTTATGGGGCCATCAAAAAATTACAAAAATATTTATTATTGTTTTGGACATCATCATTTAGGATGGACTTTAGGTCCAATTTCTGGAAAGATTGTTTCAGGGATGATAGCGAACGAAAATACAAATTTAGATTTAAAACCTTATAGTTCGCTTAGATTTAGTTAAGTGACTAAAGATAATAATTTTTTAGCTTATTTATATCTATTTTTAACAGTAACTTTTTGGGCAGGAAATTTTGTAGTAGGTAAACTTGCAAGTTTTTATGAAGTTCCTCCTTTTTCATTAAATTTTTATCGATGGCTTTTTGCTTGGTTAATTTTAGCACCTTTTACAATTCCTGAAATATTAGAGAAAAGAAACTATATAATTAAAAACTATAAACTTTTTATTGTTTTGGGAGTTACTAGTATAACGGTATTTAATTCTATTGTTTATTATTCATTAAATTTTACTCAGGTGATTAGTGGAGTTTTAATGATTTCAACTATACCTGTGATGATCATGTTGTTTTCTTCAATTTTAAAAATTGAAAAGACAAATATTTTTCAAATTATAGGGGTAGTATTTTCTTTTGCAGGTGTAATTATGATTATAACAAAAGCAAATATAGAGATATTAAAAAATTTAGATTTTAATAAAGGGGACATTACCATGGTTATAGCAATGTTCTCATGGGCTTTATATTCTACATTGTTAAAAGGAAAAAAATATGAATTAACCCAAATATCATTACTTCAAGTAGTAATTACTTTTGGTTTAGTATTTTTAATACCAGTTTATTTTATTGAATATCAAATTGGCTTTAGAATTAATTTAGAACTACCTTTTATTTTAATTTTATCCTATGTAGTTTTGTTTCCAGGTTTGGCATCTTTTCTTTTATGGATAAAAGGAATATCTATGATTGGTGCTAATCGTTCTGGTGTTTTTTTACACCTAATGCCAATTTTGAGCGCAATAATGGCAATGATTTTTTTTAGTGAAAAATTTATGTTTTATCATATTTTAGGCGCTTGTTTTATTATTACAGGAATATTGTTATCAAATAAGAAAGTTAAAAATGCTTAAAGTTGCTATATTAGATGATTATCAAAATGTTGCCCAACAGTTTGTAGATTTAGAAAAACTATCTGGGAAATATGAGTTTAAGATTTTTAGCGAACCTTTTTTAGATGAAGCAGATGCAATTGATCAGTTAGCTGATTTTGAAGCTTTATTAATAATGAGAGAAAGAACTCCAATCACAAAAAATTTAATTAATAATTTAAATGATTTAAAATTTGTAATCACAAGTGGATTACGCAATAGATCTATTGATTTAGAGGCTGCAAAGAAAAGAAAAATTACAGTTTGTGGTACAGATATAAATTTAAACCCAACACCTGAATTAACTTGGGCGCTAATTCTTGGTTTAGCTAGAAATTTTAAAGAGGAGTTTGACAATATGTATCAAGGGTATTGGCAAACTACAATCGGAGTAGAATTAAAAGGAAAAATCCTAGGCTTAATTGGTCTAGGCAGAGTAGGTACAGAAGTTGCAAAAATTGGAAAAGCATTTGGAATGCAAGTAATGGCCTGGAGTGAAAACTTGAGCTTAGATAAGTGTAAAGAATTAGACGTATTACCTTGCAGCAAAGAAGATTTAATTACAAATTCTGATGTACTTTCAATTCATGTTCAAGGAGGAGCAAGATACAAAGATTGCATTACTTTAAAAGAATTGGATAAAATGAAAAAAACAGCTTTTTTAATAAATACTTCAAGAGGACCTATTGTAAATGAAGATGATTTAATTATTGCTTTATCAACAAATGTAATTGCTGGTGCAGGTATAGATGTTTATGATAAAGAACCCCTACCAGAGAATAACAAACTTAGATTTTTACCTAATGCGCTTCTTACTCCTCACATAGGTTATGTAACAGCTGAAAACTATAGCATTTTTTACAACCAAATGATTGAAGGACTAGAGGCTTGTGTGAATGGAAAGCCTATTAGAGTGCTAGAGTAAAAATGGAGCTACCTGTTGTTAATCACGAGGATTATTTTGCTAAAATTGGTGATGATCATAAATTTCCTATTAATAAATTTGGAGAATTAGCAAACTATTTAACTCAAAACAAAATAGTAAATAAATTTCACAAACCTTCAGCTTGTTCATTTGAAACATTAAGTTACGCACATTCGAAAAATTATATATTAGATATTAAAAATAAAACTTTAAGCAAAGAAGGAGTTAAAAAAATTGGATTTCCACTTGTAGATAGTGTTGTGCAAAGATCTTTAGTTGCTACAGGAGGCACTGTTCTCGCATCTAAACTTGCAATAAATTATGGTATTTCATGTAATACAGCAGGAGGTAGTCACCACGCAAGTTATGACGGAGGTGCAGGTTACTGTGTGTTTAATGACGTAGCAGTTGCAGCACATTATTTACTGAATAGAGGTCTAGCAAATAGAATTTTGATTGTTGATCTAGATGTTCACCAAGGTAATGGCAATTCAGAAATCTTTAAAGACAACAGAAGTGTTTTTACATTCAGCATGCATTCCAAAACTAATTATCCTGCTAAAAAATCAAATAGTGATTTAGATGTAGAACTTGAGGATAATTTAGAGGATGAAGCTTATATCAAAACACTTAAACATTATTTAAAAGAGCTAAATCATGAAAATTTTGATTTTATTTTTTATATAGCAGGTGTTGATATTCATTTTAATGATAGATTGGGTAAATTGAAAATCTCTGACGAGGGAATAAAACTTAGAGACGAGCTAGTGGTAGAAAACTTTTTTTCTAGACGGATACCATTTTGTGGAGTTTTGGGTGGTGGTTACAACAAGGATTTCAATAAACTTGTTGAATTACATTCAATGTTACATCAATCTTGTGTTAAATATATAGGATCATGACAAAAAAAATAAATCCAAATTTAACTGCAGAACAAAAATTAATTTTATTCGAAGAGGGGACTGAGCGTGCAGGATCAAGTGAGTTAAATCATGAAAAAAGGGAAGGAAGTTTTCATTGTGCAAACTGTGGAGAAAAATTATTTGACTCGAAAACGAAATATGAGAGTGGATCAGGTTGGCCTTCTTTTTATGAGTCTCTACCAGATGTGTTTGAAACAAAAACAGATCATTATTTAGGTTACGCAAGAACGGAATATCATTGTAAAAAATGTGGTGGACATCATGGCCATATATTTGAAGATGGTCCTAAACCAACTGGAAAGAGATATTGTAATAACGGGGTATGTTTAGTTTTTAAACCAAAGAGCTAAATTTAATGTTTGAAGATATTGATATAAAGGCAATAAAAAAAGAATTAAGAAATTTTTCAAAAAATTACATAGAAAATTTTAATAAAATAGAAAAATTTATAAAATCTGAAATAGATGAAATTTTAACTCTAAAAAAAAAGAATAAATCTATAATTCCTGAGATAAGTTTTTATCAGATAGATCAGGAAAATATTCAAGAAATAAGCAATATAAAAAAAAGAGGCTGTGTAATTATCCGTGATGTTTTTGATGATAAAATGATACAGAATTTGAATGAGAGATTAGAGAAATACATCGATGAAAATAATTATTATGAGGATCAAAAAAAAAAATCTAATTTAGATAAATATTTTAGTGACTTACAGTCTGCAAAACCTCAAATTTATGGTCTTTATTGGTCAAAAGCACAGATTGAAATTAGACACTCAGAGCAAATGGCTAAAGTAAAAAAATGGCTTAATAATCTTTGGATTTATGAAAACTCTGAATATAAAGTTTTTGATCCAAATAAAGAATTGTCTTATGCAGATAGAGTAAGAAGAAGAGAGCCAGGGGATGATACTTTGGGACTTTCTCCTCATTGTGATGCTGGATCAATTGAAAGATGGACTGACAGTTATTATCAAAAAATTTATAGAGATATTTTTTCTGACAACTTTGAAAAATATAATCCATTTGAAGCAAAGTATAGAGATAGAACAATAGAGTTCGAGTCTCCTGCAGTTGCACATGTATTTAGAACATTTCAAGGATGGACTGCTTTAACAGAGCAAGGTCCAAGCGACGGAACTTTACAATTAATACCTATTGCTAAAGGAATTGCTTATGTTTTAACCAGAGCATTACTAGATGATGTTGAAGAAAATGAATTGTGCGGATCAAAACTTGGTAGAGCTTTATCAGTAAATAAAGATTATCATTCATTACTGTTAAAAGGTTTAGTTTCAATTCCAAAAATGAAGCCAGGAGACACTGTTTGGTGGCATCCAGACGTTGTTCATGCAGTTGAAGACAAGCATTCAGGAAAAAATTATTCAAATGTTGTTTACGTTGGTGCAACACCTTATTGTAAAAAAAATCTAGATTATACGGTAAAACAATCAAAAAAATTTTTAGAAGGAAAGAGTCCACCAGATTTTGCGTCTGAAGATTACGAAATTAAATATAAAGATAGAGTTAAATTAAAAGATTTAAGCTCTTTAGCTAAGAAACAATTAGCTTTAGAAGAATGGAATTAATTATTTAATAGATCTTGAAGTTTATTTTCTTTTTCTAATGCTCTTACTTCATCATAACCACCAATATGCTGGTCATCAAAAAAAATTTGTGGAATAGTTCTTTTTCCATTAGCTTTTTTAATCATTTCATCCATTGCTCCATCAACTTTTGAAATATCAATTTCATTATAAGGCGCATTATTTCTAGCCAATAATCTTTTTGCAGCCTCACAATAATTACATAGTGGACCTGTATACATGGTAATTTTTTTCATGAACTATAGATAGTCACCTTTTTTAATTTTACTAGCTATTTCTTTTCTAGAATATTCAAATTTTTTTCGATGTTTTATACTTTTTTGGTTTACTCTTTTTCTCCATAACCTGAAAGATGATGGTTTTAGAGATCTTCGCATAATTTTAATTACATCAGATTCTTTCTTCCCTGTTTTTTTTTCAATTTCCTCGAAAGTGATCCTATCTGCCCAGGCTGCCCAAATGATCCAATCCGGATCGTCCATTTTGGGCTCAGGATTTTTGA
>CABZPD010000006.1 GCA_902527415.1 uncultured Pelagibacteraceae bacterium | reverse complement strand
TTATCAATAGCTTCTATGGTTTTTGGAGCTGTTGCAGCAATAGGGCAAACTAATATTAAAAGACTAGTTGCCTATAGTTCTATCGGACATATTGGTTACACACTGGCAGGTCTGGCCACAGCCTCGAACGAGGGAATTCAAAGTTCTATAATTTATATTTCAATATACGTAGTTATGAATTTAGCTCTTTTCTCTTGTCTATTGATGTTAAGAAGAAAAGATCAATATTATGAAGATATTGAGGATCTCTCAGGATTGTCAAAAAACCATCCACTATTATCTTTATGCTTGCTTGTAATACTGTTTTCTTTAGCTGGTATTCCGCCTCTTGCAGGTTTCTTTGCTAAGTTTTATGTTTTTAAAGCTGTATTAGAACAATCAATGTTTTTCTTAGCTATAGTAGGATTGTTATCTACCGTAGTTGCAGCTTTTTATTATTTAAGAATTATAAAAATAATTTACTTTGATAAAGAAAAAGACAAATACGATACTGATCATAGCTTATGGTTAAAATTTTCACTGACAGTTTCAACGATATTAATTCTTTTATACTTCATATTCCCAAGTCAGTTAATAGAAGTTGTTTCAAGAATTAATATTATTTGATGAAATTAAAAAAATTTAAATTTAAAAAAGTTAAGAGCACAAATAATACAGCAATAAGAATTATCAAAGAAACCAAATATAACTTAGGCATGGTTGTTGCTGAAACACAAGCAAATGGTAGGGGACAGTATGGAAGAAAATGGATATCATCAAAAGGAAATTTATTTATCTCTTTTTTTAATGAACTAAATAAAACGAAATTATCGATTAATACTATAACAAAAATCAATTGTCTTTTAGTCAAAGAATTACTCTCGTTATTTACAAGTAAAAAAATTTTATTTAAAAAACCGAACGACTTATTAATTGATAAAAAAAAAATTAGTGGCATTTTACAAGAAGTCATATTTGTAAGAGATAAAAAATTTTTAATTACTGGAATAGGTATAAATATTAAAAAAAATCCAATTATAAGGAATTATCATGCCACAAACTTGCAAGAGGTAACTAAAAAAAGTATTAGTAAATTAATTGTAGAAAATAAACTAAAAAAACTTTTTGAAAAAAATTTATCTAAATTTTATAAAATTAAATAATGTATATTCTAGGCGATATTGGTAATACAGAAACAAAATTATGTATTGTTTCTAAAAATAATAAAATTTCAAAAAAAATTACTTTTTTATCAAAATCTGTAAATAACAGTCAGCTTGATATTTTATTTAAAAAAAATAAAGTTCAATTAAATAAAATTGAAAAAATATTATTTTGTAGTGTCGTTCCAAAAACATTTTCTATAATTAATAAATTTTTATCGAAAAAAGTTAAACTTAAATGCTATGAGGTTAAAAAATTAAACTTAAAATCACTTATCAAAATCAAAGTAGATTATAAACAGGTAGGCTCAGATAGAATTACTAATGCTATAAGTTTAATGAATAACAAAAATAATTTTATAATTTTAGATTTTGGTACAGCAACAACCTTTGATGTACTTATTAGAAATACTTATTTTGGAGGAATTATTGCCCCAGGCGTGAGATTATCTCTTAATACCTTGTCTGACAAAGCAACTTTGATTCCAAAAATAGATTTAAAAAAGATTAATAAAGTTATTGGCAAAAATACAATCTCTGCTGTTAGATCAGGCTTTTTTTGGGGTTATGCGGGTTTAATTGACAATATTATTAATTTAATTAAGAAGGAGACCGGAAAATCTTTTAAAGTTATTATTACTGGTGGATTTTCAAATTTATTTAAAAACTCAATAAAAACGAAAGCAAGTCACAACCAAGATATTACAATTAAAGGCTTAATAAAGATTTCAAAATTAATTAAATAATATGAAAGATGAATTATTATTTTGTCCATTAGGTGGATCAGGTGAAATAGGCATGAACATGAATTTGTTCGGTTATGGACAGGCTAGTGATCATAAATGGATTATGGTCGACATAGGGGTAACATTTGCTGATGATACTATTCCAGGTGTTGATTTAATTTATCCAGATCCTGGGTTTATAGTAGAAAGAAAAGATAATTTATTAGGAATAGTTTTAACACACGCACACGAGGACCACATTGGTGCAATTGCTCATTTATGGCCAAAATTACAATGTAAAATTTTTGCAACTCCTTTTACAGCTGTATTAATTCGAGAAAAATTTAGAGAAAAACAAATCGATATAACTAATGATTTACAGATTGTTGAATTAAATGGAAAGGTTTCTCTGGATCCATTTGAAATTGAATACATTACTTTAACGCATTCTATATTAGAACCAAACGGACTTAGAATAAAAACTCCTGCAGGAGTTATTTTGCATACTGGAGATTGGAAGGTGGATCCAAATCCTTTGATTGGAGACAATATAAATGAAAAAAGATTAAAGGAAATTGGTGAAGAAGGCGTGCTAGCTATGATTTGCGATTCAACAAATGTTTTTAGCGCTGGTAGATCAGGTTCAGAACTAGATGTAAGAAAAAATATGTTAAACGTTATGTCTCGATTAAAAAAAAGAATTATCATAACATCATTTGCTTCCAACGTAGCTAGAATGGAGACAGCTTTTTATTGTGCAGAACAAACAGGAAGACAAATCTCTTTAGTTGGTAGATCAATGCATCGTATTTATAAAGCTGCACGTCAATGTGGGTATTTAAAAAATACAATTGAGCCAATAGATCCAAGAGAAGCTAAAAATTTTTCAAGAGAAAAAATTGTGTATTTATGTACTGGAAGTCAAGGCGAACCAATGGGTGCAATGATGAGAATTTCTAGTTATGTTCATCCAGACGTTTTTATTGAAAAAGGTGATGCTGTAATTTTTTCTTCAAAAATTATACCTGGTAATGAAAAAAAACTTTATAAACTTCACAATCAACTTGTTAAAGATGGAATTGATGTAATATCTGAAGAAACTGAATTTGTACATGTTTCTGGACATCCTAATAGAGAAGACCTTAAAGATATGTATCAATGGGTAAAACCTAGGTGCGTAATACCTGTGCACGGTGAACATAGACATATGATAGAGCACATTAATTTCGCAAAAGAAATGCAAGTTCCATATCCAGTTCAAGTAGAAAATGGTGATATCGTTAAGTTATATCCAGGTGAAAAACCCGAGGTATATGACAAGGCTCCAAGTGGCAGACTTTACTTAGATGGCAGTGTTAGTGTTGATCCAGATTCACAATCGATAAAAGATAGGAAAAATTTAAGTGCAAACGGGTATCTCGAGGTAACAATTATGATTACACCTAAAGGTAATATACACAATAACCCTATTCTTTCATTTCGTGGTTTACCTGTAGATGATCGAGATGATTTTGTTTATGGGTTAGAAGAGGAAATAGAGAAAACCTCTAGAACTTTTAAAATTGGAAGCAAACAACAAGAACATAATCTAATTGATGCATTAAAAATTGCCTGTAGAAAATTTTCTAAAGAGAGAACAGGGAAAAAACCTTTTACCAATATCAATTTAGTAAGAATTTAATGAGCGTAACAGGCTTAGCTATTATCTATATAATTATATGGTGGATAGTTTTTTTTGCCATTCTACCTATAGATGTGAATCGAACAAAGACTGTAAAAATTGACGGTGAGGATCCTGGTTCACCTGAAAATCCAAAAATGCTGAAAAAATTCCTTTATTGTACTGGAATTACTACTGTCATTTTCATAATAATTTACTTATTAATTAAATTTGAATATTTAAATTTAAGAAATATGATTAATTAAGATGCTTTTATCAAATTCATTTATACCAATATTAAAAAATAATCCTTCAGAAGCAAAAATTAAATCTCATCAATTGATGCTGAGAGTAGGCATGATTAAGCAAGCCTCTGCAGGAATTTATTCATGGTTACCTTTAGGTTTTAAGGTAATGAAAAAAATAGAAGACATTGTCAGACAAGAACAAAACAAAATTGGAGCTCAAGAAATATTAATGCCAACAATTCAATCAAGCGAAATTTGGAAAGAAAGTGGTCGTTATGACGATTATGGTGAAGAGATGTTAAGAATAACCGACCGTCAAAATAGAGAAATGTTATATGGACCAACCAATGAGGAGCAAGTTACTGAAATTTTTAGATCTTCAATAAAATCTTATAAATCACTACCACAACTTATGTATCATATTCAATGGAAGTTCAGAGATGAAATTAGACCTAGATTTGGAATTATGCGTGGTAGAGAGTTTTATATGAAAGATGCCTATTCATTTGATGTATCAGATGAAGAAGCTTTTTATTCTTATAATAAATTCTTTCTTTCATATTTGAGAACTTTTAAAAGATTATCTTTGACAGCAATACCTATGGCTGCTGACACAGGACCTATCGGTGGAAATTTATCTCATGAATTTATTATTCTTGCAGATACTGGTGAAAGTAAAATTTTCACAGATAAAAGAATATTCGATCTTGATAGTGCTGATACTCGACTTGAAAAAGCATCATTAGAAAGTATGAGAAAAAAATATGAACAGTTTTATGCTGTAACTGATGAAAAGTTTAATAAAGAAGAGTTCGAAAAAATTGTTTCTAAGGAAAATCAATTGATTACAAAAGGTATCGAAGTAGGCCATATATTTTATTTTGGTGACAAGTATTCAAAACCAATGGGAGCATCTGTTGATTTGCCAGGAGGAAAAAAGGATTTTGTTAAAATGGGCTCTTATGGAATTGGTGTATCAAGGTTAGTAGGAGCTATAATTGAGGCAAAATATGATGACAAAAATGAAATCATGAAATGGCCATTGTCTGTTGCTCCTTATGATATTGCTTTAATACCTATGATAAATAAAAATGATACTTCAGCTTTAGATAAAGCAAATAATATTAATATAGAATTGCTCAAAAATAATATTGATGCAATCATTGATGATACAGATGAGAATTTCTCATCAAAAATTAAAAAAATGAATTTAATTGGTGCTCCATATCAAATTATTATTGGTAAGAAAAGTGAGGGTGATTTATTAGAGTTCAAGGAAACAGGTGGTGAAACTCAAAATTTACCATTAAGTAAAATTATAGAAATTATAACTAAACAAAAAAATTCAATTTGATTTCTACTTTAGAAAAAGAAATTACTTTTAGATTTTTAAAAGCCAGAAAAAAAGATGGTTTTTTGAATGTTATATCAATTTTTTCTTTTATTGGCATAAGTCTCGGAGTTGCAGTTCTTATCATTGTAATGTCTGTCATGAATGGATTTAGAACTGAATTAATTAACAAGATACTTGGCTTTAATGCACATGCGGTTGTCAAACCTTACGATAAACCACTTGCTTTTATGTCAGACAAAGATTTTGCTAAAGGCATATTATCAAATGACGGAGAAGCAGTTATTTTTCATAAAAATGGTACAAAGGGAGTTTTATTAAAAGGGTATTTGGAAAATGATTTTAAAGATCTAGAAATTTCAAATAATGATAGTTTTTTTGGTTCTAAAAATTTAAATGAAGATACAATTTCTATTGGTCGAGATTTAAGTAATATCTTAGGATTAGATATTGGTGATGAGGTTTCAATTACTTCACCTTCAGGAGTTCAAACCTTAGTTGGGTCTTTGCCAAAGCAAAAATTATTTCTTATTACCTCAATATTTGAAAGTGGTTTATCAGAATATGATGAAAATATTGCTTATATTAATTTAAACACTTTAGAAGATTTTTTTGACAAAAATAAAAATGATAGATTTACTGAGTATTATTTTAAAGATCCAAAAAATATAAAAAATCATAAAGACAAACTTATGAAACTATACCCCGATGCATTTGTATATACATGGGCTGATATGAATAGTTCATTATTTTCAGCACTCAAAGTTGAGAGAAATGTGATGTTTATTATTTTATCTTTAATTATTATTGTTGCTGCTTTCAATATAATTTCAGGTTTAACAATTTTAGTTAAAAATAAAACTCGAGATATTGCAATTTTAAAATCTATTGGAGTTTTGAATAAATCTATAATTAAAATTTTTTTTCTTGTTGGTGTTTCAATTGGAACTTCAGCAACAATTTTTGGAATACTCTTAGGTGTAACATTCTCAATTTATGTGGAAAACATTAGACAATTTTTAAGCTCTACTTTTAATATTAGTTTATTTCCTGAAGAAATATATTTTTTAAGCAAGATGCCCTCAGAAATAAATATTAATTCTATACTAATTATAACAATCTGTTCAATATTAATAACAACAGTAGTTTCTATATTTCCAGCGCTTAAAGCTGCAAATACGGATCCTATTAAATCACTGAAGTATGAATAATTTTTTAGAATTAATCAATATACGAAAAAGTTTTAATACGGAAAAAAAAATTAATGTATTAAGAGGTCTATCGAGAAAATTTAGGTCAGGTAAAACTTATTCAATAATGGGGCCCTCTGGATCTGGAAAATCAACTTTACTTAATTTAATTTCATTAATTGACAAACCAACATCTGGTACCATTAAGTTCGATAATCATGAGATAAATTACAGTCAAAATGAAAAAAATGATTTATTTAGATCTAAAAGAATAGGTATTGTTTACCAAGAAAATAATCTTCTTTCTGATTTTACAGCATTAGAAAATGTTTATTTTGCTTCTCTATCTATTAATAATGACAAAAAATTAGCATTATCTAAAGCTGAAAAATTATTAAAAAAAATTGGACTTTCAAACAGATTAAATCATTTTCCCTCACAACTTTCTGGAGGTGAAGCTCAAAGAGTTGCAATAGCAAGAGCAATTATTAATGATCCTCAAATTATTTTAGCTGATGAACCAACTGGTAGTTTAGACATGAATACAGCTAAAGATATTTTTAAACTTTTAAACAATCAAAAAAGATCAGACAGAATAATTATATTTGCAACTCATAATAGATTTTTTGCAAAAAAAGCAGATTATCTATTGGAGATGAGAGATGGTAGTATAAAATCATCTAATGTCTGAATCTGTCTCACAAAATTTTAATCATTTAAAAATTCATACTCAATATTCAATTTGTGAAGGAGCTGCTAGAATTGATGATTTACAAGAATATTCTAAGAAAAATAAAATTAAATCCTTAGGTTTATGTGATACCTCAAATTTATGCGGTGCACTAGAATTTGCCGAAAAGATCTCAAAATCTGGTACTCAACCAATAATCGGAACTCAAATTAATTTTAAAATTGGAGAAACAACAGGTTTACTCCCTTTGTTTGCTCTAAATGAAGCTGGATATAAAAATATAATAGAACTTTCATCTTTATCGTATTTGGAAAACGATGAATTGTCAGATCCACATGTAGATTTTGAATTATTGTTAAGCAATTCCAAAGGTGTAGCTATATTTTCAGGAACTGTTTTTGGTTTATTTGGTAAATTATTTGATAAAGGAAAGTTTCGTGAAATTGACGAGCTTTATAATAAAATTAAAAATGCTTTTGATGACAGATTTTACTTGGAGATTCAAAGACATAATGACCAAAATGAAACTGGTTTTGAAAAATTTAATTTAAAAAAATCCTTAGATTTGGAAATACCTATTATTGCAACTAATGAAGTTTTTTATTTAGATAAAGAAATGCACGAAGCTCATGATGCTTTAATTTGTATCGGTAACAAGACATATGTAAACGAAAAAAACAGATTAAGATTTACTGATCAGCATTATTTAAAAACTAACTCAGAGATGTCCGAATTATTTGCTGATTTACCTGAAGCTTTAGAAAATAATTATAATTTTCCATTAAGATGTAGTTATAGACCGTTATTTTCTAAACCAATATTGCCTAATATTAGCAGTGATAAAGATGGAAATGCAAATGAAATTTTAAAAAAAGACTCCATGGAGGGATTAAAAGTTAAATTCAATAAGATCTTTAATTTAAGAGATGAAGATTTAGAAAATAACAATTCTTATAGAGAATATAAGAACAGACTTAATCATGAACTTTCTATTATTATAGAAATGAAATATTCTAGTTATTTTCTTATAGTTGCTGATTACATTAAATGGGCTAAAAATAATGATATCCCTGTAGGTCCTGGAAGAGGCTCAGGTGCTGGCTCATTAGTAGCTTGGTGTTTATCAATTACAGACGTCGATCCAATAAAATTTAATCTTATTTTTGAAAGATTTTTAAATCCAGATAGAATTTCAATGCCAGACTTTGACATAGATTTTTGCGAGGACAAAAGAGATCAAGTTTTTGAGTATCTAACTACAAAATATAAAGACAGTGTAGCTCACATTATAACATTTGGTAAATTAAAAGCACGTATGGTAATTAGAGACGTTGGAAGAGTTTTGGGATTAGCATATGGATTTGTTGACAGCATATCTAAGATGATACCTTTTGATCCTTCTAGACCACAAAATTTAACTCAGTGTATTGCTGGGGAGCCACGATTACAAAAACTCATAAATGATGATCCAAGGGTAAAGAAACTTACTGATCTCTCATTAAAATTAGAAGGTCTTAACAGAAATGTTGCTACACATGCAGCTGGGGTAGTAATAGCAGATAAAAAACTCACTGAAGTTGTTCCTTTATACAAAGATATTTCTGCAGATTTATTATTACCATCTACTCAATTCGATATGTACTCTGCAGAAAACGCAGGTTTAGTAAAATTTGATTTTTTGGGTTTAAAAACACTTACCGTAATTAACAATACACAAAAACTAGTAAGAAAAAAGATTAAAGATTTTGATATAGAAAAAATAAGTTACGACGATCAAAAAGTTTTTGATCTAATGTCAACAGGAAAAACAGTTGGCTTATTCCAAATCGAAAGTGCTGGTATGAGAGAGGCTTTAATTCAAATGAAGCCAAATCATATTGAAGATATTATTGCCTTAGTAGCTCTATACAGACCGGGACCAATGAGCAATATTCCAACATATAACGACTGTAAACATGGAAAACAAAAACCAGATTATTTACACCCACTTCTAGAAGATATTTTAAAACCTACTTATGGCGTAATTATTTATCAAGAACAAGTAATGCAGATTGCACAAAAATTATCAGGATTTACAGCAGGACAAGCTGATCTTTTGAGAAGAGCAATGGGTAAAAAGAAAAGAGCAGAACTTGAAAAACAGAAACAAGGGTTTATTGCTGGAGCTGTTAAAAATGGAATAGCAAAAGATGTAGCTGCTGGAATTTTTTTAAAAATTGAACCATTTGCAGAATATGGCTTTAATAAAAGTCATGCTGCTGCGTATGCAATTATTTCTTACCAAACTGCATTTTTAAAAACATATTATCCAAAAGAGTTTATTGCAGCATCAATGACCATGGATATATCTAATCAAAATAAGTTAAGTGAGTTTTATGAAGAATTAAAAAGATTAAATGTTGAAGTTGTTCGTCCAGATATAAACGAATGTTTTGCTGATTTTAGAACAATTGATGATAAATTTTATTATGCATTAGGAGGAATTAAAGCTGTAGGTTATGAGGCAATATCAAATATAGTTGAGGAAAGAATTTTAAATGGAAAGTTTGAGTCAATTCATGATTTTATTAATAGAGTAAATCCAAAAGATATAAACAAACTTCAATTAGAAGGTTTAGTAAAAGCAGGTGCATTTGATAAATTAAATTCAAATAGACAAGCTTTGTATAATTCTATTCCAGCTTTGATAGCTAAAAGTAAAAATATATTTGATAACAAATCTAATAATCAGATTGATTTATTCTCAGAAGATGAAAGTACGCAGGATGATATTTTAATTAAGACCGAAGATTGGAAATTTGAAGAAAGGTTATCAAAAGAATTTGAATCAGTAGGATTCTTTATTTCAGACCATCCTTTAAATCAATTTACAGAGATTTTTAATGATTATAAAATAACAGATTATTCTAGTTTTATTTTAAAAGAAGATTTAAAAGATTCCAACATAGCTGCTACATTGTTAAAGGTCCAAGAAAGAAAAACTGCAAAAGGAAATTCTTATGCTGTTTTAAAATTAACCGACTTATCAAGCGTGTTTGAACTTTTTATTTTCTCTGATGTTTTAGAATTAAACAGGGAAATTTTAAAAGAGGGTAGTTCTCTTATTTTGACATTATTTAAAAATGTTTCTAATGATGAAAATAGACTAACTAGAATTAATGTTCAAAAAATTACTTCACTTAAAGAACTATTTAATAGTCCTTTAAATGAGGTTTCATTCAAACTTAAATCTGAAGAACAAATTGTAAAAATATCTACAATTTTGAAAGATGAAGGTAAAACGGTTATAAATATTAATTTAGTTAGTGAAGAAAATATCCTTAAGTTTAGATTGAAAAATCCACGTAAATTAGACAGAAAAACTCTAAATCTCTTAAGAAATCAAGAAATACAGGCAATAATTAACTAAATAATCACTTGTTATATACAATAAATATTTGTAAATACTTCTCAAATTAAATTAATACGCACACAGTTGTTGGTTTTATACCTCCGGTCCTTATTTGGAAATTACTGTGGTGGCTTAACCGGGAATAAATATGAAAATACCTAATGTAACAATTCAACAATTATTAGAAGCAGGCGTTCATCTTGGTCATAAAACTTTAAGATGGAATCCAAAAATGAAAAAATATATTTTTGGAAAAAGAGACTCAATACATATTATAGATTTAACACAAACTCTTGAATTAACAAAAGTTGCTTTAGAAAAAGTTTATGAAACTATTGCAAATAATGGAAAAATTTTGTTTGTGTCTACAAAAAAACAAGCTTCGGAAGCTATAGCTGAAGTAGCTAAAGAAACAGATCAATATTTTGTAAATTATAGATGGCTAGGAGGTATGTTAACTAACTGGGGAACAATCTCAAATTCAATCAAAAAATTAAAAAAATTAGAAACTGATCTAGTGGCAGAAAATAGAGGTTTTACTAAAAAAGAGCTTCTTAAAATGACTGTTAAAAAAGATAAACTTCAAAGATCATTAGGCGGCATTGCAGATATGAGAAAAATTCCTGACCTAGTGTTTGTTATTGACACAAACTATGAGTCTTTAGCAATTGCAGAATCTGCTAAATTAGGAATTCCAATAATTGCTATTTTAGATAGTAATTCGAATCCTGATAATATTGATTATCCAATACCAGGTAATGATGACGCGAGAAGAGCTATAGATCTTTATTGTAAATTAATTAAAGAAACAATTAATAGTGCTAAAAGCTCTACACCTGCAGTTGAATCTAAAAAGAATATAGATAGAGATATCAAAGATGAAGACAAAACAAAAACTATTCAGGAATTAGATAGAGAAAAGTTAGAGGAAAAATTTTCTAAGCAAGATAAGGAGAAATTAAACTAATGAGTGATATAGAGAAAGTTAAGAAACTCAGGGAAGCGACAGGAGCTGGTTTTAAAGATTGTAACTTAGCTATTAAAGAGTCAAACGGTGATTTAGAAAAAGCAATTGAAATTTTAAGAGTTAAGGGAATTTCAAAAGCTTCAAAAAAAATGTCTAGAGATGCAAAGGAGGGAGTTGTTGTAGTTAGTGGAGATGATACAAAGACATCTGTAATCGAAGTTAATTGTGAAACTGATTTTGTTGCAAAGAATGATGATTTTATTTCTTTTGTTAAAGAATTAAGTGAACTGAATAATGAAAATAGTTCAAACATTGAGGAATTAAAAGTAACAAAAATGAAAAATGGCCAAACTGTTGATGATAATTTAGTCGCTTTGATTGCAAAAATTGGTGAAAAAATTACAATTGGAAAAGCTAAAACAATTCAAAATTCTGCTGGCGTAAACAATCATTATCTTCATACTGTAGTAAAAGATAACGTTGCAAAGTTAGCCGTTATGGTTTCATTAGACACTAAAGATAATTCTGATACCGTTAAAACATTTAGTAAACAGTTATCTATGCATATTGCAGCATCAAATCCGCTCGCTTTAGAGTCTGACTCAATTGATCAAGCTATTATAGATAAAGAACAAGAGTTAGTTACTCAGGAATTAAAAAACTCAGGGAAACCAGAAGATATTGCAAAAAAAATTAGCCTAGGTAAAATGAACAAATTTAAAGAGGAAAATTCTCTTTTAACACAAGCTTGGGTTATGGAACCTAAGAAAAAAGTTCAGGATGTTTTAAAAGAACTTTCTATAACTGACCTTAAAATAAAAGAGTTTTATAGAATTAAGATTGGAGAATAAATGTTTGATGAGAAATCATACAGCCTTAAAATGGATAAAGCCATTGAGGTTTTCTCAAAAGAACTATCCTCATTAAGAACAGGTAGAGCAAATGCTTCTATGTTAGATTTGATTAAAGTTGATGTTTATGGGCAGCAAATGCCAATAAACCAAGTTGGAAGTATTACAACACCAGAACCTAGAATGATAAACATTCAAGTTTGGGATATTAATAACGTTTCTTTGATTGACGCTGCTATCAAAAAGTCTGATCTGGGACTAAATCCTCAAATAGATGGTCAATTAATAAGATTGCCCATTCCAGAATTAAATGAAGAGAGAAGAACTGAGTTAAAAAAATTAATTAAATCTATTGGTGAAAAATGTAAAGTTTCTATTAGAAATATAAGAAGAGAAGCAAATGAAGATTTAAAGAAGCTATTAAAGAGCAAACAGATTGGTGAAGATGATGAAAAAACTTTTGAAAAAAAAGTTCAAACGATAACAGATAATCATATTCAATTGGTTGATGATAAAGTATCTTCAAAAGAAAAAGAAATAATGACAATATGAACCCTCTTAATCATGTAGCCATTATCATGGATGGTAATGGTAGATGGGGATTGAAATATAAAAATTCACGAAATGCTGGACATAAAGCTGGATTAAATACAGTTGAAAGAATAATTAAAGAAACTATTAAAAATAATATAAAATTTCTCACTTTATTTGCATTTTCAACCGAAAATTGGAAAAGACCAAAAAAAGAAATAAATTTCTTATTTAATTTATTAGAAAATTTTTTGTTAAATAAAATTGACGATCTCAATCAAAAAAATATTAAGCTTAAAATTTTAGGTTCTAAAAAATTTTCACCAAAACTTAATAAACTTCTGATTAATTCAGAAAAAAAAACACATAATAATAACAAATTACAAATTAATCTTGCTTTGAATTATGGATCTAAATCTGAATTAATTTCAGCTTTTAAGAAAATTCAACTTAAAAAAAATGCTGTAAACGAAAAAAATATTATAAATAATCTTCAAACAAAAAATATTCCTGACCCAGATATATTAATTAGAACTGGTAACACAAAAAGATTAAGTAATTTTTTATTATGGCAACTTGCTTATTCAGAAATTTTTTTTGAAAAAAAATTATGGCCTGCATTTACTTCAAAAGATTACAATAAAATAATCAAGCAATATAAAAGTATTAAACGGAATTTTGGAAAAATCTGATGAATGATTTAATAAAAAGAATATTAACTTCAGCCATTTTATTACCCTTAGTAATTTATTTTATACTCATGGGCACTTTTTACTTGAAATTTTTGATTGCCATTTGTTTTTTAATTGCATCTTTCGAGTGGTACAATTTGGTAAAAAAAAAAATATATAAATTAATAGGTTTTATTTTTTTAACTTTTTCGTTTTACTCATTTTATGAATTATCAATTGAATACATTGTGATTGTTCCTCTTTTTATATGTATTTCAACAGATATAGGAGGTTACGTTTTTGGAAAGATTTTTAAAGGACCTAAATTAACAAGAATTAGTCCTAATAAAACTTACGCAGGAATGATAGGTGGTTACTTATTATCATTACTTTTTATTTATTTATATTTAAATTATAACAATCAAGGAGTTTCAATAGGATGGTTTATTTTAACAATTATTATTTCATCAGTTAGTCAAATAGGAGATATAATAATTTCATATTTTAAAAGATTATCAAAAATTAAAAATACAGGTAGTGTTTTACCAGGTCATGGTGGTTTACTTGATAGAATAGATGGAATGATTTTTGCATTACCAACATTTTATTTGATAAATTTAACTTTTTTTACAATTTAATGAAAAAAAAAATTGCTATATTAGGTTCAACAGGATCCATTGGAAAAAATTTAATCGATATTATTGATAAAGATAAAAAAAATTTTGAAATAATTCTTTTGTCAGCAAATAAAAATTATTTAGAGTTATTAAGACAAGCAAAAAAATACAAAGTAAAAAATTTAGTCATAACAAATAACAAAAGTTATGAAGCTTTAAAAAAAAATAATAAAATTAAAAAATACAACATTTATAATGATTTTGAAAATTTAAATAAAATATTTAAAAAAAAAGCAGATTATATAATGAGTGCAATTACTGGAATAGAAGGATTGAGTCCAACTGTTAAAATAATTAAACACACAAAAAAAATTGCAATAGCAAATAAGGAAGCAATTATTTGTGGGTGGAATTTAATTTTAAAAGAATTAAAGAAAAACAATACTCAATTCATCCCAGTTGACTCTGAACATTTTTCTATTTGGTATGGTTTAAAAAATAACGATGACTTAATTAATAAATTAATTTTAACAGCTTCTGGTGGACCGTTCATTGATTTACCCTTTAATATGTTTAAAAAAATAAATTTAAAACAAGCTCTAAAACATCCTAATTGGAAAATGGGAAAAAAAATCACTATAGATTCTGCTACAATGATGAATAAAGTATTTGAAGTTATTGAGGCAAAAAATATTTTTAATATTAATTATGAAAATATTCATATAGTTACACATCCAAAGTCATATGTGCATTCTATAATAAGTTTTGAAAATGGTTTAATTAAAATAATAGCACATGATACTAATATGAAAATTCCAATTTTTAACACACTCTATTCTTATAAAAATAAAAAAAAAATTGATATTAAAAATATTGATTTTAAAAAATTAAATAACTTAGATATTAAAAAAATAAATTTTAAAAAATTTCCGTTAGTTAAAATTTTAAAAATGTTACCAAAAAAAAACTCACTATACGAAACCGTTCTTGTGTCGGCAAATGATGAACTTGTTAATGCTTTTTTACAAAACAAAATTAAATTTACTGATATATCAAAAAAATTAATTCAATTTATAAAAAAAAACGAATTTAAAAAATATAAATCAATCACCCCTAGCAAAATACAACAAATATTAGATTTGAATGAATATGTTCGTTTTAATATAAACACAAAAAGTATATAAGTTTTTTTTGATATGAAAAAATTAAAAATCATTTCTATTTTGTTTATAGCTATTTTTTTTGAAAATTCTTATGCATCTGAATTAAAAGAAATTGTTATTTTAGGAAATAAGAGAATTTCCTCCGATACGATTAAAATGTTTTCTGATATCAATATTGGACAGGACTTGAATAAAATTGACTTAAATAATGTCTTAAAAAGTTTATATAATACAAATTTCTTTAACAATGTTTCAGTTGAGATAAAAAATAATAAGATAATTATAAATATTGATGAAGCACCAATTATTGAAAGTGTAGAATTTAAAGGAGTTAAATCTAATAAAATTCTAGATGAAATTAAACTTAACTTGTTATTAAAATCCAGGTCCTCATATAACAAATTTTTATTACAAGAAGACAAACAAAAAATAATTTCTACACTTAAAAGTCGTGGCTATTATTTCTCTGAAGTTGATACTTTTATAGTAGAACTTGATGATAATAAAATTAAAGTTGAACATAAAATAAGTCTTGGTGAAAGATCTAAAATTAAAAAAATTTCTTTTATAGGTGATAAAATTTTTAAAAATCGAAAATTAAGAAGTTTAATTATTAGTGAAGAAACTAAGTTTTGGAAATTCATATCTGGCACAAAGTTTCTTAACGAAAATATAATTCAATTAGATGAAAGATTGTTAAAAAACTTTTATTTAAACAAGGGTTATTACAATGTAGAAATCAATTCTTCTTTTGCTAAAATGATTAATGATAATGAATTTGAATTAATATTTAATATTAATGCAAACAATAAGATATTTTTTAATGATTTGTCACTTGAAATACCTTCTGACTTTCAAAAGGAGAATTTTATAAATGTATTAAATTTGTTCAAAACTTATAAAGGTGAACCTTATTCTTTAAACTTAGTTGAAAATATATTGGAGCAAATAGAGTTGATTACTATCAATGAACAATATTTATCAATCAAAGCATCTGTAGAAGAAATTCTTATTTCTAATAAGTTAAATTTAGTTTTTAAAATAGAAGAGACTGAAAAAGTGTTTGTTGAAAGAATAAATATTTTTGGAAATACAATTACTCAAGAAAGTGTTATAAGAAATCAATTAGAAATAGATGAGGGAGATCCTTTTAATGAAATATTACACAACAAATCTGTTAATAATATTAAAAGTTTAAATTTTTTTAAAGATGTCAAAGCTGAGATTTTAAATAACGACCAGAATAATACTAAAAATATCAATATTACCGTTGAAGAGAAACCTACAGGTGAAATATTTGCTGGTGCAGGAGCAGGGACTAATGGAGCAACTATAAGTGCAGGAATAAAAGAAAATAATTATCTGGGAAAAGGTATAGGTCTTAAAGCAGATGCAACTTTAACCGATGAAAGTTTTAGAGGACAGTTTAGCGTTACTAATCCCAATTATAAAAATACAAATAAATCAATTTTTTTAAACCTTCAGGCTATTGAAACTGACCGATTATCTACATTTGGATATAAGAATAATAAAACCGGTTTTGATATAGGAACAGGATTTGAATATTTAGATGATTTGTTTTTAAATTTATCCACAAGAACTTATTTTGAAAGAATTGAAACTAATTCATCTGCATCTGCAAGACAAAAAAAGCAAGCAGGTAATTATTGGGATACATTTATTAATCTAAATTTTGATTACGATAAACGTAATCAAAGATTTAAAACTTCTGATGGTTTTAGATCCATCTACCGTATTGATTTTCCAATGATAAGTGACACCAACACACTAAATAATAGTTATTCATATAAATATTTTACAGAGCTTTATGAATCCAATATATCAAGCTTTGGTTTTTTTATTGAAGCATCTAATTCTTTAACCGGTGATGATATTAAACTCTCTGAAAGATTATATGTTCCCAGTAATCGGTTAAGAGGATTTGAAAGAGGCAAAGTAGGACCTAAAGATGGTGGTGATTTTATTGGTGGAAATTATACAACATCTTTAAATTTATCAACTACAGTGCCTCAGGTTTTTCCAAATTTACAAAATATTGATATGTCCATGTTTTTTGATGCCGCAAATGTTTGGGGTGTGGATTATGACTCATCATTAGCTGATGGAAATAAAATAAGAAGTTCCATTGGAATTGGTATTGATTGGTTTACAGCCATTGGCCCAATCAATTTCACTTTTAGTGAAGCACTTACGAAATCAGATACAGATATAACAGAGACGTTCAGATTTAATATAGGTACATCTTTTTAATGCGTTCTTATAAAAAAATTTTTTTAATATTATTTATTTTTTTTTTAAAAATTCCTACTGCTTATAGTGTTAATAATATAGCTTATATTGATATGGAATTTATAATTAAAAATTCTAATATGGGTAAGATAGTTTTGAATAAGATAAAAAATAAGAATAACGAAAACTTAGAAAAATTAAAACAAAAAGAAAGTGAATTAAAAACGAAAGAAGATAATATTAAATCAAAAAAAAATATTCTTTCCAAAGAAGAACTAGATAAAGAAATAATTGAACTTAATAAGCTCTTAAATAAATTACGAGAAGAAAAAAATACAATGGTTAAAGAAATAAGTTTAATGAAAGACAGAGAGTTAAATAATTTTTATAAAGAATTAAATCCAATTATTCAATCATATATGGAAGAAAAAAATATTGATATACTTCTTGATAGAAAAAATATTTTTATTGGAAAATCAAATTCTAATATAACTGAAAGTATTTTAAAAATAATAAATAAATAAAATGAATAAATTAGATAAAAATAAAATTAGAGAATTATTGCCACATAGAGAACCTATGTTATTAATTGATGAATTAACAGATATAGTAAATTTAAAATCTGCCACAGCAATAGTTAATGTAAAAAAAGATAGTTTTTTTGTTCAAGGCCACTTTCCAGATCAGCCAGTGATGCCAGGAGTTTTAATCGTTGAGTCTTTCGGTCAAGCTGCTGCTGCATTGACAGCACATGGTTTAGATAAATCTACATACAAAAATAAATTAGTTTTTTTAATGGGAATAGAAAAGGCAAGATTTAGAAATCCTGTTATACCTGATTGTAAACTTATTTTAAAAATTGAAGCTATTAGATCTCATGGTAGAGTGTGGAAGTATAAAGGTGAGGCTTTTGTAAATGATGTTAAGATGGCAGATGCCATATGGTCTGCAACAATAGTTGATAAGAAATAAATAGCAATAAATATTGATAACCTAACTTAGATTGCTCTGTTAAAAGCAATTATGGATAATCCATTCTTTATAAACAAAGGACCTTTTAAAATTTTAGAAATTTTTAATATTTTAAATTTAAAAACTAATGATTTAAATATAGATGAACTAGTCCATGATATTAAGGATTTATATAGCGCTAAAAGCAATGAAATTTCATTTTTTCACTCAAAAAAATATAAACATTTAGCAAATAATTCAAAAGCTACCTTTTGTATTACTACTGAAACATTAAAAAATGATCTACCAAAAAATTGCACACCAATAATTGTTGAAAATGTTCTAGCCTCAACTTCTATTGTTACTGCTAAATTTTATCCAGATTCAATCAATGATAATTTTGATGAAACATCTAAACATATAAATGAAACAATATTTTCTGATAAGGTTGTTTATGGAAAAAATGTTTTAATTGGTGAAAATGTCAAAATAGGTGAAAATTGCAAAATTGGACATAATTCTATAATAGAAAAAAACGTTATTATTGGAAAAAATTGTTCAATCGGTTCAAATACTATAATTAGAAATTCTTTAATCAAAGATAATGTAAAAATTTTAGATAATTGTGTTATTGGAAAACATGGTTTTGGTTTTTTTCCAATTAAAGATGAAAATTTAAGATATCCTCATATTGGAGGTGTGATTATCGAAGATAACTGTGAAATTGGATGTGGATCAACTATAGACAGGGGTTCTATGTCAAATACAGTAATAGGAAAAAATACATATTTAGACAATCAAATCCATATTGCTCATAATGTTAAAATTGGCCAAAATTCAATAATAGCTGGACAAGTTGGAATTGCTGGAAGTGCAATTCTTGGTGATAATGTAAGAATTGGTGGACAAGCAGGAATTTCAGGACATTTAAAAATAGGTAATAACGTAGAAATTGGAGGTGGAAGCGGTGTAATTAAAGATGTACCTGATAATTCAAAAGTGATGGGATATCCAGCAAAAAACTTTAGAGAATTTTTAAAAAAATAATAGATGATACATAAAACTGCTATAATTGATTCAAAAGCAAAAATATCTAAAAATGTTAAAATAGGTCCATATAGCATAATTGGCCCAAATGTTGAGATAGGAGAAGGTACAGAAATTCACTCTCATGTAAATATTGTTGGAAATACAATAATTGGAATAAATAATAAAATTTATCCATTTGCTTCAATTGGTAATGATCCACAAGATTTAAAATTTCAAGGCGAAGAAACAAAGCTAGAAATTGGTAATAATAATAAAATTAGAGAGTATGTAACTATTAATCCTGGAACAAAAGGTGGTGGAGGATTAACAAAAGTTGGAAACAGTTGTTTGTTTATGGTTTCAGCGCATATTGCACATGATTGTTTTGTTGGAGATAACGTTATTTTAGCAAATAATGTGCCTTTAGGAGGTCATGCACATATAGGCGATAATGCAATTATTGGTGGCAATTCAGCTGTACAACAATTTACAAGAGTAGGTAAATCAGCAATGATTGGTGGTATGTGCGGTGTAGTTAGAGATATAATACCTTATGGTATTGCACATGGAAACAGAAGTGTTTTGCAAGGATTGAATTTAATAGGTCTAAGAAGAAAAAATATTCCAAATAAAGAGATAATGACTTTGAGTGATGCTTACAAAGAAATTTTTAAGAACGAAAATTTAACAGAAAATTTAAGCAACTTATCTAATGAATTTAAAAATAATGGATTGGTTGCAGAAGTCGTTCAATTTCTAGAAAAGGATAAGAAAAGGCCAATTTGTACTCCATTTTCAAAATAAAATGATAGGTTTGTTTTTAGGTGACACAGATTTTTCAGATATAGTTCTAAGTAAAGTTAAGAAATTAAAAAAAAAATATTTTATAATTGATTTTTCAAAAAATAATAAATTTAAAAAAGATAAAAATTCTTTCAGAATAAGTATTGGAAAATTTGGAACAATAATAAATATAATTAAACAAAAAAAATGTAAGAAGGTTTTGTTCGCAGGTAAAATTTCAAAACCGAATTTTTCTTCTTTAAGATTAGATTTAAAAGGGATTTATTATATGCCTAGTGTAATAAGAGCAGCCAAAATAGGTGATGCAGCTATAATTAAATCAATTATAAAAATTTTAAACAATGAAGGAATTAAAGTTATAAGCTCTATTTTTTTTAATCCAGAATTATCTTTAAGGAGAGGAAATTACAGTAAATTTAAACCAAATAAACTGGATATAATTTCAATTATGAAAGGAAAAATTTTTTTTAATAAAACTAAAAGCTTAGACCATGTTCAGGCCATAGTTGTTAAAGATGGTAAAATTTTAGTTAAAGAAGGAAGAGAGGGAACAAAAAAAATGCTATCAGAATTGAAGAAAAATTCAGATGGAATTTTAATAAAACTCCCAAAAAAGAAACAAGATTTAAGAATGGACTTACCAACAGTTGGTCTACAAACTTTTAAAGATATTAAAAAGTATGGATTACGGGGTCTCGTTTTACAATCTAAAAAGAATATTTTTCTAGATAAAATCAAATGCATTAAATTTGCTAATAAGAACAAGATATTTATCAATATTATATGAAAAAAATATTCATACTCACAGGTGAGCCTTCTGGAGATAAATTAGCTTCAACGGTTATTTCAAAGTTAAAATCTCAAAATCCTAATATTGAATATTTATCTGTTGGTGGAAATCATTTAAAAAAATTAGGAATTGAAAGTATTTTTAATTTAAATGAAATAACTTATCTAGGTTTTACGAGTATTTTATTAAATATATTTAAAATTAGAAATAAAATTAACTACACTGTTAATGAAATAATAAAATTTAATCCTGATATATTATTTTCTGTTGATAGCCCTGATTTTACTATGCGTGTCGCCGAAAGAGTTAAAAAAATTAACAATAACATTAAAATAATTCATTATGTAGCTCCACAAGTTTGGATATGGCGGAAAAATAGAGTAAAAAAAATTAAAAAATATATCGATCATATTCTTCTATTATTTGACTTTGAAAAAAAATATTTTGATGAAGAAAATATTAAAAATACTTTTGTTGGACACCCATTAATTGAGAAAAATCAAGATAATAAAAAAATTATTGAAAATATAATTCCTAAAGATAAAAAAATTATATCAATTTTCCCTGGAAGTAGAAAATCTGAAACAGACGTATTATTAAATATTTTAATTGATTTTATAAAACTAATGAACAATAGACATAATGATTTTTATTTTTACTTTCATGCAACTGATGAGAATAAAAATTTAATTTTGTCAGAAATTAAAAAATTTAATATTCAAAATGTAGATGTGGTTTCAGATGAAGGTATTAAATCTAAAATTTTATCTAATTCAGTTTTTGCTGTGTCTAAATCTGGTACAGTTTCACTGCAAATTTCAAGCTCAAACATACCCTCTATAATTATTTATAAACTCAGTTTTATAAATTTTATGATATTTAAAATGTTAGTTAATGTTAAATTTGCAAATATAATTAATATTATCAATAATCGTGAAATCATTCCTGAATTGTTACAAAACGAATGTAATGCTGATGAAATCTATAGATCTGTAATTTATCTCTTAAAAAACCCTGACCTTATCAAAAAACAATTATCTGATTGTTCAAAAACATTAGAAGGAATTAGATCTAAAACTTCTTCATCTGAAGAGGCTAGTTTAGTTTTAAGAAATTACCTTAGCTAGTCTTTTTAAAACTTCTTCTTTACCAAGAGCTATAACTATATCGTATAATCCAGGACCAAATTTTGATCCTGTTAAACCAATTCGTATAGGCTGACCGACACCTTTAAAATTTGTATCATTTATTTTTATTAAATTATTTACTATAGGCTCTAAATTCTCCTTATTTATTTTTGATATAGATGATAATTCTTTAATAAATTCTGAAATAATTTTTTTGGCTTTATCATCTATTAATTTAATATCCTCCTCATTGAAGTTAACTTCATCATTTATGATGAATTTCGAATTATTGTAAATGTCTTCTAATGTTTTAGCTTTATTTTTTAAAAATGATAATGAGGATTTAACTTTTGTTTCTTTGTCATTTTTAATTTCTTCTTTATAAATTTTACAATATTCATATAGACATTGATAAAGATCGTTCTCATCGATTGTTTTTATATAGTGCTCATTCATTGATAATATTCTACTCATATCTAGTTTTGATGGTGATTTTCCAATACCTTCTAAATTAAAGTGTTCTATGCTTTCTTCTAGAGTAAATATTTCTTTATCTTGATATGACCATCCTAGTCTAAGTAAATAATTTCTTAATGCATCAGGCATTATTCCTATTTTCGAGTAATCATCCAAAGTTGAGGCATTATCTCTTTTTGAAAGTTTTTTACCTTCAATAGTATGAATTAGTGGAATATGTGCAAATTCTGGAACATCCCAACCCATTGCTTGATATATTTGTATTTGTTTAAAAGTATTTATTTTATGATCATCTCCTCTAATTATATGTGTCATTCCCATTTGATGATCGTCAACAGTAGCAGAAAGATTATAGGTTGGTGTTCCATCGTTTCTTAAAATTATAAAATCTTCTATTGTATTATTTTCAATTTCAACATCTCCTTGAACTAAATCATTAAGTTTAGAATTTCCCTCTATTTTACTTTTAAATCTAATTACGGGTTTGATATCTTTAGGAGCATCTTTTTCATCAGCATCTCTCCATTTTCTATTATAAATATATGGCATTTTTTTTTGCCTAGCTCTTTTTTTTTGTTCCTCTATTTCTTCACTAGAGCAGTAGCATTTGTATGCGTTACCTTTTTTTAATAATTCATTAGCAATTTTAATGTGATCTTCTATTTTTTGTGACTGAATATATTCTTGACCATCGTGCTCAATCCCTATCCACTTTAATGATTTTATAATTTGAACTTTGTGTTCCTCTTTAGATCTCTCTTTATCAGTATCTTCTATTCTAAGGTGAAAAGTTCCTTTTTGATTTTTAGAGAACAACCAATTAAATAATGCAGTTCTAACCCCACCAATATGAAGAGCTCCAGTAGGGGATGGCGCAAAACGTGTTGCTACTTTAGTCATCAATGTTATTTAGACTATTTTTTTAGAAGTTTCTATATAAAGATACTAAAACTCCTTGGACTTTTACTCTATCGGGTCCAAAAATCTTAGTTTCATAGTTTCTATTAGCACTTTCTAGCGCCACAACCTTACCTTTTTTTCGAATTCTTTTTAACATTGCTTCATGCTCATCTATTAATGCAACGACAATTTTACCATTATCAGCAGTATCTGTTCTTTTAATAATGACAGTATCACCTTCGTGAATACCTGCATCTATCATTGAATCACCTTGAACTTTTAAACCAAAGTAATCACCATTTTTTTCTAAATTATTTGGTAGCGGAATTCTAGAAACTTCATTTTGTATTGCTTCAACAGGTGTCCCTGCAGCAATTTTTCCAAGAACTGGTACTTCCACTTCATCAGAATTAGTTTGTTCTTCATCTAATCCACCTTTAATCACACTAGGTGAAAAGCTATTATAAATATCATTGACAGAAGCTGTTTCTGGTAATTTAATTACCTCTAAAGCTCTTGCTTTGTGAGCTAATCTTTTTATAAAACCTCTCTCTTCTAAAGCACTAATTAATCTGTGAATTCCTGATTTAGATTTTAAATTAAGAGATTGTTTCATCTCTTCATAAGAAGGAGATACGCCTGAACTTCTCAACTTCTTGTTGATAAATAAAAGCAGATTTTTTTGTTTTTTTGTTAGCATAAGAACAAATATCGTACAAATAATGTTCTATAAAAGTTCTTTTAAATTAACAATACTAAAAAAAACAAGTAAAATAGGGCTTTATTTTACTATAAAACTGAAAAAATAGAATTTTTATCTAAGTTTTTTAAAAGTGATTCACCAATCAAAAAAGTGTTGATTGATGTTTTGTTATTTAGATCTAATAATTCTTCTTTATTCTTAATTCCACTTTCAGATATTAAAGGACCTTTGTGACTTTTTACAACATCATAAATATCATAAGTTGTATTTATATCAGTTTTAAGTGTTTTTAAATTTCTATTATTTATTCCAATTAATGCATCTTTAAAATTTAATGCTTTTTTAGCTTCTTCTACTGTATGAACTTCAACAATAACCGACATATTATATTTCAAAGCTTCATCATATAATTCAGATGCAAGATCATCTGAAACTCCAGCCAAAATAATTAAAATAGCATCAGCGCCATAACTTTTTGCCAAAGGTATTTGAAATTTATCAATAAAAAAATCTTTACACAATACAGGTAAATTTATTTTATCTTTTATTTTGCTGATGTGAATTAAATTTCCTAAAAAATAATCTTCTTCGGTTAAAACTGAAAGACAAGTCGCTTTATTATTAAAATAAATTTGAGCAATATCTACTGGGTTATAATCATCAATTATTACACCTGCTGAAGGACTTGCTTTTTTAATTTCAGCAATAATTGAAGTTTTATTATTTTTTAAATTATTTTCTATTTTTTCTTTAAAATTAATATAGCTATTATTTATATCTATTAACTCATTCAAAACTTTAAGATCTAGTGATTTTTTTAATTTATCAATTTTTTGAATTTTCTTTTGAATGATATTTTGGAGTATATTTTCAGACATTTTGAATTTTTTCTAGATGTGAAAAAGTTTTTCCAGAAAGGATAAATTCTCTTGCTTGATTATAAGCTTCAGAAAATTCAGAAAATCTTTCACCAACAATTAAACCTGCTGCAGCATTTAAACAAACTGCTTTTGAAAAATCATTATCTTCACCTTTAAATATTTTAATCATTTTTTCAGCATTAAATTTTGCATCATCACCTACTAAATTTTTAAAATTATCTGCATCAACTCCCAAATCATTTGGATCTATTTTAATGTCAGATATTTGACCATCTTTTAATTGAGTAACATTAGTAATTGCATATGGAGATATTTCATCTAATCCATCCTCGCTATTTACTATCCAAGCGAATTTTAAATTTAAATTTTTAAGTCCTTCTGCAAAAATTTTTAATAATTTTTTATCAAAAACACCCACAACTTGTCTTTCTACAAGAGCTGGATTACTTAACGGACCAATCATATTAAAAATAGTTCTTTTTCCAATTTTCTTTCTTACAGGTCCTACAAATCTCATTGCACTATGATAATTTGGTGCAAACATAAAACCAAAATTGTTGTTATTAATTTCTTTTTCAATATCTTCAGGTTCTAAATCAATTTTAATTTTTAGAGCTTCCAAAACATCACCAGATCCACATTTTGAAGAAACAGCCTTATTGCCATGTTTAGCAACTTTTGTACCCATGCTAGATAAAAGTAGGGCAGAAGCAGTTGAAATGTTAAGTGTGTTCATACCGTCACCGCCAGTACCACAAGTGTCAATACAATCAGTTACATTTACTCTTTTTGACTTTTCTCTAAGAACATAAACTCCACCTGCTATTTCGTCTGAAACTTCACCCTTTTCAGATAGCAAAGTTAAAAAGTTAAAAATTTCATCCTCACTGGCTTTTCCAGTCATTAATATTTCAAAAGCAGCTTTACTCTCTTCAAAAGTTAAATTTTGTTTATTTTTAAGTTTTTCTAAAATTTGATCCATAAATTTAATTGTTAATAAAGTTTTTAAGAATTTTCATTCCAAACTTAGTTTTAATACTTTCAGGATGGAATTGTACACCATGAATATTAAATTTGTTATGTTGAACACCCATTATAATCCCATCTTCAGTCTCTGCTGTAATCTCTAGTTCTTTTGATAACGTTTTTTTATCAATTACTAAACTATGGTATCTAGTAGCTTCAAATGTGTTTGGGAGGTTTTTTAAAATACCGATTTTTTTGGATTTGATTTTGCTTGTTTTGCCGTGCATTAACTTTCTTGCTTGGACAATTTTTGATCCAAAAACTTGTCCAATTATCTGATGACCCAAACATACACCTAAAAAAGGTAATTCTTTGTATAATGATTTCAATATTTTAATACAATTGCCAGATTGATTTGGGTTACCCGGTCCTGGTGAAATAACAATTTTATCATATTTCTTTTTAATGATTTCTTTAGAATTAATTTTATCATTTCTAACCACATCAACTTTAACATTTAATGAGGAGATGTAGTGATACAAATTAAAAGTAAAACTATCGTAATTATCTATTAACAATACTTTCATTATCTTAAAGCATTAATTAAAGCTTTCGCTTTATTAACTGTTTCCTCGTATTCATTTTTTGGTTTACTATCTGCAACTATACCTGCACCTGCTTGCACATAAAATTTTTTATTTTTAACAACTGCGGTTCTTAAGGCTATACATGTATCAAATTCTCCATTTGCAGAGAAATATCCAATTCCTCCTGCATAAACTTTTCTTTTTGTTGTTTCTAATTCATCTATAATTTCCATAGCTCTAATTTTTGGAGCTCCAGAAACAGTGCCTGCTGGAAAACCAGCTAAGAGCGATTTAAATTTTGAAAATTTTTTATTATATTCCCCAACTACATTTGAAACTATATGCATTACATGAGAATATCTCTCAATAATGAAACTTTCAGTAACTTTTACCGAATTTATCTTTGAGACTTTACCGGCATCATTTCTACCTAAATCAAGCAACATCAAATGCTCTGAAAGTTCTTTTTTATCTTTAAGAAGGTCTTTTTCATAAAAAAGATCTTCTTTTTTAGTTTTACCCCTTGGTCTAGTTCCTGCGATTGGTCTTACAGTAATTTTATTATTCCTAAGTCTCACAAGTATTTCAGGACTTGCACCAATTATTTGAAAATCTTCAAAATTGAAGAAAAACATAAAAGGAGAAGGGTTTGTTACTCTTAGTTTTTTATAAATATCTAATGGTTTCTTTGTTAATTTTGCCTCAAATCTTTGGCTTAAAACAACCTGAAAAATATCTCCTAATTTAATATATTTTTTTGCCTTATTAACCATGGATAAAAATTTATTTTTTGAAGTGTTAGATTTCACTTTTATATTTTTTGATTTTTGAATTATTTTTTTATCAATATTCTTAATTGATGACTGAATGAGTAATTTAAACAAATCAGATTTAACTTCTTCATATTTATTTTTATAGTTTTTAATTTTTTCATCTTTAAAAATGTTAGATATGTAGAAAATTTCTTTTTTTAAATTGTCATGAATGACTAAGGTTCTTGGACGAAGAAGTCTAACATCGGGTAAATTTAGATCATTTTTACAATTATTCGGAATTTTTTCTATGTATCTGATTGAATCATAAGAAAAATAACCAGAGATTAATGAGCAAATGTTAGGTAAATTTTTGGGAGTTTCAAACTTGAAATCTTCAATGATTTTTTCAATTAATTTATCTGGTTTATCATTTAATTTTCTTTTTTTATTTCTTTGAATTATATAAGAATTATTATTATTAAATTCCCAAATTTTATCAGGATTTTTACCAAATATTGTATATCTACCTTTGATTTTACCTTTTTCTACAGACTCAAAAATAAAACTATTTTTTTCCTCTAGAAAATTATCAATTAAATTTAATACCTCCTTATCATTTTTTACTTTCTTTTTAGTAAAGATGATTTGATTTTTTTTGCTTCTGTGTCGAAACTTAAAATCTTTGAAGCTTCGATTAATAATCATTTGAAATAATTTTTAACTCTATCAATAGTTTTTTGATTTAATTGAACTTGATATTTATCATTAAGTAATTGATCATACGATTGTAAAATGCTTTTTCTATTATTTGTATTTTGGTTATTTACAAATTTAAGATATTTTTCATCAGTTTTGTTAAATGAATTTTTATTTGTTCCAATAATTTTTACTAAATAAATTTTATCTTCTTTATTTACTAGAGCAAAAGAGTTAACAGGTAACGCGTAAAGCATTTTTACTGAATTAATATCAATGAGCTTGTCATCTTCTATAGAATTAATAGAAGAATATTCCTTCTTTGATCCTGCCAGTTCTTCAAATTTTAAATTATCAAATTTCTTATTTTGAATTTCTTCTATAATTTCTCTATTGTAATCAAATTTACCTTTTTGATATATTAACTCAACTATTTCTCCTTTAATGATTTCATCATTTAAATCTGGAGCTCGATCATACTGATTATCAATATTATAAAGTAAAAAGTTGTCACCACTCTCTATCAAGTCTATTTTAGATGTTTTCTTAGAATAAATTAAATCTTCATTAATCTGCTTATTAGAGCTAGGTGCAAACTCATTTACTTCAATAATGTCAACATTAATATCTTCTAATATAGTGTCAAATGTACTTCCTTGAGAAATTTTGTTTTCAATTGAGTCAATTTCATCAAAAAAATCTTGATTAAATTCTTCTATGCCAATTAGATTTTTTGGATTTAATATTACATACTTGAAATCTATATATTCTCTTTTTAATTGCTCTTTATTTTCATTAATAAATTCTTGAATTTCAATTGGAGTGTAATCATCTTTTGTTTTATATAGATTTTCCATATCAAAATACTCGATATTTAAGGATTTATTATTTTCTTCAAACTTTTTTTCTATTAAAAAATTTGGTGTTATTGTTCCAGCACCAATAAAATCAAATAAGTGCTTCTGTAATTCTCTATTTTTTAATTGCAATTCAAACATTGGAGCTGACAAGTTGTTGGAGAGTAAAAATTTTTCATATTTAATTCTTTGAAAAGAACCATTTTCATCATGGAAATTTTTATTTTCTTTAATGTTTTTAAGTATAGTTTTTTCGTTAATTGAAAGATCAAAGTCTTTAATTTCCAAATCAATCAATGTAGTTGAAATTAATCCTGATAATAATTCTTCAATAATATTGTTGTCTAAATTATCTCTAATAGCTTCTTGTGAAATTCCACTTTGATTCACATAGTCAATAAAATCCTGGGTTGTTACATTTGTTTTATTTATTTTTGCAATATTGTTTTGATTATTTGTACTAAACCCACCACCAAAACCACCAAAGCCAAAAGCGATGATGATTATGACAATTAACACCAATCCACCAAATTGTTTCCAGCCTAAGTTTTTTAATTTTTCAATCATAGCGTTATAAATTTATTGATCTGTAAAAAACAAATCTATAGATTAAAAAGTCAATTATGACAAATAAATATATGTATTTTGTAGCTAATTGGAAAATGTTTGGTGATTTAAGATCTCTAAATTCACTTGATAAAGTAATAAAGTTTTCAAAAAATAATAAAAAAAATAAGTTAAAAATAGTTTATTGCCCACCAAATACATTAATTCGTCCATTATCGAGAAGACTTAAAAAAACAAAAATAGAGGTTGGTGCCCAAAACTGTCATCACAGCTATGACTACGGTGCGCACACTGGCCAAGTAAATTCTACTATGCTTAAAAATGTTGGAGCAAAGTATGTTATTTTGGGACACTCAGAAAATAGACAACTAGGTGAGACAGATAATTTAATTAATTTAAAAATAAAAAGTGCAATTAAATCAGGTCTCAAAATTATATTTTGTATTGGCGAAACCTTGAAAGAAAGAAGACAAAAAAAAACTAATCAAATTTTAAAAAGACAAATTGAAAAAGGATTAAAATCGATAAAGAATAAATCCAAAATTATTATAGCCTATGAACCGGTATGGTCTATTGGCACAGGTGTAATTCCAAAAGAAGCTGATTTAAATAAAACTATTTCATTTATTAAAAGTAGATTTGTAAAAAAATATCCAAAAATTTTCTACGGTGGATCTGTAAACACAAATAACGTAAGTATATTAAAAAAAATTCCCAACATTGATGGTTTTTTGATAGGAGGCGCATCACAAATTCCAAAAAAATTTATTGATATAATTCAAAAAACCATTAATTAGACCCTCATGGAAACTTTATTATTAGTAATCAACATCATACTTGCAGTTATTTTAGTTCTTTTGGTTTTATTACAAAAATCAGAAGGAGGTGCTCTTGGTATAGGAGTTTCCCAAGAAAATTTTATGTTATCTAGATCTGCAGGCAGCTTCATGACAAAAGCCACTGCAATAGTAGCAACACTTTTTATTATTTGCAGTCTAGCTCTAACAATAATTTCTAGAGCAGAACTTACTCCTACTGGTTCGGTATTGGATACAGTTGAGGAAAAAACCGAAGACACACCTTCAATTCCAGAAAATAACTAATTAATCCTTTTCAATTCAATTTTTATTCGCTATAAGATACTTCCATGGCGCGATATATATTTGTCACTGGCGGCGTGGTTTCTTCCCTTGGTAAAGGTCTCTCTTCTGCATCCCTTGCTTATTTATTACAATCAAGAGGTTACAAAGTTCGTTTAAGAAAATTAGATCCTTATTTAAATGTGGATCCAGGAACAATGAGTCCATTTCAACATGGCGAAGTTTTTGTTACAGACGATGGAGCTGAAACAGATTTAGATTTAGGTCACTATGAAAGATTTTCAGGAGTAACTGCAAAGAAAACCGATAACATTACAACAGGAAAAATCTACAGTGATGTTCTCAGAAAAGAAAGAAAAGGTCAGTATTTAGGTAAAACAGTTCAAGTTATTCCTCATATCACAGATAGAATTAAAGAATTTATAAAACACGACACTTCTAAAGAAGATTTTGTAATTTGTGAAATTGGTGGAATAGTAGGAGATATAGAAAGCTTACCATTTGTTGAAGCAATAAGACAATTTTCCAATGATATTGGTAAAAAGAATGCATTATTTATTCATTTAACTTTAGTTCCTTATTTAAAAGCATCGGATGAAATAAAAACAAAACCAACCCAACACTCAGTTAAAGAATTAAGAAGCATTGGTATTCAACCTGATATTATTATTTGTAGATCAGAAAGACCTATTCCTTTAGACCATAGAAAAAAAATATCTTTATTTTGTAATGTTGATATTAAAAATGTAATTGAAACTGTTGATGTTAAAACTATTTATGAGGCACCGATTAGTTTTTTTAATCAAAAATTAGATATTCAAGTTTTAAATTATTTTAAATTAAAATCAAAAAAACCTGCAAATTTAAATCCTTGGAAAAAAATAACTAAAATTACTCTTAATACTAAAAGACATGTTAATATTGCAATTATTGGTAAATACGTTGAATTAAAAGATGCGTATAAATCTTTAGATGAAGCACTTACTCATGGTGGAATATCTAATAATCTTAAAGTAAATTTGATTAGAATAGATTCTGAAAAATTAAAAGTTTCAGAAATAAAAAATAAACTTAAAAATGTTTCAGGAATTTTAATTCCAGGTGGATTTGGTAAAAGAGGAACTGAGGGTAAAATTGAAGCAATAAGGTATGCAAGAACAAACAATATTCCATTCCTTGGAATTTGTTATGGTATGCAAATGGCAATAATTGAATTTGCTAGAAATCATTTAAAAATAAAAAAAGCAACCTCTTCTGAATTTGACAAAGGCGGTGTTCATATTATTGGCTTGATGCATGAATGGGAGAAAAGTGGTAGAAAAGTTAAAGGAACAGATAAAGATTTAGGGGGCACCATGAGACTTGGTTCTTATGATGCAATTTTAAAAGATAAGTCTAAAATTAGAGATATTTATAAATCTAGATTAATTAAAGAGAGACATAGACATAGATATGAAGTGGATATTTCATATAAAGAAAAATTTGAGAAGAAAGGATTAATATTTTCAGGCTTATCTCCAGATCATAAGCTTCCAGAGATAATTGAACTTAAAAATCATCCATGGTTCATAGGAGTTCAGTTTCATCCTGAATTTAAATCTAGACCTTTGAACCCACATCCTTTATTCTCTTCTTTTATCAAAGCAGCAAAAAATCATAGATGAGTGCGATTAAAGTAAATTGTGAAAATATAGAAATTTCAAACAACAATAAGATTTGTATTATTGCAGGTCCTTGTCAGTTAGAGACAGAACAACATGCAATGGATATGGCTGGAAATATTAAGGAAATTACTTCAAAATTTGGCCTTGGATTTATTTACAAAACTTCATTTGATAAAGCGAACAGAACTAGTTTAAAAGGCAAAAGGGGAGCAGGGTTAGATGCATCACTTCCTGTATTTGATAAAATTAAAAAGGAGCTGAACGTTCCTATTTTAACAGACATACACAATGCTGAACAATGTGAAATTGTTTCAAAACATGTTGATGTTTTACAAATCCCAGCTTTTCTATGTCGACAAACAGACTTATTAATTGCTGCGGCTAAAACAAATAAAATTATTAATGTAAAAAAAGGTCAGTTCCTAGCACCTTGGGATATGGTGAATGTAACTAAAAAAATTTCAGACTCAGGAAATAAAAATATCCTAGTCACAGAAAGAGGTGCAAGTTTTGGATACAACACTTTAGTCTCTGACATGAGATCATTACCTATAATGGCAAAGAATGGTTATCCAGTAATTTTCGATGCAACTCATTCTGTTCAACAACCAGGTGGCCAAGGTGAGTCCTCTGGTGGTCAAAGAGAATTTGTTGAATATTTAGCAAGAGCCGCAGTTGCAGTTGGAGTTGCAGGTGTATTTATTGAAACACATCAAGATCCTGATAATGCTCCATCAGATGGACCAAACATGGTACCATTGAATAAATTAGAGAATCTATTAAAACAATTACACGATATAGATAATCTAATAAAAAAATAGTGAGTAAAATTTTAAAAGTAAAAGCACGTCAAGTTTTTGACAGTAGAGGAAATCCAACAGTAGAGGCAGAGGTTTATATTAAAAATAATAGCGCATCCGCTATTTGTCCCTCAGGTGCTTCCACAGGAACTTTTGAAGCTTTTGAAAAAAGAGATAAAAATAATAAACGGTATTTAGGAAAAAGTGTTTTAAGTGCAGTTAACTTAGTTAATACAAATATTTCGAAAAAATTAAAAGGACAAAGTATCCATAATCAAGAAAGAATTGATGCTTTATTAATTAATTTAGATGGTACAAGACAAAAAACTAACTTAGGAGCTAATGCGATGTTAGCAGTTTCTATGGCTGTAAAAAAATTGTCTGCAAAAGCAAAAAAATTACCTTTATATAAAACTTTTTCTCAAAAAAATAACTTTCAATTACCTTATCCATTAATGAATATTATTAATGGTGGAGCGCATGCAAATAATGGTCTTAGAATTCAAGAGTTTATGATCAGGCCTGATCGAGCAAAAAGTTTTTCTGAGGCGATGCGGATTTGTTTTGTTGTCATTAAAAACTTAAGTCAATTAATAAAAACTAAAGGTTTATCAACTTCAGTAGGTGATGAAGGTGGTTTTGCACCCATGATCAGTAGTAATAATCAAGCTTTAGATTTAATTGTGAGTGCAATTAAAAAATCAGGATTTGTTAATGGTAAAGATGTTTCTATTTGTCTTGATGTGGCTGCTAATGAATTATATAAAAAAACCAAATACTCTATTCATTCTAAAAGTTATATCTCAGTAGATAAATCCATTAAAGAATATCAAAAAATTATAAAAAAATATAAAATTAAGTCTATTGAAGATCCATTTGCTGAAAATGATTGGTTAGCATGGAATAAATTAATGAAATCAATAAAAAAAGTTCAGATTGTTGGAGATGATTTGTATGTAACAAATCTTGAAAGATTAAAGAAAGGTTTCTTAAATATTTCTTCAAATTCTATCTTGATCAAGCTAAATCAAATTGGCACTGTTTCAGAAACGTTAGATGTAATTAAATTTGCTCAAACAATTGGATATAAAACAATTATATCTCATCGATCAGGTGATAGTGAGGATACGTTTATTGCTGATTTAGCAGTAGGCACTAATTCAAATCAAATTAAAACTGGATCCTTAGCTAGATCTGAAAGGGTTGCAAAATATAATCAATTAATCCGTATTGAAGAAGAACTTGGAAAAAAAGCGAGGATGAATAAGATCAATTAATGCTTCGATTAATAAAAAGAAATTATTTTTTATTAATATCTGTTTTTCTTATTTTTTATTTTGGTTTCAACTTAGTATCTGGAGAAAGAGGCCTTTTTTCGTATATAGAAAAGAAGGAACTTTTGTCTAACTTGAAAAAAGAAGAATTAACACTAACTAGTAAAATAGAGGATATGGATCATAAAAATTCACTTTTAAGTACTAATTTAGATCTTGATTATATTGAGACTTTAATTAGAGAACGATTTTTGTTTGGTAAAAAAAATGAGACTATTTATATAATTAAAAAAGATGAAAAGTAGACATCCAGAAAAAGAAAACAAACCGGTTAATCCAATTAAAAAAAAACCTGAATGGATTAGATCTAAACTTACAAATAGTAAGGAATTCTTTTTAACTAAAACAATAGTAAATAATAACAATCTTGTAACTGTTTGTCAGGAAGCAAACTGCCCTAATATAACTGAATGTTGGAGTAAGCGACATGCAACTTTTATGATTATGGGAGACACGTGTACAAGGGCTTGTGCTTTTTGTGATGTTAAAACCGGTGTACCAGGAAAATTAGATGAACTTGAACCTGTTAAGATTGCAGAAGCTGTAAAAAAATTAAACTTAAAACATGTTGTAATTACCTCAGTGGATAGAGATGATTTAGATGATGGTGGATCAGAACATTTTTTTGAAGTGATTAATCAAACTAGAAAATCAAACCCAAATACTACTATTGAGGTTTTAACACCTGATTTTTTAAGAAAAGGAGATGCATATAAAAAAGTATTAGACGCTAAACCAGATGTTTTTAATCATAATATTGAAACTGTCCCTAGTCTTTATTTAAAAGTTCGACCTGGATCTAGATACTTTGCATCTTTAGAACTTTTGAAAAATGCAAAAAAAGTTAACAAAAATATTTTTACTAAATCGGGAATAATGGTTGGCTTAGGGGAGACAAGAGACGAAATTTTACAAGTCATGGATGATTTAAGAGCTGCAGATGTTGATTTCATAACGATTGGTCAATATTTACAACCTTCAACTAAACATTATCCATTAAATCGATATTACACGCCAAAAGAATTTGAAGATTTAGGAACAATTGCAAAAGCTAAAGGATTTTTGTTAGTGTCTTCATCCCCTTTAACTAGATCTTCATATCATGCTGATGAAGATTTTGCGAAACTTCAACAAAATAGATTAAAAAATAATTAATGCCAAAAGCATCAGTTAAGCGATTAATTGATAACAGAAAAGATAAACTAATCGAGTTTGTTTTAGATATCGAAAAATACCCAGAATTTATTCCTTTCTGTGATAATTCAAAAGTTTATGAGAGAAGTGATAAAGGAGATACAATAAATATAATTGCTGATCTTACAATAGGTAAGGGGCCGTTTAAGGATACATTTAAAAGTGACGTTAAATTAAATAAAAAAAATGATCATATTCATGTTGTTAATTTAGGTGGACCATTAAATCATTTGGAAAATAATTGGAAATTTATTGAAGTAGGAAATGATGCTGATGGTTACAAAACAGAAGTTTTATTTGATATTGATTTTGAAATTGAAAATAAGTTTTTAAATATTTTAATGACCAAATCTTTTCAATTTGGTTTAGAAAAGATAGCAGATGCATTTCAAAAAAGAGCTGAAAGTATTAAATAATTTTACTGATTATCTTAATTACAATACGAACAGTTGATTTTTGAATTGAATTTCGATTTTTTGATTTAAATTTATTTTCTTTAATAAGCAAGGTTTTACCTTTTTTAACTCCAATATAAACAAGACCAACTGGTTTTTCTTTTGAACCTCCACCTGGACCAGCAATTCCTGTTATAGAGACGTTGATTTTACTTTTTGAAATTTTAGATAAATTTTGAACCATTGCCTTACAACACTCACGGCTTACCGCACCATATTTTCTAATAATATTTTTGTTAACTTTTAATATCTTTATTTTAGCTTGATTAGAGTAGGTGGTTAGGCCCATTTGGAAGTATTTTGATGAATTGGCTAATTTAGTGAAATTATGAGCCAGTAATCCACCCGTACAAGACTCAGCTAAGGATATAGTTAATTTTTTTTTAATTAATTTTTTATGAAGTAATTGAATACTCATTAGAATTTTAAGCTTATTAAATATATTAATATCATTGAATATAATCCTGCCATTATATCATCCATAATTATTCCAAAATAGTTCTTATGATTTTTATCAAAATAACTTACTGGAAAAGGTTTTAGAATGTCAAAAAATCTAAAAAAAACAAAAGATAAAATATAATAAATTTCAATTGAAATACTTATTTGATTAGTTTGATTTAAATACAATAATAAAATTAAAGGCATGGATTGTCCTAAAACTTCATCGATTACTATTTGTCTTGGATCTTTATTTTTAAATTCAGACTCGGAGTCTTTTACGGCATAAAATGAATAAAAGAACAAAAGTATAAAAAAAATAATTGAAAACTTAAGGTCTGTGTAACCTAAAATTTCAAAAGCAATATAAATAAAAACAGTTGTTACAGCAGAGGTTACGGTTCCAGGAATTTTCGTTAAATATCCATAGCCAAAGAAAGTGGATAACAAAACATTTATTTTTTTCATTGTGTTATTGAGCAAATAACTTCACAAGCTATTGCTTTTTCCTTTCCGATTAATCCAAGTTTTTCCACTGTTTTACCTTTTAGGTTAATTAATTCTTTATCAATATTTAATAAATTAGATAGAGATTTGATTATTTTGTCTCGATACTTTGAAACTTTTGGCTGCTCACATATTAAATTTATGTCTAAATTATTTATATAAAAATTATTATTATTTAATATGTCAACAATAGGTTTAAGCATTTTTGGTGATCTAATATTTTTATATTTCTTTTGATTATCTGGAAAAAAAGTACCAATATCTTTTTTTCTCATTGCTCCAAGTAGAGAATCAATTATCGAATGAATAATCACATCTCCATCTGAATGACCTTTAAGCCCTGAGTGATGAGGGATTTTTATTCCACCTAAAAAAAGTTTTTTGCCTCTTATTAATCTATGAATATCAAAACCTATACCAAAATAAGTGTTATTAGTTTTGATATCTTCTTTAAAAGTAATTTTATTATTTAAGTTTTCACCTTTTATAAATTTTACTTTTAAATTGTTTTCAATAAATAATGTTGCTTCATCAGTAATTTTATTTTTTTGTTTATTCGAAAGAATATATAAATCTTTAAATTTAAAACCTTGAGGGGTTTGAGTTAATATTGAATTATTTCGATTTAAGTTAAAAAGTTGGTTTTTTATTTTGTATTTTATAGAATCTTTTGAATGTATAGAAGGTATTACAGCCTTATTCTTTTTAAGAGATTTAATTAAATTTTTTAAAAGCTTGATTGTAAAATTTGGTCTAGCAGCATCGTGAATTAGAACATTATTTGGTTTAAATTTTTTTATATATTTTAAAGCTATTAAAGAAGAATCAGATCTTTCTTTACCACCTTTTATAATTGACACATTTTTAGGAAATTTTTCTTTAATACTTTTTTTATTGTTTACGACCAATATAATTTTTTTAAACAGCTTTGATTCCATTGCTTTTTCCAAAGAATGTTTAAAAAGAGCCTTATTTTTATAAATATTGAATTGCTTTGGTTTTTTAGAATTAAATCTTTTACTTTGTCCTGATGCTAGTATTATAAAATAATTATTCATTTATATGGTAGTTTTTATATTCAAATGTACGAATTTATTAAAAAAAATATATATCTAATAATATTATTTATTATCACACTATCTATAGGTTTTTTAACCTTTTTAACTTTTATTGATAAAGGATTTATTGAATTATCAGATCAAAATTTACAAATATTATTAGTTCTAAATATTGTTCTTTTAGTAGCACTTTTTGTTTTTATTTTTATTGAAATTAAGAGTGCAATTAAAAATGATATCGATAAAGATGGTTTAAAATCAAATAAAAAATATATTACATACTTTGGTTTATTTACTTTAATTCCATCAGTTTTAATCTCAATATTTTCGCTCTTTTTATTTTCTTTTGCTTTGGAAAAGTATTTTGACAAAAAAGTTACCACCGTAGTTAACAACTCTTATGAGTTAGCAAGAAATTATGTTGAAGAAATCAGAAATAAAATTCAATCTGATATTGTTTTGATAGCTTTTGATACAAATAAAAGTAAAAAATTTCTTAATGATAATCAAAATGAATATAAGAGATTTTTAAATACACAAAAATTAATTAGAAATGTTGATGAAGTGCATATTATAGATATTAATAAAAAACTTTTATTTTCAACTTTAAATGATGATCAACCATACGTCCCTCCAGTTGATAAAGCTTTAAATTTAGTATTGGATGACGATCGTCCTTTAAAGATTATTAATGCACCTGAGAATATTTCTGCTGCAATAATGAGACTGCAAAATTTTGAAGATAGATTTTTATATGTTGTTAAATATTTAGATAAAGATATTTCAAGGTATTTAACAGAGTCAGAAGAAGCTATTAATTTTTATTATACAGTTGAAGAAAAAAGCACTGGTATTAAAATCTCTTTTGCTATTATTTATATTATAGTTGTTAGTGTTTTATTATTTGTCTCTATATCTATTGCGATCAGATTTTCATCTAGATTTTTTAGATCTATCAATAACCTAATTCTTGCGTCCACATCTATTGGGCAAGGTAATTTTAATGCTAAAGTTCCCGAAGTAAAGACAGATAAAGATCTAGAAACTTTAAATAAAAACTTTAACTTGATGATAGATAGATTGAAAAGCCAGCAAGAAAAGTTAATAATCAATGAAAGACATGAGGCTTGGGGAAGTTTAGCCAGAAAACTTGCTCATGAAATTAAAAATCCACTTACACCAATTCAATTAACTATAGATAGATTAAAAAATAAATATTCAAAACAATTAAATGAAAATGAAACTGAAAATTTTAAAGATAATTTAAAAGTTATAAATAACCAAATAAAACAAATCGAAAAATTAGTTAATGAATTTTCTGATTTTGCAAGAATGCCCAAACCTATATTTAGAGGAAATAATTTAGTAGATATAATTCATGAAAATATAAATTTGCTTAAAGAATTAGACAACTCTATTGATATTACCTTTAAAAAAGATTCTGATAAAATTATGCTAGATAGTGATAAAGAACAAATAAGCAGAGTCTTCTTAAATTTGATTAAAAATTCTATAGAAAGTATTAATCAAAAAGCTCAAAACAATAACAATTTCAGCAAAAAAATTACTATTGAACTTACCCAAGATGATAGCCACATTAAATCAACGATTGAGGACAATGGTGTTGGTTTTAATGAATTAAAAGATAATATTAAAAACATACTTAATCCTTATTTTACAACTAAAAAAAATGGAACCGGTTTAGGATTATCAATAGTTAATAAAATAATTAATGATCACAATGGAAAAATAGATTTTATTCCAATTAAAGATGGTGCAAAAATTAATATAATGTTTTCAAAATAAAAATGAGTGAAGAAATTTTAATTGTAGACGATAACGCTGATATCAGAAATATAATTAATGAATTAATAATTGATGCTGGTTATAAAACACGTTTAGCAGCAAATTATAATCAAGCACTTGCTGAAATAGATAAAAAATTACCTGATGTTGCAATTCTTGATGTTAAATTAGACAAAGGGGATAATGACGGTATTGAGCTTCTTTCACATATTAAATCTAAAAATATAGATACACCCGTTATAATTATATCTGGACATGCAAACATTGAAATGGCAGTCAAATCTTTACAGCATGGAGCATTTGAATTTATAGAAAAACCATTTGATCAAGAAAGATTAATTAATTTTGTTAAAAGAGCAGTTGAAAATTTCAATTTAAAAAAACAAAATAGAGAATACGAAAGTAAATTATTTTCATCCTATGAATTAATAGGAAATAGCAAAAATATAGTAAATATAATTGATCAGATTAAAAAAATATCAGTTACTGAAAGTAGAGTTTTTATAAATGGTCCTTCAGGTTCAGGAAAAGAATTGATTGCTAGAAAAATTCATAAAACTTCCTTAAGAAGCAAAAAACCATTTATTGTCCTAAATGGTGCTTTATTAGATATTAACAAGTATGAATTAGAATTATTTGGAGAAGAAAAAGAAAATGGCTCTATCTCATATGGTGCCTTAGAGAAAGCTAATAAAGGTACACTTTTAATTGATCAAGTATCAGAAATACCATTAGATATACAGTCTAAAATACTAAGAGTTTTAACTGATCAAAAATTTAAAAGAGTTAATGGAAGTAATGATGTAAGCGTAGATGTAAGATTAATTTGTTCATCAAGTAAAGATTTAAAAAAAGAAATAGAAATTGGAAATTTTAGAGAAGATTTGTTTCATAGAATAAATGTTTTTGAAATAAGTATTGAACCATTAAATCAAAGAATTTCAGATATACCTTTGTTAATTAAATACTTTTCAAAGAAAATATCTGAAAATTATAAAATAAAAGAATTAGATATAGATGAAAATAATAGCTACATACTTAATCATAATTGGCATGGTAATGTTAGAGAGTTAAGAAATTTGATTGAAAGAATAGCAATATTACAACCTGACACTAAGGATAAAATTTCAAATATTATCAAGGAATCTTTAAAAAATACAAATTTTGACGATCAATTGGCTGAAAATAGCCTTTCTGTGCCATTAAAAGAAGCTAGAGAAAAATTTGAAAAGGAGTATTTAACTATTCAACTGAAAAAGTTTAATGGAAATATTTCAAAAACAGCAAATTTTGTTGGAATGGAAAGAAGTGCATTACATAGAAAATTAAAAGGTTTGGGCATCAAAGAATTTAATTAGATGAATATAATCATTTGTGGAGCTGGAAGAGTAGGGTTTACTATAGCTAAACAGCTAAGTGAGCAAGGTCATTCCATAACTGTTATTGAT
>CABZPD010000005.1 GCA_902527415.1 uncultured Pelagibacteraceae bacterium | reverse complement strand
AAAAATGAAAAATCTTGAAAAAAAAGAAACTTTTTATGAAAGTGTTATTGATGAAAAAACTGGCAATAGAAAAGTTTTTTTTAATTTAGGACCCAAAAATGATTGGAGAAAAATTCTAGATAATAAGAACAGAGAAAAAATTGAAAGTAATCTTAAAAATGAGATGTTAGATTTAGGTTATTTAAAATTATAGTATAAATTTAGACAGATCAGTGTCTTTTACCAAATTATCTAAGTTTTTATTTATGTATTCTTTATTTATAATTATTTTTTCACCAGCTCTATCTGTTGCAGTAAAACTTATATCGTCTAGAATTTTTTCTATAATTGTATGTAATCTTCTAGCTCCGATATTTTCTACTGTTGTGTTTACTTCAGATGCAATATTAGCAATAGCATCAATACCGTCATCAGAAAATTCAAGATCAACATTTTCAGTTTTTAAAAGAGCCACATATTGTTTTATTAAACTAAAATCAGGTTCTCTTAAAATTCTTTTAAAATCTTCACTTGTTAAAGCTTCAAGCTCAACTCTAATTGGCAATCTTCCTTGTAATTCAGGTAACAGATCCGATGGCTTTGCAAGCTGAAACGCACCTGAGGCAATAAATAAAATATGATCAGTTTTTATTGGACCATGCTTAGTGTTAACTGTAGTTCCTTCGATTAGAGGTAATAAATCTCTTTGAACACCTTCTCTTGAAACATCTCCACCAACCCTATCTGTTCTTGCAGAAATTTTGTCAATTTCATCCAAGAAAACGATACCATTATTTTCGGTCGAAAGTTTAGCCGCTTTAATAATTTTATCTTGTTCAATTAACTTATCAGACTCATCATTAATTAAAATTTCATGAGATTCTTTTACTGACATTTTTTTCTTTTTTTCTTTATTACCCATTGATTTTCCAATCATTTCACCAATGTTAATCATGCCGACGTTTGCACCAGGCATACCAGGAATTTCAAAAGAAGCACCACCAGATCCAGTGTCACTTACAGCTATTTCGATTTCGTTATCATCTAAATCACCATTTCTTAGTCTTTTTCTGAAACTTTCTCTTGTAGCCAAACTCGCTTTTTTTCCAACTAATGCGTCTAAAACTTTTTCCTCAGCTGCTTTTTGAGCTTGCGCAAAAACTTCTTTTCTTTTTTTTACTTTTTCCATTGAGATTGCAATCTCAATTAAATCCCTTACGATCTGCTCCACATCTCTTCCCACATATCCAACCTCAGTAAATCTTGTAGCTTCTACTTTTACAAATGGGGCTTCAGCTAGTTTTGAAAGTCTTCTTGAGATTTCTGTTTTACCGACTCCAGTTGGCCCAATCATTAAAATATTTTTTGGTAAGACCTCATTTTTCATTTCACCTTTAAGTGCTTGTCTTCTCCATCTATTTCTTAAAGCAACAGCAACAGCTCTTTTAGCCTTGTTTTGCCCAACAACAAACCTGTCTAATTCTGAAACAATTTCTCTAGGGGATAAAGAACTAACTAAAGAAGCTTCATCTTTTTGATTTTTATCTTTTGGATGTAATAGTGTTACGTTTGAATTATCCATTATATTTTTTCAATTTTAACATTATCGTTTGTAAAGACGCATATATCTGCAGCAACTTTAATAGCTTTTTTAGCAACTTCTTCTGCGGACATATCTCCTTCCATTAAAACTTTTCCAGCTGCTAGAGCATAATTCCCTCCAGAACCAATACCAATTACATCTCCTTCAGGTTCAAGGACATCACCAGTTCCAGAAATAATATAGCTGTTATTTTTGTCACCGACAGCCATCAACGCCTCTAATCTTCTTAAATATTTATCAGTTCGCCAGTCTTTTGCTAATTCAACGGCAGCTCTAGATAAATTACCTGCATGTTTTTCCAATTTACCTTCTAATCTTTCGAATAAAGTTAGTGCATCAGCAGTTGATCCTGCAAACCCAGCAACCACATCTCTTTTTTCAATTTTTCTGACTTTTGAAGCAGTGCTCTTTACAACAGTATTCCCCATACTGACTTGTCCATCACCAGCAACTACTACTTCGTTATTTTTTCTAACTAGTACAATTGTTGTCATACTTAATAAATGGTAACTATTTTTGATACTTCAAGTGTTCAGACTGATATTGATATAGTGTGATTATGTATGTATACCATTAAAAATATATGGCTAGAAAAGGAAAAGTATCTCGAAAAACAAAAGAAACCAGCATCAATGTTGAAGTAAATATTGATGGTAAGGGAAAATACCAAATTGACACTGGGATAGGTTTCTTGGATCACATGCTTGAGCAATTATCAAAGCATTCATTGATTGATCTAAAAGTAAAAGCTAAAGGAGATACTCATATTGATCTTCACCACACAACAGAAGATACAGGTATTGCTATAGGCGAAGCTTTAAAAAAAGCTGCTAAAAAATTTGTAGGGATAAAAAGATATGCGCACACAGTTATTCCAATGGATGAAACTTTAACAAGGGTAGCCATTGATGTTTCGAACAGACCTTATTTAATTTGGAAAGTAAAATTAAAAGTTGAGAAACTTGGTGAGATGGATACAGAGCTATTTAAAGAATGGTTCCAAGCTTTTTCTCAATCAGCAGGCATTACAATGCACGTTGAAAATATTTATGGTGATAATAGTCACCACATAATTGAATCTTGTTATAAAGCATTAGCAAGATCATTAAGAGCTGCACTAGAGATGGACTCAAGAAACAAAAAGAGCATTCCATCCACTAAAGGCTCATTATAAGTTTAATGAACGTCACAATTGTTGATTATAATTCGGGCAATATAAGCTCGGTAATAAACTCTTTTAAGGAAGTTGCTAAAGATAAAGTGAATATCGAGGTAACTTCAGATTTAAACAAGATTAAATCTTCAGATAAAGTTGTTTTACCAGGGCAGGGTTCATTTAAGAGTTGTGTTGATGCGCTTAATAACATCAGTGGTCTAGTAGACACTTTAAATGAGTTTTCAATTGATAATAAAAAACCACTTCTTGGAATTTGTGTTGGATTACAAATGTTTGCAGACGTCGGTTTCGAAGAAACAGAAACCAAAGGCCTTGGTTGGATATCGGGAAAAGTATCAAAAATAGATAATCAAAATGGAAAATATAAACTTCCTCATATTGGCTGGAACCAAATTAGCATTGTTAAAGACAGCAAAATTTTTAAAGATATAGAAAATAATTCTCACATGTATTTTGTTCACAGTTATGAATTTGTACCAGAAGATAAAAATGTAATTTCAGCAACAACAGATTATTCATCAAATATTGTTTGCTCTGTTGAAAAAGAAAATATTTTTGGAACACAGTTTCACCCTGAGAAAAGTGATAAAATTGGACTTAAAATAATTGATAATTTTATTAACCTATAAATGAAAATATTTCCCGCAATAGACATTAAAGACAAGAAGTGCGTTAGGTTAGTTAAAGGGGACTTTGATAATAAAACTGAATACGAAATGTCTCCAATCGAACAAGCTGGCAAATATAAAGACCATGGTTTAAAAAACTTACATATAGTTGATTTAGACGGTGCTTTAACCGGTGAAACTGTAAATTTAGATATAATTCAAGAAATAGTAAAAAAATTTGATCTTAAAGTTGAAATTGGTGGAGGTATCAGAAATTTTGAAAGTATTCAGAAATATACTGATGCTGGTGTTGAAAAAGTTATTTTAGGAAGTGCTGCTATAAAAGATAAAAACTTTTTAAAAGAAGCATGCGAAAAATTTCCAAATAAAATTGCGTTAGGTTTGGACGCTAAAAATGGTTATTTATCTATTTCAGGTTGGAAGGAAAATTCCAATCAATTAACTTTAGATTATTTGAAAGAAGTTAATGATTATGGTGTAAGTAGATTGATTTATACTGATATTAATAGAGATGGAATGAAGCAAAATCCCAATTTTGAGGATACTTTAAAGGTTGCAGATACTTCTAATTGTCCTGTAATTATATCTGGTGGAGTTTCTTCAATTGATGACATTAAAAAAGCTAAGGAATTAAATAATAATAACATTGAAGGCATTATAGTTGGAAAAGCTATCTATGATGGTGATATTAAATTAGACGAATTAGTGAAAGAATTAGATGCTTAAAAATAGAATTATACCATGTTTAGACGTTAAAAATGGACGTGTTGTAAAAGGAATAAACTTTGTAGATCTGCAGGATGCAGGCGATCCTGTCGAACAAGCAAAAATTTATTCAGACGGTGGAGCAGATGAAATTTGTTTTTTAGATATTACTGCATCAAATGAAAATAGAGATACTATTTACGATGTAGTAGAGAAAACGTCAAAGAAATGTTTTGTTCCTTTGACAGTTGGAGGTGGTGTTAGAAATGTTGAGGATATCAATAAACTACTGAATTGTGGTGCAGATAAAGTATCAATCAACACTGCTGCTGTTCAAAATCCAGAAGTAGTAGTAGAAAGTTCTAAAAAATTTGGGACACAATGTATTGTGGTAGCAATAGATGCTAAAAAAAATCAAGATAAATGGGAAATTTTTACTCATGGTGGAAGAAACAATACAGGAATTGATGCAATAGAATTTGCTAAACAAATGGAAAATAGCGGTGCAGGAGAGCTACTAGTTACTTCTATGGATCGAGATGGTACCCAAGTTGGTTATGATATTGAACTTATGGCTAAGATATCTTCCATAGTAAATATTCCAGTTATTGCTTCAGGTGGAGTTGGAAATCTAGATCACTTAGTAGATGGAATTAAATTAGGAAATGCAAGCGCAGTTTTAGCAGCATCAATATTTCATTATGGCAAACATTCCGTAAAAGAAGCCAAGGAGTATTTGGATTCAAAAGGAATTCCTGTTAGAATTTAATATGCTTAATACATTAGAAAACTTAATCAAACTTGCACGAGAGAGAAAATCTTCACCTGTTGAAGGTTCTTACACTAATAAGTTACTTACTGACAAATCATTAGGCAAGGCAAAAGTCTTAGAAGAAGTCAATGAATTGATTGAAGCTGTTGAAGAAAATACAAATAAAATCCACGAAGCTGCAGATGTATTTTACCATTTGTTAATGTATCTTGAAGCAAATGATATTAAAATTGAAGAAGTAATGTCTGAGTTAGAAAAAAGAAAAAAATGAGTTACGACGAAAATAATATTTTTGCAAAAATTTTACGTGGAGAAATACCTTGTAATAAAATTTATGAGGATGATTTTGTTTTGTCATTTCACGACATCAATCCACAAAAAAAAATTCATGCTTTAGTTATTCCTAAAGGTAAATATATCGATTTAGATGATTTTTGTCTGAATGCCTCTTCAGAAGAGATGGTTGGATTATTAAAAGGAATTAATATAGTTGCTAAAAAGCTTGGTATTTCAACAGAAGTAGGACAGGGCTATAGAGCTTTAGCAAATATCAGTGATCATGGTGGACAAGAAGTTCCCCACTTACACTTTCATTTGTTTGGAGGTGAACGAGTAGGAAAAATGGTTGAGTGACCGAGGAAGTTAAAAGAAATTATCTTGAAATTAATTCACTCAAGAATCTTAAAGAAGGAAACAAACCATCAAAATATTATTCTTTAAGTTTAATTGATCCAATAAATTTTCAATTGAATAAATTTTTCTACAAAAATATTGGTAAAAATCACAAATGGGTAGACAGACTTACTTGGTCAGAAGAAAAATGGATAAATTATGTATCTAACAAGAATGTTAGATCTTATGTATTAAAATTTAATGATGATCTAGTTGGTTTTTTTGAATTAATTTTTCACCCAGAAAAAAATGAGACTGAAATTGCTTATTTTGGTATATTAGAGGAATATCAAAATAGAAAATTAGGCTCCTATTTATTGTCTGAAGCAATAAAAAAATCTTTTAAAAATAATATTAATCGTGTTTGGGTACATACATGTTCTCTTGATCATAAAAATGCTTTGAATAACTATATTTCTAGAGGCATGAAAATATTTAAAACTGAAATATTAAATATTTAATTTTGGGCCGGAAGGTCAAATAAGCTTTTGGGTAAGATCCTATTCTTTCTTATTGAAGATATGTAAGTAATATTAAAATTTTGATAGATATCTATGTTTTGCCAACCAATTAAATCAAACGTTTCATTGTCAAAAAAAATATTTATTTCACTATTATTATCTATAATTTTAAAATTAATTAGCTTATTGTCAATTTTTCTCTCCTTTAAATAATTAATTTTATTTATAAGAAAATTTTTATCTAAAATTACACCTAAGGGAGTTTTATCTAATGGATAACGATAATAACTTGTAATTGTTTTAACAACTAGGGACTTACCATTTGATACTAAAATTTTATTGTTACTTCTAGAGTATTCACAAAATATTTTTTTTGGATATTCAATTGTACAATTGCCATTTTCAATTTTTCCATTAGTATTTTGCTCAAAATTAAAATTCAAATTATTTGTATTTTTTAAATTTTCAATAATTTTTTCTTTTACATCTGCATTCGATTCAAATGTTAAAGCAAAAAAAAATAATATTAGATAAATTCGCAACATTAAAGCACATCTCTTTTACCAACATGATTAGCTTTACTAACTATTCCATCTGCCTCCATCATGTCTATTATCCTTGCCGCTCTGTTATAACCAATTTGGAGTTTTCTTTGTAAAAAGGAAGTTGATGCTTTACCTTCTGATCTAATTAACTCTAATGCTTGTTGATAAAGTTCATCCTTTTCACCTTGATTTGGGTTATCACCAATTTCTTTTTCATCTGCAAAATTTAAAATTTCATCGACATAATCTGGTTCAGCTTGAGATCTTAAAAAATTATTTATTGTTTCAATTTCAGTATCTGAGACAAAAGGAGCATGAATACGAACGATACGGTTGGCAGAAGACATATATAACATATCTCCTTTTCCTAATAATTGTTCGGCACCTTGTTCACCTAAAATCGTTCTACTATCTATTTTTGATGTAACTTGAAATGATATTCTTGTTGGGAAATTTGCTTTAATTGTGCCTGTTATTACATCAACACTAGGTCTTTGTGTTGCCATTATTATATGAATTCCTGCAGCCCTAGCCATTTGTGACAATTTTTGTATATAATTCTCAATCTCTTTACCTGCCACTAACATTAAATCTGACATTTCATCAACCACAACAACGATGTATGGCATAGGCAGTTTATGCTTTGAATTATAACCATCAATATTTCTAACACCTTCTTTTGTCATTAATCTGTATCTACTCTCCATTTCTTTAACCACCCACCCAAGAACAGACGCAGCTTTTTTAGCCTCTGTAATAACAGGGCACAATAAATGTGGAATTCCTTCATATGTAGAAAGTTCAAGCATTTTTGGATCTATTAAAATAAATTTACATTTATCGGGAGTATGTCGATAAAGTAGTGACAAAATTATAGTATTTATACATACAGACTTACCTGAACCAGTTGTACCGGCAATAAGAAGATGGGGCATTGAAGATAAGTCCCCGACTATTGGTTTACCAGAAATACTTTTACCTAATGCAATTGGTAATTTAATTTCTTTTTTTTTAAAGTCAGAATTATTTAAAATTTCACTTAGATAAACATTTTCCCTAAGGCTATTGGGTAGTTCAATACCGACAGTATTGCTTCCTGGTATAGTAGCAATTCTAGCAGATTCTGAACTAGTATTTCTTGCTATATCATTAGATAAATTTATTATTTTTGAAACTTTTACTCCTGCAGCTGGCTCGAATTCATTTAGAGTAACTACAGGGCCATAGCTCACTTTTTTTATAGTACCGTTTACACCGAAGTCTAGCAGAATTTTTTCTAAAAACTCTGGATCATTAGTTTCATTTTTTTCAATATTTTCGCTTTCCTTTTTAGCCGGAATTTTTAACAAATCTATAGTCGGTAGTTTAAATTTATTTTTATTATTATTTTTATTTTCGCCTTTAATAAAAGGTAAATCTTCCTGGATTAGATTTTTAATTTGTTCTTCAGGAATATATTCACTTATAATCTCACTTTTATCAGTATAATTGTTGCTCCCTTTTTTATTAAAAACATTAGTTAATCTTTTTAATGTTACGTAAAATTTTATTGGATTAAAATTGATACTAAACAAAAATAAAAAAACAATTAATACAATTAAAATATAGTAAAAAACTATTTTATTAATCAGTATTAACGAATTCAAAAAAGTTTCATTTAAATATGAGCCTACAAATCCTCCACTACCATTTATATAAAGGGTAAAATCATTTGGATAAAAATGAGCAAGAAATAAAGTTCCAAGAATAGAATAAATTATTGAAAAAAAAATATTTTCAACAACTAAAAAAAAATCTTTATTTCTTACAATGTTAATTCCAGTTACAATCAAAGTTAATGAAAACAAATAAGAGACCAGACCTAATGATTGAAAAAATAAATCTGAGACAAAACTTCCACGGAAACCTAAAATATTTTTAATTTCTTTGTTATCTGGAAAGATAAAATTTGGATCTTCTGGAGAATAGGTCAGTAATGCCAATAAAATTAAAATTCCAGCACAAAAAACAATCAATCCAAAAATTTCTGCCAGCCTTTTTAAAGTAAAATTAATAACTAAATTAGCTGTTTTTTTAATATCCATATTTATGAATCGATTTTATCACTTTGTATCATCTAATTTTTGTTGTTAAAATTAAAAATAATATGAAAGTTTGCATACTTGGTTCAGGTTTAACTGCTTTAAGTTTAGCAAAAGCGTTAGTTAATCAAAAAATTTATGTTGATATAGTGGCGCTTCACAAAAAACCTAATATTGAAAAGTCTAGAACGATTGGTATTTCAAAGAGCAATTATGAATACTTTGATAAAAATATAATTAAAATTCAAAAAATAATTTGGAAATTAAAAAAAATCGAAATTTATAGTGAAAACTTAAAAAACGAAAAAATATTAAATTTCGAAAATAACACAAATCACCTTTTTTCAATAATTAAAAATCATCAAATATATGAAGCCTTAAATAAAAGTTTAAGTAAAAATAAATATTGCAAGAAAACAAAGTATAAAAAAAAAATATTTAAGTTAGATAAGTATAATTTAATAGTAAACACAGATTACAATAGTATCCTTACAAAAAAATACTTTAATAAGAAAATTGAAAAAGCTTATAACAGTTTTGCTTTTACGACTGTAATAAATCATGACAAAATTTCAAATGATACTGCTATTCAAATATTTACTAAGATAGGACCACTAGCTTTTTTGCCATTATCAAAAACTAAAACTTCAATTGTATATTCGATCTATGATTTAAAAAACTTAAGCAGAGAAAAAATAATAAATTTGATAAACAAATATAACCCAAAATTTAAAATTAAAAAAATTGATAAAATTGAACACTTTAAACTTAAATCTCTTATTTTGAGATCTTATTATTATAAAAATATTTTAGCTTTTGGCGACTTACTTCATCGAATTCATCCTCTTGCTGGGCAGGGCTTTAATATGACAATTAGAGATATAAATTCTTTAGTCAATATTATTAAAGAAAAAATAGATTTAGGATTACCTCTTGATAGTTCGGTTAATGATGAATTTGAAAAAAAAATCAAACATAAAAATTATATTTTCTCGAATAGCATTGATTTAGTTCAAGAATTTTTTAATTTTGAGAGAAAATTTCATAATAGTTTTTTGAGCAAATCAGTGAAACTGTTAGGAAGAAATATATCATTAAACAAAATGTTCACTAAAATTGCAGACAAAGGAATTAATTCTTAATTATTGTAATGTTGTATTATCAAAATTATCAAAAGTATAAGTACTTAAAATCTGAGAAATTTTATCTTTTCTGATATCCAAATTTTCTGCTTCTAACAAAACTTGCTTTTCTTCTAAAGAAAAAGGTGATGCCATAGCAAGCGCGTTAATTGTTTCATCAAGACTTTGTTTTTCTAGCGCTTTCCAATTTATGATAAATCCTCTTTTTTCAAATAATGATCTTAAATCTTTAAAAATTAATTCAAGATCAGAAAATTTTAATTTTTCTTTTTGGTTTTCTAAGTCTTGATAAAAATTTTTAAAATCTACTTCTAAAATTCTATATTTATTTTCTGTAATTAATTCTTTTATTTGTCTAAATCTTATTAATCCTTTTAATTCAATTAAAAATCTTCCATCTTCTGTTTCTCTAAAACTGGTAATTTTTCCAAGGCAGCCAACTTTGTGTAATTCAGGATTGATTTTTTTTTCATTAGAAACTTTCGGCTGTATCATTCCAATTAGTTTGTTCGATTTCATACTATCATTTATCATATCGATATACCGCGGTTCGAAAATATTTAAAGGGACTGTTGTTTTTGGAAAAATTATGAAATTACTCAATGGAAAAACAGGTACTGTAATTGGTAATTCTTCTTTTTTCATATTATTAATCTTATTACTATACTATTTTTTTTAGTATCAATTGAATGAAAAAAATGTCCCACTATATTATGTTTTAACGAACTAAATTTAAAATATATTTATGAAATTTCTTTTAGGTAAAAAACTTTTAGCACAAAAAAACTACAGCAAAGCTTTAAAATTATTTTTAAATTTAAAGGAGAGTAATCATATTAATGACGAAATTTTATTTTACATCGGATTAATTTATTTTGAATTAAACAATTTTGATAAAAGTGCCTATTACTATAATAAATTCTTAGAGAAAAAACCAAATTCAATTAAAGTTTTGTACAATATAGCATTTTTAAAACAAAGTATGGGAGAAATTGATGCTGCAAAAGTTATTTATAATAAACTAATTGAAAAAGACAAAAATAAAGTAAGACCTTATTATGGTCTGTTTACATTGAATTCAAATAATTTGAATGACAAGGAATTTGATCATATTCTTAAACTTAAAAATGATTTTGAACACAGTATTTTTGAAAATGGGATCATTAATTATTTGTTATCAAAAAAAGAAAAAAAAAATAAACGAATTTTTAAAGAACTTGAATATTTGAAGGAATCACACAATCTTATTTACAATTCAAAAAAAGTTTATAATGATTCATCACAATTTTATTATGATCAAATTCTAAATAAATTTTATGATAAAATAAAATTTTCTAATAATACAGAAATATCTGTGAAAGATAAATTCTTTCCAATATTTATTATCGGTTTACCAAGATCAGGGTCTACCTTAATTGAAGCAATTATAAGTAGTTCTGATTACAAAAACATAAATAGTTTAGGAGAGTGTCATGTTGTCAACACATCTATATTAGAGCAGATTGGTCCAAAGATTTACAAAAATGATTTTGATATTAATAATTTCAACTTTGAAATAAATTTAAATATTTTAGGCAAAACGATTCGTGAAAAGTACTCAAATTTTAATCATGGACATAAATTAAATAAACAAATTTTTATTGATAAGTCATTGGAAAATTTTTTTAATATTGATGCAATATTAAAAATTTATCCGAATGCTAAATTCTTACATACTTTTAGAAACCCGTTAGACTCAATAATTTCTATTTATCAGTCAATGCTTCCTGAATTGTCTTGGGCCCATTCAATTGAAAATATAACTAACTACGTTGATAATTATATTAAAGTTATAAATTATTATAAAACTAAATATTCTGATGTCATTATGGACATAAATTTAGAGCAATTTACTCAAAATAGTGAAAACATTTCTAAAGAAATTTATAAGTTTTGTGGATTAAATTGGAATAAAGAAGTTCTCAAATTTTATAAAAGGAATAATTTAAACGTTAAAACACTTAGTTTTAGTCAAATTAGAAGTAAAGTTTCTAAATATAATAAAAAACAATATCAGCCTTACTTTCATCTATTAGAAAAATATAAAATGAAGTTTAATTGGCTTAATATTAAATAAATTTAATTTTTAAGCTCTTTTACTCTAAAATTTATTTGATTTTGTAAAATGTTACTCAGAAATGATACATCAATGTGATTAGTATAAACTTTTTTGTAGCTATGATCTCCTATGATACACGCATAACTTATCCAGTTTTTTATAATCAAAATATCTGACAGATTTATTCCTTTTGAACTTTGTATCAAAATTTTCTTATTTTCCTCAGATCTAATTGGTTCTAATTTGTCAATTATATTTTCTTGTTTATGCCAATTTTCATTATAATTAAACTCTTGTTCTCCTTCAAAATTGATTTTTTTAAATTTAGGATAGGAATTATAATATTCTGTACATCCATGTTTAATTTCAATTTCAAAATTATTTAATTTTTCACTAATTAGAATTTTATTTAACTTTTCTTTTACTTTCGTTGCTTCATTTAATTCACCACAATATATGTATCCCTTGTAATTACCTTTTACTTTATCCCTAAGTTCTATCGCACACTTTCTTGTATTATTATTTTCTAAGTTAATTTCATCAAAGACAAAATATAATTTGATTAAATCAATCACATTTTTTAGATTTATTTGTACTTTGTAACAAGAAAAACAAAACTTAGGAATTATATTAAATTTTTTAAAAACTTTAAAATGTCTTTTACAATTCAAATTTTGTGAATTTTTTCTATAAATTTGGGTTTCTTCAAAAAATAAATTTTTATAATATTTTTTTATAATATTATCACTTTGATTTATTGTTTGTTTTAAAAAATCAATTTTGTTTATATTATTAACTTCTAATTGATATACTAATTTTTTTATTTCACAGTTTATTTCTATAAAATTATGATCTTGTACGTTTTTTGGGTTAATAAAATTTAATAAATAAATCAAATTTTTATTAGCAAATTTATTATTTTTATTAATCTTTAGAGTTTTTAAAAAATTAATAAAAGCTTCTTCATAATGTCCAATTTCGATATATGAAATTGCTAAATTATTATAAACTATTTCGAAATTAGAATTATCTTCAATAGATTTTTTGTAGGCCTCAATTGACTCATGGATTTCACCTAGTTTAAAATATGCAATACCCATATTCATATAAGCTAAATATTTATCTTTTCCATTTACTAATATTTTTTTGTTATATTTAATCGTATTATGCCAATCTGATTTTTTAAAATATGTAGAAGCGAATAATTTATTTAATATTAGATCATTAGGAAATTTAACTGATAAATTTTTAATTCCTTCTAAGGCAATGTCAAATTCTTGTTTATTCAGATGATCTAAAATTTTTTTAAATTGTTCTGAGTTAATAATTTTATTCATTTTTTTATTTAATTTATAAACAAAAATATCTTATATTAAATTTTTGCCATACACACGACACACTTCGTTATAAATTTTCTTATTGCTTGCATTTTTAAAAACCACTATCTATAATACTTTTAAACAAGCGGGCATAGCTCAGTGGTAGAGCGTCTCGTTGCCAACGAGAAGGTCGAGGGTTCGACCCCCTTTGCCCGCTCCAAGAAAGTTTATGAGTGATTTAGCAAATAAAAAATGTGTACCATGCGAAGGAAATATCCCTCCTTTTAATTCTGATGAAATTCATAAATATCTAAAAAAAATTGATGGTTGGGAAGTTTTAGAGGATAAGATTGATGGTTTTCATTTAATAAAAAGTTTTAAATTTGATAACTTTTTAAAAAGTCAAGAATTTGTAAATAAAGTTGGAGAAATAGCTGAGGCCGAAGGTCATCATCCTGATCTATGGTTTGGCTGGGGTTATGCAAGAATTAAAATATACACGCATGCAATTAAAGGACTAGCAGAGAGTGATTTTATTCTTGCTGCAAAAATAGATAAAATATCTAATGCCTAAAGTGTCTTGTCTTTGAAAAAACAAGCACCGTATCAGTTTCATTTGCAAAATTAATTATTTCTTTATCCCTTATTGATCCAGATGGCTGAACTACTGCTCTAACACCAGATTGGACTAATTTTTCAATACCATCTACAAAAGGAAAGAATGCATCTGAGGCAGCAACTAAATTATTATTCTGAAGATTAAATTTTTTCATTTTATTTATTGCTATTTGACAACTATCCAATCTGCTTGGTTGACCAGAACCAATACCTACAGTGGTTTCGTTTGAAGCTAGCACTATTGCGTTTGACTTTACATATCTGCATACGTTGAAAGCAAAAATAAGGTCTTTAAATTGTTTAGATGTTGGTTTTTGTTTTGAAACGATTTTAAAATTTTTTGTTGAAAATAAATTTAAATCCTCTGATTGAATCATTATATTTTGGTTGCATGATACAAATTTAAGAAATTCTTTTGATGTATAATTTGTTGCGTCGATTAATCTTAAGTTTTTTTTAGCTTTTAATATTTTGATAGCACTGCTTTCAAATCCATTTGCGATAATTACTTCTAAAAATAATTTATTTAATTCTAAAGATAAATTTTTAGTTATTTTAAAATTACAAGAAACTATTCCACCAAAAGCACTTACGGGATCACAAGAAAGAGCAGATTTATAACTCTCTAAATGATCATTTTTAATAGAAACTCCACATGGATTTGCATGTTTAACTATGACTGTTCCTTTACCCTTTGGTAAAGATCTTGAAATAGTTAGAGCACTAAATATGTCATTATAATTGTTGTAACCTAGTTGTTTTCCATGAATTTGTTTTAAATTTGTATTCGAACTAGTTGAATAGATTGCACTTTGTTGATGAGGATTTTCTCCGTATCTAAGTTTTTCTGTAAGATTTCCATGCAAAACTTTTTTCTTAGGAAAAATAGTATTTGTTTTTTTATTAAAATAGTCAGAAATAACAGAGTCATAATAAGCTGTTTCAGTAAAAGCTATCCTTGATAGCTTTTCCCTAAAACTTAAGGAAGTAGATCCTTTGAACTTTTTTAATTCTTCAATTAATTCTTCATACTGTTCTGAAGAAGTTATTACAGTCACATCATTATAATTTTTAGCTGCAGACCTAACCATTGTAGGGCCACCTATATCAATATTTTCTATAATTTTTTTATGATTATTTGTTTTTTTAATAGTGTTTTCAAATGGATAAAAATTAACAACTACTAAATCAATATTCTCAAAACCATTATCTTTTAGATCTTTTAAGTGAGATTTTTTCTCTCTCTTATTTAAAATTCCCGCATGGATTTTTGGATGAAGAGTTTTTACTCTACCCTCCAAAATTTCAGGGGAATTAGTAAAATCAGATACTTCTAAACAATTAAATTTTAATTTTTTAATTTCTTTATAAGTACCACCCGAGCTAATTATTTGGATTTTGTTTTTTTTTAAAATATTCAACAATGGTTTTAAGTTACTTTTATCGGATACAGAGATGAGAGCTGTTTTGATTTTTTTCTTCATTGTAATTTACTTATCTCCCACTTTATTACCTGTTCTTTTTTACTATTTATACCTGAGATAAAAATATTTTGGTTTTCTTTATATGAATTTTTATTACCGAAATATAGACCATTATCAATATTAATATCAAAGTTATCACAACTAAATTTCCAACCTTCCTCATCTAATTCAATTAGTATAGATTTGTTATCTTGTGTTTTCATTACTTTTGAGTTTGGATCAAGATGAAATCTAATATCAAATTTAATTTCATTATTTGAAGTTTTTCTAATTAACTTATCATAGCCAATAAATTTCATTTGTTCTGGGTAGAACTCAATTTCTCTTTCGTAAATGGTTCCAAATTTAACTAAATATCCATCATGTGCACCTGATATTTTCCAATAATTATTTTCAAAAACTACATTTTTTTTTGATATTTTCAGTCCTTTATCAGTAATCAAATTTTGTTGATGTTTAATAAAATTACAAGAAGAATAATCCTCAATTGTTAAAGCACAATGAAGAGAGGTACTTTTTGATAATTTATTAAATTTATTATTTTTATCTGAATAATAACCAGCATTTGAAATTAATTTTTTTTCATTTGAAAATATTTCAAAAGATAAGGCACCTGCTTGATAGTCTTTGGAAAAAGTTTTGTTAGGACTAGAACCTATGTCTGCAGCAAGAATTATTTTTTTATTTTTAAGAATCGCATATCCACCAAGTTCATTAATCTGGTTTTTGAAAGTATAACCAAACCTTTTTAAATATTGATCAAATTCTTTATTTTCAGAAGAATAATTACCATTAAAAAAAATATCTTGTTTTATATTTTGCCAAATGAAAGCATAACTTGATCCTAAATAATAAATAGCTTCATCAATATATTCAGGAATTAAACTCTGAGATTCTTTAAACCACTCTCTAATAATTATAAAGTATTTTAAATAAAATATCAGTTGTCGAATATTTCTTGATTTTGGAAAGCCTTGATTATCAATTGCGGATTTAATGATATTTTTTAATAAATTTAATCCATTTAAAAGATATTGTTTTTCATTTTTATAAGCTAAACCGGTCAAAATTATTGCAGCACATCCAATCATTTTATTTTCCACCTCTTTTGGATTTTTTATTTCATTTAATAAATGATTAGTTTGTTTTTGAACCATATGGTCAAAAATAGATCTGTATTCTTGATCACTATCTTCGTAAGTGAGTTGATGATTTGATAACCATGAAATAATTCTTTTTGCTGTCAAATCAAATCCCCAACTTCTTTTTTGATATTTAGCATTATTTGAAATCCATTTTTTTATAACTGTTTGTGTAGTTTTTTTTGAAGATTTTAAATCTAAGCTGAAAAACCAAAAAAAATTATTTAATTTTTCATAATCTTTTGGATTTAAATTATTTTGCCAAATTGACTCAATAGCAAAATCTTCAATTTTATATTTTTTATTTTGATATTTAATTATAGATGAAAGTAAATGAGGACTAGGTTTGTATTCAAAACTATTTTCGAAAGTTTTCGATATTTTTTTTTCGTAAAAATTTGAATTTTGATAAATTGATTTAAAGCTATCTTTTACATTAAAATAAAATTGACCTAAAATGCCTAAGGAATTTGTATTAATCATTAACTTATTTTAATTTTAATAAATTAATATTTTTTTTTATATCTCCATCATTACTTTTGAATACCGTAGTACCAGAAACAAGAATGTTAGCACCGGCATCAATTGCACTTTTGCAGTTATCAAAATTGATACCTCCATCAATTTCTATGTCAAAATCTAACTTTTTTTGCTCTCTTATTTTTTTTAATTCTTTAATTTTATCTAAAACTTCTGGCATAAATTTTTGCCCTCCAAATCCAGGATTTACACTCATAATTAGGACTAAATCTATTTGATCTAATAAATCTATTATTAAATCAATTTTAGTTTCAGGATTAAGCGAAACTCCAACATTTTTATTTTTTTCTTTTATTTTTTTAATTGAATTTTCTAAATTATCGGTTGCCTCGGGATGAATAGTAATTATATCTGCTCCTGCATCGGCGTAAGCATCTATATATTTATGCACTGGTGATATCATTAAATGAACATCAAATTTTAATGAACAATGTTTTCGAAGAGCTTTTATTACAGGTGGTCCTATTGTTAAATTAGGAACAAAATGACCGTCCATAACATCCACATGAATCATATCAGCTCCACCATCTTCGAGTCTTTTAATTTCTGTACCTAATTGACTAAAGTCAGCTGATAAAATTGATGGTGAGATTTGTATATTTTTCATTGATTGCTAGATTAACTAGTATCAATTTTAAAAATTAAAATGAATTAAAAAATTGATAAATTTGTCTAGAAATCTCACTCTCTAGAGGAAATGACAACATTCCCATCACCGAATAGCCCAAGATCCAAGGCATTAGATAAAATCTAATCATGTAGAAAAACCAAGCAACATACAATGGCACCAATGGCCCAATGATAAATGAGGGTGTTATTGGTTTAAATAATTTTATTAGAGGATTGGTGTATTTCACAAATACTCTCATGAAAAAGAATTGTGAGTCTTCTCTCTGGAAAATGTTCATAGCCACCCTTCCAATTAAAGTCCACATTATAATTCCAAGCAAATAATCGATAAAATAAATTAAAGGATGAAAATTTGCTGACATTTAAAATTTATATTGGAAAATTTATTGAAATAAAAGGGGCGAAATTAATCGCCCCTTTAAAAGATTATTTAATGTGATTTACCAAGAATTGATTTACCACTTGGTACACGCACGTCATCAACCATTTTTTGAGTAGCTTTATCTGGTTCTGCAGTCATTAAACTAACTACGACCATTAAAACTAAACTAACAGCTGATCCGAAGATACCAAATGTTAACTGTGTAATTCCTAGGAATCCACTTCCACCAGTTCGTACCCAAACTAAGTACCACGCACCGGCGATTAGACCACCTAGCATACCAGCAATCGCACCTTGTCTATTAGCTCTCTTCCACCATACACCAAGTACAAGTGGGAAGAACAATCCAGACATCGCAAAATCAAAAGCCCAGATAACCGAACCTAAGATTCCTTGAATCTCCATTGCTGCAATAGTTGCTCCAGCAAAACCAATTATTACAAGTAATACCCTTGCAACAAGTAGTCGTTTTGCAGTTTCCGCTTTTGGATCAATGATCTTATAGTAAACATCATGTGATATAGCGTTTGCAATCGCTAGAATCAAACCATCAGCAGTAGACATGGCAGCTGCCATACCTCCTGCAGCAACTAGACCTGAAATTACATAAGGTAATCCAGCTATCTCTGGTGTTGCTAATACAACGGCTTTACCACCCATGAAGAACTCATTTAATTCAAGAGTTCCATTTCCGTTAAAGTCGCTGATAAACATTAGGTTTGCTTGGTTCCAGTTTTGGTACCAATCTATCGCTTCCACTTCTGCAAATGTCTTACCGATAATACCAGTTGGTAAATTCGGGTCGATCAATGATAACTTAGATAATGTAGCTAACATTGGAGCAGAAGAATAAAGTAGGAAGATAAAGAATAATGACCAACCTACTGATTTTCTAGCTGCTTTTACACTTGGAGTAGTAAAGTATCTCATCATCACGTGCGGTAATGAAGCTGTTCCCATCATCATCGCTAATGCTAATGAAATAAATGCCCAAGGTGTAGCGTTCACTGCAGAGTGAGCTTTAGTTATTCCTGCTAAGCCTTTAGGCACTGTTTTTAGATCAGCAGCTGCGTTTTTAACAAAACCGAACTGTTGTTCTAATTCACCAATTCTAGCCACCTCGTCAGCTAACATAAAGTGAGGGAAGAAACCTGCACCCATTTTGTTACTGATCCAGAATACTGGAAGTAGGTATGCTATAATTAGTACGATATATTGTGCAACCTGTGTCCAAGTTACCCCTCTCATACCACCTAACATTGAACATAATAAAATACTTATTAGTCCAACATAAACTGCGTATTGGAATGGGATATCAAGTGCAACAGATGCAATAGTACCTGTAGCGTTAATTTGTGCAGTCACATATGTAAATGAAGCAACAGTTAAAACTACAACTGCGCTAAATCTAGCTAAATTACCACCGTATCTCGTACCTATAAAATCTGGAACTGTATAACAGCCAAATTTTCTTAAGTATGGTGCTAATAAAGATGCAACAAGCACGTATCCACCAGTCCAACCAACAAGTAGAGCCATATAACCGTAACCTTTAAAGTAAATACCACCCGCCATTGCAACGAATGATGCACCAGACATCCAGTCTGCTGCAGTCGCCATTCCGTTGAAGACTGTTGGTACTTGCCTTCCAGCTACATAATATGCATCTGCTTGGGCTGTTCTTGATAGATAACCGATTAATGCATAGATGAATACAGTAAATGCAACGAAAGCGATACCTATCGTTTTAGCTGTCATACCCATCTGTTCAGCAATTGCCATAATGATTATGAAACCTACAAATCCTCCTGTATAGATTCCGTAAATCTTAGGCAAATTATCTATGAAATTACCTTTCATTATTCGTCCTCTCTTTCGCTAAAGCCGAACTCTTCATCGATTTTTTCTTGTCTATTCGCAAACCAGAAAATTAGGATTACAAATGCACCAAGAGATCCCTGACACGTAAACCAGTATGTCCATGGATAACCGAAAGGTCCTGTGACCTCGTTCATTTCAGCTCCAAAGAGAAAGATGCCAATTGAGAAAACAAACCAGATTGCCAGTGTAATAAATAACAATCCCCTGGTTTTTTCCCAGTGTTTTTGTTGATTTGACATTTATACCTCTCTATTTAGTTATAACTGGTAGAAACCATAACCATTATGAGAGCTTTGAAAACCCCAAAAATTGATCATATTAGGTACTTATTTACTTACTTTTTTAAGATATAATTGGCGCACTTACAAATTTACATGGGAAAATACAAATTAACTTGGAGAGATATAAAACTTGAGGATTTTAAAACATATTTATTCGCCATGTTTAAGGCGTTTATTCCAAAGAAAAAAATAAAAACTTTAGATGAATTAGAACAATTTATTCAAACTAAATCTGCCTGGGCTACGCAAGTTACTTTATATAATTATCTAAAAACTAGAATGGGAACAAGATATGTTCTTCATTTTGATAATGATGAATTTATGTCATCAGTAAATCTTGCTAAATGGAATATTTATTCGGTTGCATTACAAGATTTAACTTTTTTTACTTTTTCATATTTAAAAGTTAATTTTAATTATCAAGATATTCACAAAGCAAACGAAATTTTTAATAAAATTTTAGATGATGAGATTTCTAATAAGATGCCATTAGATATTATTGATGAAGCTAGAAAAAGTTTTGATGAACGACTAGAGAAAATAAATTGGGATAGTTATTGTCAAGACTTACCTTTTAATCCTAGTGCTCTTTCTTTATATAAGTGGGCTCCAATTGCAGACGAATTAAAAACTTTAGATCGAAAGATTGTTTTAAATTCGATGATTTTAAAATGGGATGTTGTTAAACAAGAGTTTAAAGATTTAATTCAGTTTTAAATATTTTTTCTATTATCTACTAAACTATCAACAACACTTGGATCCGCTAGAGTAGTGGTGTCTCCTAATTGACCATGCTCGTTAGCTGCAATTTTTCTTAAAATTCTTCTCATTATTTTTCCTGATCTTGTTTTAGGAAGACCCGGAGTAAAATGAATTAGATCTGGAGTTGCTAAAGGACCAATTTGTTTTCTAACCCAAAGTTTTAGATCTCTTTCTAATTCACCAGTTTCGCTTTCTCCTGCATTCAAGGTTACGTAACAATACAAACCATTACCTTTAATATCATGAGGGTAACCAACTACAGCAGCTTCAGCTACTTTTGGATGTGCAACAAATGCACTTTCAATTTCAGCAGTCCCTAGATTATGTCCAGAAACAATAATTACGTCATCTACACGACCAGTGATCCAGTAATATCCATCTTTATCTCTTCTACATCCATCACCAGTGAAATATTTTCCATTAAATTGAGAAAAGTACGTATCGATAAATCTTTGATGATCACCATAAACAGTTCTCATTTGTCCAGGCCATGATTGAGCTATACATAATCTTCCTTCTCCAGCTCCTTTAATTTCTTTACCGTTTTTATCTACAAGCACTGGCTTGATTCCATAGAAAGGTTTTGTTGCAGATCCAGGTTTTAGAGGAATAGCCCCTGTTTGAGGAGCAATCATTATACCTCCGGTTTCTGTTTGCCACCAAGTATCTACTATTGGGCATTTAGAATTACCTACAGTTTTATAGTACCACATCCAAGCCTCTGGATTTATTGGTTCTCCCACCGTTCCTAAAAGCTTAAGTGATTTTCTAGATGTTTTTTTAACAGGTTTATCACCTTCACGCATCAAAGCTCTAATTGCAGTCGGTGCCGTATAAAAAGTATTCACTTTATATTTGTCAACTATTTGCCACCACCTTGAACTATCAGGATAATTTGGAATTCCTTCAAACATTATAGTTGTTGCACCATTCGAAAGTGGTCCATAAATAATGTAACTATGTCCAGTTACCCAGCCAATATCAGCAGTACACCAATAAATATCTTTTGGTTTGTAGTTAAAAATATATTGATGAGTCATTGATGCATAAACCATATAACCACCAGTAGTATGAAGAACTCCTTTAGGCTTACCTGTCGAACCAGAAGTATATAAAATAAATAACGGATCCTCAGCATTCATTTCTTCAGGCTCACAATGATTAGGAACATCTTTGATTAAATCATGATACCAAACATCTCTATTTTGATCCCAGTTAATATAATTACCTGTTCGTTTAACAACAATACATTTTTTAACATTTGGACAACTCATTAAAGCTTCATCTACTGTATATTTCAGTGGAATAGTTTTTCCACCTCGCACTCCTTCATCTGCAGTAATGATGTATTCAGATTCGCAATCATTAACTCTTCCCGAAATAGAATCTGCTGAAAAACCTCCAAAAATAATCGAATGAACTGCACCAATTCTTACACAGGCTAGCATTAAAATTGCTAACTCTGGAATCATCGTTAAATAAATTGTTACACGGTCACCTTTTTTAATTCCTAATTTTTTTAAACCATTGGCTGCTTTCGAAACTTTTTGGTGAAGTTGTTTATAAGAAATTTTTTGACTATCTTTTGGATCATCACCGACCCAAATAATAGCGGTTTTATCTTTTTTATCTTTTAAGTGTCTATCAATACAATTTGCTGAAGCATTTAAAGTGCCATCTTCAAACCATTTAATTTTTACTTCTTTTGTGCTGTATTTTACATCTTTAATTTTTTTATAGGGTTTTATCCATGAAATTCTTTTTCCTTCTTTTCTCCAAAATTCATCATTGCTCTTTATAGATTGAGAATATTTTTGCTGGTATTTACTTTTGTTTGCTAAGCTACTTTTAACCCATTCTGGTTTTGTTTTAATAACAACTTCAGGAGGTGTATTTCCGTTTTCCTTTTTTGCTTTAATTCTTTTTTTTGCTTTTTTAGAAGATCTTTTTTTAACTTTAGATCTTTTCTTTACCTTTTTTGAGGTTTTTTTTCTTACTTTAGACTTTTTTTTTCTTACCTTGCTTTTTTTCTTCTTTTTTTTTGGCATAGGACAATTTTTTTTTTAAATTTTACTCATGTTATTTATAATTTTCCAGCTTTTATAATCAACAGGCATTACAGAAAGCCTACTTTGCTTTATCAGAGCTAAATGGCTTAAATCCTTATTTTTTTTAATACTTTCGAGCGTTATAGGCTTTGAAAATTTAGACTTAAATTGAACAGTAACGGCAACAAATCTCCCTGTTTTGTCTGTTTTATCTATATACGATTCTTTAACAACTTTTACTATTCCAACTATCTCTTTTCCTATGTTTGAATGATAAAAAAAACAAAGATCTCCTTTACTCATACTTTTTAAATTTTTTGCAGCTTGATAATTTCTGACACCATCCCAAGGTGCACCTTTAATTCCAGCTTTTTTTTGTTGGTCAATTGACCAAACATCTGGTTCAGATTTCATCAACCAATATTTCATTACAATTGAACTCCGGCACCTTTGAGAAAAGCTGCATCTTCGTCTAAAGGCCATCTAGGTTTTGCTGGATAATCTAAATCATCAAATTGATTTATTTTAAATTTTTCCAAACCTACCATTGCAATCATTGCTGCATTATCTCCACAAAACTCTATAGGTGGAAAAATACTTTTATAATTATTTTCTTCACATAGATTAATTAACATAGACCTAATTTTTTTATTTGCTGCAACTCCTCCAGCAACAACAAAAATTTTTTCATTTAATTCATTTATTTTTTCAAATTCAGTAAAAGCAATCTTTGTTTTTTTATATAAAATTTCCTCAATTGTTTTTTGAAAAGATGCTGCAAGATCATATTTATCTTGTTCTGATTTAATTGTTTTGCTTATCTTCAACACGGCAGTTTTTAGACCTGCAAAAGAAAGATTGCATCCTCCTTTGCTGAAAATTGGTTTTGGTAAATCATATTTTTCTGGATCACCTTTTTTGGCTAAAATTTCTATTTGAGGTCCTCCAGGAAATTCTATTCCTAAAAGCTTTGCCGTTTTGTCAAACGCCTCACCTAATGCATCATCAATAGTTGTTCCTAATCTTTTATATTTACCAAGGTTCTGAACATTTAAATATTGTGAGTGCCCACCTGAAATTAAAAGAAGTAAATATGGATAATTTAAATTTGTATTTAGTTTTGGACTTAAAGCATGTCCCTCTAGATGATTAACAGCAATAAAAGGTTTATTAATTGCTGTTGCGAAAGCTTTACCAAAACTTAACCCAACTGATAAACAAACAATTAATCCAGGACCAGCGGTAGAAGCAACCGCATCTATTTCTTTAATTTTTCTTCCACTTTCATCAATAGCTTTTTTGACAATCCAATCAATTTTTTCAATGTGTGAACGTGCTGCTAGTTCAGGAACTACACCACCAAACTCCTTATGAACCTCCACTTGGCTAGAAACAATGTTGGATAAAATTACTGGGAATCCTTCTTCATTTTCAGTTATTAAAGAAGCTGCTGTCTCATCACAACTAGACTCTATTCCAAGAATTAAGGGTTTTTTGCTCATTCAAATAGTTTTTAATAATTGTACAATCTTTATACAAGTAAGAAATAATTTTTTATGAGAAAAAAAATAATCATTGGATCTAGAGGTAGCAAGCTTGCCTTACTTTATGCTCAACAAGCTAAAGATAAGATTATTGAAAATACCGACCTTGGTAATGAAGATATTTTAATTAAATCAATTATAACTAAAGGTGACGAAGTACAGGATATAAGATTATCTGAGCTTGGTGGCAAAGGTTTGTTTTCAAGCAATATTGAAAAAGAACTTCAATTAAAAAATATTGATATTGCAGTTCATGCGCTCAAAGATATGCCTGCGAATGAGACAGAAGGATTAAGGACAGATTCTTTTCTTGAAAGAAATGATCCTAGGGAAATTTTAATTACAAAGGATAAAAAGAAACTTAAAGACTTAGATGAAGAGTCAATTGTTGGAACCTCATCATATAGAAGAGAATTTCAAATAAAAAAAATTAGACAAGATTTAAACTGCAAATTAATTAGAGGAAATGTAGATACTAGAATTAGAAAATTAAATGAAGGAATGTATGATGCAATTATATTATCTTATGCAGGTATAAAATTTTTAAGATTTGAAAATGAAATCTCCGAAATTTTTTCTGCTGAAGAAATAATTCCTAGCGCAGGACAAGGTGTAATTGCTCTTCAGTGCAGAGAGAATGATAATGAAACAATTTCTATTTTAAATAAAATTAACCATGAGGAAACACACAAAAGAGCTCACCTTGAGAGAAATATTTTAAAAGTTTTAGATGGAGATTGTGAAACAGCAATTGGAGCTCATTCAGTGGTTGATGGAGACAAGATTATAGTGGAGGCTGAACTTTTTTCTTTAGATGGCAAACAAAGGTTTTATGAAAAAAAAGTTGGTAATTTGAATCAATTTAAAGAACTTGGTAAAGAAGTTGGGATACTTTTAAAAACAAAATCAAATAATTCATATAAAAGATAATATGCATATTTTGTTAACTAGACCACTGGAGGATTGCTCTGAAATGATATTAAAATTTCAATCATTAGGACATCAAGTTTCTCATCTTCCATTAATAAGAATTGAAAAGGTTAATTATGAAGAAATTAACTTTTCTGAATATGGTGGGATTGTTTTTACTAGTGCAAATGCAGTAAAATTTTTAAACACAGTAAAACTAGATAAAAATATTAAATGCTTCTGTGTTGGAAACGCTACAGAAAACAAAGCAAGAAGTGTTGGTTTTCAAAATACAATTGCGGCTGAAGGAAATGTTACAAACTTAAAGGAGTTAATTATACAAAGTTATGAGTCCAAAAATAAAGAATTACTTTATGTTAGTGGTGAAACAATATCGGTTGATTTAGATCAACAGTTATTAAGCGAAGGTTTTAAGGTAAAAAGAATTATTAATTATAGAGTAGATCATAATCAAAAATTTGATGAGAAATTTGTTAATGAATTAAAATTAAATATGCCTGATATGGTCTATGTTTACTCTCAAAATAGTGCGTCAAGTTTCTTAAATTTCATAAAGATTTACCAAACCGAAAATTTATGGATGAATACAAATTTAATGTGTATAGGCGAAAAAACCTCGTCAATACTCAACGAAATCAAATGGAAAAAGATTTTTCTTTTTAACCCTGGAGAAGAAGAGTTTTTGTTATATAAAATTTAAAAATGGAATTAATTAATAATTTTTCGGAGATATTTTTATCAGTATGGAATAAAGGAATTCTTGGTGTTGATATTTTTCAAATCTTAATTGGTATTGGAATATTTTTACTATTCTTAATTTTTAGAGGTCTAATAAGCAAATTAGTTATTAAAAAATTAGAAATTATCTCGAAAAGAACAACGAATAAATTAGATGATACTTTTGTTCAATCACTTGTAGGTCCAGCAAGATTTTTACCAATCGTATTAGGATTTTTTATTGCAAGCTACTACATGACTTTCTCACTAGAAGGAAGAGAAGTGGTAGATACAATTAATAGAACGTTGATCACTATTTTAATTTTTTGGGTAATTCACCAAATTATAGAACCAATCTCATACATACTTAGTGGTTTAGACAAATTGTTAACAAGAGAACTTATTGGCTGGATAATTAAATCACTAAAAATTTTAATTTTTATTTTAGGTTTAGCGGCAGTTTTAGAATTGTGGGGAATTAAAATAGGTCCAATCATTGCAGGTCTAGGATTGTTTGGTGTTGCTGTAGCATTAGGGGCACAAGATTTATTCAAAAATTTAATATCGGGAATTTTAGTTTTAGTTGAAAAGAGATTTAAAATTGGAGACTGGATAGCTGTCGAGGGTATTATTGAAGGTGTAGTAGAAAAGATTGGATTTAGATCAACAACAATTAGAAAGTTTGATAAATCTCTTGCTATTATTCCAAATTTTCAATTTGCCGAAAACGCAGTTGTAAATGTAAGTGAAACTTCAAATTGGTTAATCAGTTGGATTATTACACTTCAATACGACACTACGGTAGATCAGTTAAAAAAAATTAGAGATGAAATCGAAAGTCATATTAATTCAAGCGAAGATTATAATACCTCAATTGGTGTTGCGGTAAGAGTTGATAAATTTTCTGATAGTTCAATAGATATGTATGTAAGATGCTTTACAAAAACAGGAAGTTGGAATAATTGGCTTGATGTAAAAGAAAGATTAGCAATTGCGATAAAGGAAATTGTAGAAAAAAATGGTGCTTCATTTGCTTTCCCAAGTCAGTCGATTTATGTAGAGAAAAAATGATAGCTATTTTTTATTTAGTTTTACAAATTTTAAAATTGTACTCTTATGTTGTAATCGCCAATGTTATTGTAAGTTGGTTAATAGCTTTTAACGTTCTTAATACTCAAAATAGGTTTGTGTATGCAATTTTAGAGTTAAGTTACAAATTAACTGAGCCTTTTCTGAATAAAATTAGACGTTTTTTACCAAATTTAGGTTCACTAGATATTTCTCCAATCATTCTTCTTTTATTGATTTGGTTTATTGAAATGTGTATGAAGCTGTACATTGCACCAATGATTTTTTAACAGAAAAATATGATTTTAATTGATGGAAAAAAAGCAGCCGCAGAATTAAGAGCAGAGTTAAAGGAAGAAGTTGCAGAGTTAAAATCAAAACATAATAAAGTGCCAGGTTTAACAGTTATACTGATTGGTGATTTAACACCTAGTCAGATTTACGTAAGAAATAAAGAAAAGTCAGCAAATGAGGTAGGATTAAAATCTGAAGTCATTAAATATCCAGACTCGGTTGAAGAAAAAACTGTTTTAGAAAAAATACAAGAATTAAATAGTGACGAAACTGTTTCAGGAATTTTAGTTCAACTTCCTTTACCTAAGCACATTGATAAGCAGAAGGTTATAGAAGCTATTGATCCCTCAAAAGACGTAGATGGATTTCATCCAATGAATGTAGGCAATCTTTCATCTGGTTATGAAAGTTCGGTACCTTGTACTCCGCTTGGATGTTATTTGTTGATAAAAAAAATTGAACCTAATTTAAGTGGTAAAAAAGCTGTGGTTGTGGGTAGATCAAATTTAAATGGTAAACCAATGACACAACTTCTTTTAAAGGAAAATTGCACTGTAACTATAACTCATTCAAAAACTAAAGATTTAAAAGCTGAATGTTTAGAGGCAGATATAATTATTGCAGCTGTAGGTATACCCGAACTTGTTAGAGGAGATTGGGTTAAGAAAGATGCTATTGTTATAGATGTTGGTATAAATAAAACTGACAATGGTATAGTTGGTGATGTTCATTTTGATGAAGTTTCAAAAAATGCAAAAGCACTTACTCCAGTTCCTGGCGGTGTAGGTCCAATGACCATTGCTTGTTTGCTTAAAAATACGATCGACTGTTTCAAAAGATCGCAAATTTAATAATTAAACCATAAGCTGTAATCTGTTAATTTATTAGGATGAAAAAACCTAAACGACCATACAGATTTGGTATAATTTTTTTGCTTCTTACAGTTCCACCTATTGGGGCAACACAATTAGGTTGGTATTTGCATGACAAGCAAACTGGTTTTGATTATGGTATGATTGTAGGTACTGTATCAGTAATATACGCTGCATATTTAATGTATGAAAAAAACTGGCGTGAAGAAGATGAAGATTAAATTATGGAAAAAATAATTTTTTTTGGATTGGTCATTCCTATTATGGCTTATGTTTTATACTTAGGTGGAATGGCAATTATGAATGGTTTTAAGTCTAAGGAAGCTAATAGAGCTGAGAAAGAGGAAGCTGAAAGTGAGGGTAGGGAGACAAGCGAAACTTCTGATGAACAAAGCAGCAATTTAAGTGATGAACTTACTAAATTGAATGATCTAAAAGAAAAAGGAATTATTTCTCAAGAGGAATTTGAAAAGGCGAAAAATAAACTATTAAATAATTAAATAGTTTAATCATGTTTAATGGTTTTAAAAAAAAATTTGTTAAAGTAAGCAAGGGTAAAATTTTTTGTCGATTTAAAGGTAACGGTCCCCCCTTATTATTACTTCATGGATATCCCCAAACACATGTGATGTGGCATAAGACTGCCCCTGAGCTTAGTAAATATTTTACTGTAATAGTTGCTGACCTTAGAGGATATGGAGATAGTTTAGTTTTACCTGGTGGCACTAATCATAAAAATTATTCTAAAAGAGAAATGGCTAAAGATATGGTTCAATTGATGAGTAAATTAAATTTTAAAAAATTTTTTGTTGCTGGACATGATAGAGGCGGGAGAGTTGCACATAGAATGGCAAGAGATTATAGAAATAAGATTATGGCATTAAGTGTATTAGATATTTGTCCAACTCTAGATATGTACGAGCATACTGATATGAAATTTGCAAAAGGATATTTTCACTGGTTTTATTTAATACAGCCAGCACCTTTACCAGAGAAAATGATAATGGCAGATCCTAAAAGATGGTTAAAAAGTCGTTTTAATAGGTCATCAAAACGTGCGATTGGAAAAGTTGAAGATGAATATTTTAGAGCCTTTAAACAAAAAAAAAGAATTCATGCAACTTGTGAGGATTATAGGGCTGCGGCTACTATAGATTTAGAGCATGACAAAAAAGACAGAAAAAAAAAATTAAACATTCCTATTCAAGTTTTGTGGGGTAAAAAGGGAGTTGTTGGAACGCAATTTAAATCAGTTAAAATTTGGCAAAAATACACAAACAAAAAAGTTTATGGAGCAGAAATTAATTCAGATCATTTCATTCCAGAGGAAAGTCCTAAACAAACGATTAATGACTTAAAAAAATTTTTTTTAAAAAATGTTAAAAATAATTCCAAATAAAAAAAATATTGGAGCCGAAATAATTGTAAATTTAAAAGATATTACGAATAAAGATATTTTAAAAATTAAGAAAGCACTCAATAAATATGGAATGTTGTATTTTAAACAACAAGAATTAACTTCTAAATTTTATATTCAGTTTGCGAAATATTTTGGAAAATTAGCCAACTATCCAAGACTAAAAGGTTTAAATAAAAAATTTCCTCAAATTACTGTGGTGCAAAGAAAATCAACTGATAAAGGACCAAGTTTTGGTGAACAATTTCATACAGACTCGATTTATACAAAAAAACCACCAAGATTTACAATGTTGCTTTCTAAACTTGTGCCAAAAAAAGGAAAAGCTAATACAGAATTTTGTTCTCAATATCTTGCTTATAAAGAATTACCAAGTCCAATAAAAAGAAAATTTAAAAATATTAAAGGTAAATATTCCTCCGAGGGTCCAATCTCGGTTACAACAAAAGAAAGAGTAAAAGAAAAAGGAAAAAATATTAAAGAGCTTAAATCTTCACATAAAATAATTAGGAAAATCAGCACAAATTATTCTATTTATTGCAGTCCAGGACATTTTGTTGGTTTTAGCTCAAAGATAAAAAATCAAGAAAAGTTAAAAAAATTTTTATTTAACCATCAAATTAAGAAGAAGTTTCAATTTTCATTGCCTTGGGAAAAAAATCAATTGGCTATATGGGATAATAGATCTATGCTTCATCAAGCAACACCTTTCAAAGGAAATAGAATAATGCATAGAATAACAATCAAATAATTTATGCTCACAATTTTTTTAGGACTAACTCCATTTATATTTATTACTTTTTTAGGTTTTGTTTTTGGTAAGTTGAAGGTCTTAGACCTTAGTCATGCTAAAATTTTAAATCTTTTCTTGTTCTATATTGCGGTCCCCGCATTGATCATTAAGCTAATAGCACAAAATGAAATTGGACAAGTAGATTTCAAACAAATTTTCTCTTATTTAATTATGCAATCGATATGTGGAATTATCGCTTACTTAATTACTTCAAAATATTTTAAAAGATCAATCCCAGAGTCAATTATTTGGGCTTTAACAGTTGCATTATCAAACCATGTGACTTTGCTTTTGCCAATAACAGAAATATATTTTCAACAAGATGTAATTACACAAGTTGCAAGTATCATATTAATGGATGGGATAATCTTATTATCTGTAATTGCTTTTTTTCTAGAATTATCTACAAAAAAAAATGTAAATTTATTTAATTTTATTAAAAATTTATTTTTAAACCCGTTTATTCTTTCAATAATTATAGGTTTATTATTTTTATTATTAAATTTAAATATTGATCAAACACCGATTGAATACACTTTGTCTAAACTTGCAGCATGTGTTTCACCAGTTGGATTGTTTGCAATTGGCATAACTCTTTCATTTTATACTAAAAATGTAATTAACAAATTATCCGTTTCTATTTCAGTTTTAAAATTAGTTATTTCCCCGATAATTTTATTGTTAATTGGATTATTGTTATTTAATGCAGGATTACCAGCTGAAATACCAGGTGCTTTCTTTGTGAGTGTTGCACCTTGCGGAGTTACTTCTATAGTTTTATGTGCCGCTTATAATGTAAGTCCCGAAAATATAATTAAAGCAATTTTTGTCTCTACTATTGCTTCTATAGGGACTATATTTTTTGCAATTAAGTATTTAACTCTATAACAATTTATCTAGAGGACTAACTTCTCCAATTTTAAAAATAATTGCATCTTCTTTATTAAAACCATATTTTTCAGCACTATCTTTAAATCTAATTGGGGGTTCCATAATTGGCTCCAATGACAAAACAAATGTTCCCCAATGCATTCCTAATACTTTTTTACTTTTTAGGTCTTGTGCAACATTCAAGGCTTCTTCTGGTGTAGTATGATAAATAGTTTTATCAAACATTGGTTTGAAATTATAAGCCCCAATATTAATCATTGTCAGATCTATAGGACCATATTTTTCACCTAGTTCTTTGTAGACTTCCCCATATCCAGTGTCACATGCGAATAAAATTTTTTTATTTTTATATTCTATAAGAAAATTACCCCACAAAGTTTTATTAGTGTCTGTTAAACTTCTCTTTGACCAATGAACTGCAGGAAGTAAAGAAATTTTCAAATCCTCATTTATAATTATTTGATCATACCAATCCATTTCGTGTACATCTTTATATCCTTTAAAATATTTACCGAGGTTTAGTGGTGTTAATACTTTTGCACTCTTAAAAGGAAAATTTCTAATTGTTGACATGTCCTGATGATCGTAATGATTATGAGTGAGTAAAAATATATCCGTTTTAGGTATCTCATTTAATTTTATTGCAGGATTAGTAAATCTTTTTGGACCAAAGATTAGTGGTCCAGCGTTCTTTGAAAATACAGGATCTGTTATAATTGTAGTTCCACCTAATTTTATAAGATATGTCGCATGACCTATCCAAGCAATATAATCATTATCTTTATATTTTTCTAAATCAGCTAATACTTTTTCTTTTTCAATCACATGTTCTTTTGGATAAGTTAAATCAACTTTTTTTCTCAATTTACTAAAAGTTCTATAAGAAAATTTTCCTGACTTGGATATTATTACTGGAGATCCTTTTGGATTTCTGAAAGTGCCATCAGGCAAATGATGATAAGGTCTTTCTTTCATGTTATTTTTTTTTCTCCATTAACCATAAGCTATTTCCTGCAAGAAAATATATTTTTCCATTAACAGGGTGAACTTGTATATCTCTTATTCTTCCGATTTTATCTTTGAAAATAATTGTTTCTTCAATGTTGGATAAATTTTGAAATTTTAATTTTCTCATTGATTTATCTTTTAAAGAAGTAATTAGCGCCTCGCCGTTCCACTCTTTAAATTCATTTCCTTTATAAATAGTTATGGCACTTGCAGCTATTGAAGGCACCCAGTATTGGATTGCCTTTGTAAAACCTGGTTTCCATTTAGGTCCAATCTTTGAGCCTGAATAATTTGTTCCACCCCAACCTAAAATTTTCCAACCATAATTTTCTCCCTTTTTTACCTCACCAAACCAATCACCACCTTTTGCACCATGGTTGCTTGCATAAATTTTTCCATCAAAAGAGGAATAGGTTAGACCTTGAGGATTGCGAACACCAATTTGATAAATCTCTGGTAACCAATTTGATTTTCCTTCAAACTTAGGGTTATCTTTTGGAATACTACCATCTAAATGAATTCTGATAATACTTCCAGGATGGTTTGTTGGATCTTGAGCAATCATACCCCCACCTCTTTCACCAGCTGATGCAAAAAGATAATTATCTTTTATGGTTAGTCTTGAACCGAAATGATAACCAGATTCTATTGGTGGTTCAGCTTGAAATATATTTTTAAAATCTAAATTTTTTTTATTTAATTTAGCTTTTGCAATCGAGGTACTTGTTTTCCAATCTCCTCGATTTTCTGAATAAGAAATCCATAAGTAATTATTTTGGTAGATAATATCTAACAAGCCTCCTTGTCCGTGAACAAAATAATTTAAGTTATGTTCAACTTCATAAAATTCTTCAGAAATAATATTTACTATTTTTATCTTTCCAGTTTTTTCAGTGATAATAAGCTCTTCATCACTTATAAAACTCGATCCCCATGGATCATTTAAATCTGCTAATTTTTTAAAAGTAAAATTTTCAGAAAAACTTTTGGATGAAAATAAAAAAAGGAAAAATATAGAAAAAAAATATTTGATCACTTTATGAGAGTTTAGACCTACCACCATCAACTGCAATTATTTGGCCTGTAACCCAAGAACTATCTTCTGTAAGTAAGAATTTAGCTAGAGCAGCGGAGTCTTTACCTTCACCCAATCTTTTAAGGGGATGTGCTTTTGCAATGCCTTCAGCTATAGCAGTGTTTTTTAACATTGGTTCTGCTATTTTAGATTTTGTTAAACTTGGTGCCACACAATTTACTCTTATGTTAGGAGCAAATTCAGCCGCAAGAGAAACCGTCAAACCTTCAATAGCTGCTTTTGCTGATGCTATTATTGCATGATTGGTAAAACCTCTTTGAGCAGCAACAGTTGAAAATAACACTATTGAACCTTTATTTTTTTTTAAACTTTCCTGATATCCTTTAATAGCCTCTACAGCAGAATAAAGATTAAGTTTCATACATTTCTGAAAGTCTTGTTCATTTACCATTCTTAATGGCTTCAAATCAATTGAACCTACACAATACGCTAGGCCTTTAATTTCGAAAATATCTGATTTAACTTTTTCTATAAACCCATCCTCTAAAACATCTGCAACGGTATGTGAGCATCCAAGTTTTTCAGAGATAGAACTAAGTTCACTTTCATTTCTTCCAACTAAATGAATATCGTTTCCAGAGTTTTTTAATTGTTCAGCTAAACTTGATCCAATAGAACCTGTCGCACCAAAAATTACATATTTTTCTGACATAAAAAATTTAATTAGTTATATTTAACTATGAAGTTATTTTTTATACTCGGTAATCAATTATTTCCAACAAAATACCTAGACCGCTTCAAAAAAGACCACCTATTTTTTATGGCTGAAGATAAGGGTTTATGCACCTATGAAAAGCATCACAAACAAAAAATTTTATTATTTTTATCTTCTATGCGTTCTTATGCAGACGGATTAAGAAAAAACAAATTTAAATTAGATTACTTTAAAATCGAAGATAAAGAATTTAATGAAGATTATTTAAAAAAATTAAAAAAAATAATTACACAAAAAAAAGTAAAAGAAATTTCAAGTTTTGAAGTAGAAGATAAATTTTTTGAAAAAAAAATTTCACAATTTTTAAAAAAAGAAAACATACACTGGAATGTTATTCAAACTCCTATGTTTTTAAATTCAAGAGCTGAATTTAAAAATTATTTATCAAAATCAAAAAAACCTTTTATGGCAACTTTTTACAAAGATGTTAGAAAAAAATCTGGAATATTAATGGGGTCAGATGGTGATCCAATCGGGGGAAAATGGAGCTTTGATGAAGATAATAGAAATAAATTACCTAAAAATATTTCAATTCCTAAATTTCCAAAAATAAATGAAACCATTCATACAAAAAAATTAAAGCCTATTATTGAAAAGGAATTTAAAAATCACCCAGGGAGTACAAATAATTTTTGGTTTGCAACAGAATACGAAGACGTAGTTAAACTTTTAAATTTTTTTATAAAAGAAAAATCAAACCTATTTGGTGATTATGAAGATGCAGTTGATCAGAAAGATAATATTCTATTTCATAGTGCATTAAGTCCTTATATAAATTTAGGTTTAATAACCCCTGAATTTGTTGTCCAAAAAGTTTTAGACTTTCACAAGAAAAATAAAATTAGAATGAATTCTTTAGAGGGTTACATTCGTCAAGTGATTGGTTGGCGAGAATTTATGCGTGGAATTTATCAGTCCTATTCACAAGAAATGGAAACTGGAAATTTTTTTAAACAAAATAGAAAAATGAAAAGCTCTTGGTATGATGGGACCACTGGTCTTCCACCTTTGGATTATGCAATTAAAAATGCTGTTAATCATGGTTGGTCACATCACATTGAAAGGTTAATGATCTTATCCAACATTATGAACCTTTGTGAAATTAAGCCAACAATTGTTTACAAATGGTTCATGGAAATGTTCGTAGACTCTTCAGATTGGGTGATGGTTCCTAATGTTTATGGAATGGGATTATTTAGTGATGGAGGAATTTTTGCGACCAAACCTTATATTTGTGGATCTGCATATTTTATGAAAATGATGGATTTTAAAAAAGGTGAGTGGTGTAACACTATGGATGGTCTTTATTGGAGATTTATTGACCGAAATAGAAAATTCTTTTTAAAAAATCCTAGATTATCTATGATGGTAAGGATATTTGATAAAATGAAAACTGAAAGAAAAAGATTAATTTTATTAGAAGCTGATAAATTTATTAAAAAAAATACAATTTCATGAAAATTGATTTAATTAAGTTGAAAATCAACAGTATTTGTAAATTTATAACTTATAAGGAAAATAAAGAGCTTATTAAAATTTATAGTGCTGATTGGAGAAAAAGATTCTCAAATATTTGTTTGGGAGTTGCATTTCCAAAATCAACAAATGAAGTTTCAAAAATAGTAAAATTCGCAAGCGAAAACAATCTAAAATTAATTCCTCAAGGAGGAAATACTGGTTTAGTTGGTGGTACTTCGCCTACAAAAAATAAAGCAGAAATAATAATTAATTTAGAGAAGATGGATAAAGTTATTAATATTGATGAAGATAATAAATCAATAGAACTTCAATCAGGTGTAATTGTAGAAAAAGTAGTTTCAGAATTAGAAAAAAAAAATTTTACTTTTCCATTAAACATGAGTTCAATAGGATCTTCCCAGGTAGGTGGAACCATAGCGACAAATGCGGGCGGTATGAACGTTATAAAATATGGTTCAATTAGAAATAACATTCTTTCCTTAGAAGTAGTTTTGGCAAATGGAGAAGTTTTAACTTTAGGATCAAATTTAATTAAGGATAATACTGGCTATAATCTTAAAGATTTATTTTGTGGTTCGGAGGGAACATTGGGTATAATTACTAAAGCAAGAATTAAAATTTATCCAAAACCAATTGATTATTCCTCAATTTTTATTTCTATAAATTCTATTCAAAGTTTACTAATTGTATTTAGGTATTTAAATAGAAATTTTTTAGATAAAATTGAAAGAATAGAATTTATATCTGATTTATCTTTTGAACTATGTTTAAAACATAATTTACTTGATAGGAGATTTTTTGAAAAAAAATCAAATTATTATCTATTAGTTAAATTCATATATTTCGAAAATTCTGAAATAAATTTAGAAAATATATATACAAATTTAAAAGGAAATTTTGAAGAATTTTTAATATCTCAAAATGAAAAACAATCATTAGATTTTTGGAAATTTAGAGAATCATTAACTGAAGCTCAAAAGATAGACGGAAAATTAATTGGATTCGATTTATCTATGCCAATTAATCATTTAGAAAATTTTTTATTGCAGTCTCAATATAAAATAAATGAATTATTACCTGAGACTAAATTTCATATTTTTGGTCATCTTGGTGATTCAAATATTCACTTTAATTTAATTGAACCAGAAAATATAAAAAAAGATTTTTATAGTTACGAGAAGAAAATAAAAAATATTATTAATAATTTAATTATTAAATTTGGGGGATCTGTTAGTGCTGAACACGGAATAGGTATTTTAAAAAAAGATGACTTCAAAAAGACAAAAAGCACAAAAGAAATAAAGTTAATGAAAAATATAAAAAAACTTTTTGATCCAAAAAATATACTTAATCCAAATAAGATTTTTTAAATTGAAAAAACAAAATTTACCAACAAAAATTTGTCCAGCTTGTAAAAGACCATTTACTTGGCGAAAAAAATGGAAGTTAAATTGGGATAGAGTAAAATATTGTTCCAAGAAGTGTTCTAAGCTAAGCTAAGCTTGGTGAACATAATAGTATTACAACATATCAAAATAGAAGATCCAGGTTACATTAAAGATTTAATGTTAGCTGATGGATTTAACTTGACTACCATTGAATTAGATGAAGGTGAAAAAATACCAGACGATTTAAGTAAATTTGATGGCATGTTTTGTATGGGAGGTCCAATGGATACCTATATGGAGAAGGAATACCCATGGTTAATTGAAGAAAAGAAAAAAATTAAAGAGTTTGTTGTAGATCTAAAAAAACCTTATTTAGGTTTTTGTTTAGGTTGTCAGCTTTTAGGAGAAGTAGTTGGTGGAAAAGTGGTTAAATCTAAACCAGCAGAAATAGGAATTATGGATATTAATTTTTCTAATGAAAAAGATGAAGATAAATTATTTTCAAAATTTCCTAATACGATTAAAAGTTTACAATGGCATTCTTATGAGGTTCAAGGCATTGAAAATAATAAAGATGTAACTTTGTTAGCTTCGTCCCCGATCACCAAGTATCAAATCTTTAAATATCAAAATCATGCTTATGGAATTCAATTTCATATAGAAATAAAAGATACTACGGTTAATGAATGGGGGTGTGTTCCGGAGTATAAAAAAGCTTTGGAAGATCAGCTTGGTAATGGTGCATTAGAAAAGTTTGATCAATCTGCAAAAGATAACATGAAAGATATGAATAACTACTCTACAATCCTTTATAATAATTTTAAAAAACTTTTATGAATAATAAAATTTTTGAATGGGCAGGGGTTATAACTGCAATATTGTACTCTTTGTTTGTCGCTTTAAATATAGGCATAGAATTTTTTGGGTTTTGTCTACTGTTATTGTCAGCCATTTTAATTGGAATTTGGGCCTATAGAGGTGGTCATAAAGGAATTTTATTTTTGCAATTTTTTTATGCAACCGCTGGAATTATTGGAATGGTTCGTTGGTTTTAATTAAAGCTTGAAACTATTTTAGGAATATAATTTTTAAAATTAAAAAAACCTTTATTACAGTATTGCCAAGCTAATTGATCAAGATTTCTATATAAAAAATCTATCTTTAAATTATTAGAATTTAAAAAATCTAAATTTTCACCTACTGTTGGATACAGACCGTAATAATTTTCAATATTTGTTAATTCACTTATATCTATAATTTGACAATCAATAGATTGATTTTTTAATCTTTGTTCTTGGTCTTCTATTAAATGAGATTTAAACTTCACTAACTTTTCACTGAGTTTTATTGCTCTATTTTCGTTTTTATTAGAAACTAAGTAAATTTTCTTAAAGTTGTTTTTCTTAAAGTCAGTGATTTCAAACGAGAGATTATTTTCAAAAATTAAAAGATTCTTATTCTCAATCTTTTGTGGGTTATTGAAATCCTGTTTAATTATTTGATAAGATTTTTCAGATACTTTTGGAGGAGCATTTTCATTTAATTTTATATTTTGAAATCTATTGTTAGTAAATTTTTTAATATTCCATTCACTTGCAAGGTAATGTTTTCCTTGAGTTTGAACACCCGCAACCCATCGCCACCCAAGAGTATTTGATGCAGCATCTCCATCATAAAGATATTGCATAAAAAATTCTGCACCTAATTGCCAAGGCAATTCTAAAGTGAAAATCCAAATACTAGCAAACCACATTCTCGTGTGATTATGCAAATAATTGTTTTCTTTAAGCTCTTTCACCCACTCATTAAAGCAATCTATGTTTGTTTTTCCCTCAATTGCATTAAGATAATTTTGATTATTTTGAAATTCATTTCTAACTTGATTTAATTCGATAAGATAATCAGCCCAAACATTTGGTCTAAGTTCTAACCAACCTTTCCAATAAGTTCGCCATAGAACTTCTTGAATAAACTTTTCATTTTTTGAAAAAGAAAATTTACTTAGAGCTTTCTGAATGACTTCTTGTTCATTAATTATTCCATGAGTTATATATGGTGATAAGCAAGATATATTAGATCTTTTTTCAGGTCCAAAATCAAAATTTCTTAATTTTGAATATTCTCCAAGATTTTTCTCAACAAAATTATTTAATTGATTTAAGGCCTTAGCCCTTGAAGCTTCAAATATCATTTTAAATTATTTTGATTTTTTTTTCTTAAGACCTAATTTGTCACTATGTCTTAATCTTAAAACAACAATTGCTCCAGCTATTAACAAAATAGCTACTGCTTCATAAACAAGTGCAGTAGGATCCATTTCTTTGCCTTGTAGAATAATAAATCGTGCAAGAGCGGTAATTGCAATAAGAAGTGGTAGGGTAATACTAATAGATTGTTGGTTCCAAAAAACCCTAACCATTGCTAGTACCTCCAAATAAAGAAACATTAAAAGTAAATCTGCTAATGTAACAGATTGATTTAAGAACATGTTTTTCATTTCAATCCCAACAGCAATAACAGTACTGATTAAGATAATAACCATTAATGCTAACTGTAAGTTTTTTGCTATCTTATCCATTATTTATCTTTACTAAAAGGTAACCATTTTTCAATTGCAGATTTTACGGGACCATCATAAGGGATTGAATAAGAATTCGGGTTTGGACTTGTTAAAACTTCAATTCCTTTTGAAAATACAAAAATAAATACTATTACAAAAACTATGACCATGATTTTAAAAGGATCAAAATTCTTTGTTTGAAAAACACTTGCTGACTTCTCTTCTGCTCTATGGAATTGTTTAAAAGTCATATAGACGGCAAATATTAAACCGATATGAGCTAAAAAAAGTCCAGCCCATCCAAATGCAAAAGTTGTGTAAGAAAAAACATATAAACTAAAAACAGTAGTCCAAATAAAACTTAAAACTAAAAGAATTTGTAATCTAACTGTTTTAGGAAGTGCGCGTAGATCATTCTTACTATCATCAAATAAAATATTTGCAGCATCTCTCATCCAATTCTTTATTGATTCCATGATCTAAGGATATAATTTTTAGTGATTTAAACAAATGTTAATTTGTCCTAAACGTCACTAAGAACGAAGCTTTTTTTTGTGAAAATTGATAAATCTTTCAACGTTAGATTTATTAAATGACTTATTTTCTTCAAATGAGACTTTTTTCATTGAGTAAGCGCTGCTATTAGTAACTCTAGATTGAATTGTAATATTTCCTTTATATAATTTAAGTTTAACTGAGCCATTAACTTTGCTTCTTTTTAAATCTACAATTTTTTGAAGTTTAAATCTTTCTTTTGAATACCAATAACCATTGTAAATTAACTCTGCATATCTAGACATTATCTGATCTTTTTTATGCATAGTTTCTTTGTCTAATGTAACAGACTCAATTGCTCTATGAGCATTAATTAAAAGAGTCCCACCAGGTGTTTCATACACTCCTCTAGATTTAATACCTAGAAATCTATTCTCTACTAAGTCAACTCTTCCAATTCCATTTTTGCCTGCTAGATCGTTTAACTTTGTTAATAATTTAGCTGGAGATAATTTTTTTCCATTAATTCCAAAAGGATCACCATTTTTAAAATTAATAGTGACAAAAGATGGTTTGTTAGGTGCTTTTTCAGGAGAAACTGTTCGCTGAAAAATAAATTCAGGAGCAGAATTTTTTGGATTTTCTAAAACCTTACCTTCAGTTGATGTATGAAATAAATTATCATCCACTGAAAAAGGAGGTGCACCTTTTTTATCTTTAGGAATAGCTATGCTATGTTTTTTTGCATAATTAATTAAGTCTGTTCTAGATTTTAGTTTCCAAATTCTCCAGGGAGCTATAATTTTAATTTTAGGACCAAAGTAATGATAGCCTAATTCAAATCTAACTTGGTCATTGCCTTTACCAGTTGCTCCATGTGAAACTGCATAGGCTTTAAATTTTTTAGCTACTCTTATTTGATCTTTTGCAATAAGAGGTCTTGCTATTGATGTCCCTAATAAATAAACACCCTCATATATCGCGTGTCCTCTGATCATGGGATAAACATAATCCTTAACAAAAATATCTTTTAAATCTTTAATAATTATATTTTTAACACCAAATTTTTTTGCATTAGTAATAATTTTTTTTCTATCAATTTCTTGTCCAACATCTGCTGTATAACAAATTACATCTGCATCATAATTTTCTTGAAGCCATTTTAAAATTATAGAAGTATCGAGCCCTCCAGAATAAGCTAGAACAATTTTCTTTTTTGATTTCATTGAATTAACTACAAGCTTTTCTTGAAGCGTTATAAGCTTTAGTAAATCCTAGTAATGAATAATGATCAATTGTCTGAGAACCTTGTTGATTGTATCCAGTGATCATAATTCTAGATCCTTTTCTCATTTGTTTGATCATTTTTAATTCAATTTTATTGTCTGCAATCCAGGCAAAACCTTGTTCTTTAATATCAAATTTATATTTATTCTTCCCTGAAGCAGCTGTTACAGAATTATTTTTGTTGAATTCATAACCCGGGGTAACACTTACTTCATTTTTTATATTGTCGTTTGGTCTAAATGCTACAAATAATTTTGCATCTCTTTTATTAGTTTTGGGTGCTTGTAAAATAGGTAAAGATTGCGCAAAACAAACTTTACCGTCAGTATCCATAACGATCATTGCCTCCCAATCTTTATATTTACCAATTTTTTTAATTTCCTGAGCTGAAACTTGAGCAACACCACTTATAAAAAATATTCCTAACAATATTGTAATTTTTTTAATTATGGACATGGATTTGGATAAATTTTTTGTATGTGGTTAATTTCTTTAATGACATCATCAGATAAGTTTACATTTACACTTTCTATATTTGTTTTCAACTGCTCCATTGTAGTTGCTCCAATTATTACACTAGTCATAAAGTCTTGGATTTCACAAAATTTTATCGCCATCTGGCTCATATCTAGATCAAACTTTTCACTAATTTTATAATAATGTTCAACGGCATTCTCAGTATTTGGCTTTCTATACCTTGTCCAGAAATCGAAATCTCTCTCCATTCTTGATCCTTTGGGGAAATTCTTGTTTCTGTACTTTCCACTTAAATATCCACTTGCTAATGGTGAGTAAGCTAAGCAGCCAATGTTTTCTCTTATAGAAACTTCAGCTAGTCCAACTTCGTAAGATCTATTTAATAAACTATAAGGATTTTGGATTGACATCATTCTTGGTAATTTTTTATCTTTGGATAACTGAAGATAATTTAAAACTCCCCAAGGGGTCTCATTTGATAAACCAACGTATCTTATTTTTCCCTGATCAATATATTTATTTAACTCTGCAAGAACATCTTCAAATTTATTCCATTCATTTTCCTTATGAACATAACCAAGTCTTCCAAAATTATTTACATTTCTTTCTGGCCAATGAAGTTGATATAAATCTATATAATCAGTTTTAAGTCTTTTAAGACTGTCATTTAAAGCAGATTCTAAGTTTGGACCTGTAAAACTATTTTCTCCACTTCTTAAATAATCTCTTGCTGGACCAGCAACTTTTGTTGCAAGAATGACTTTGTCTCTTTTTTTTGTTTTTTCAAACCAGTTTCCAATAATTTCCTCTGTATCACCATAGGTTTCCTTTCTTGGTGGTACTGCATATAATTCAGCAGTGTCCCAAAAGTTTACTCCTTGATCTAAAGCAAAATCCATTTGTTCAAATGCTTCAAGCTCAGTATTTTGTTCTCCCCATGTCATAGTACCGAGACAAATTGTACTCACTTTAATATCGGTATTACCTAAATTTTTGTAATTCATTAGAAATATTAAGTTAAAATTTTGTTAATCTTTTAAGGTATCTTGAATAATTAGTAAAAGAATATATATATTACTTATTATGGAATTTGATAAAAACGGAATACTAAATAGAGCAAAAGCAGCACAACAAACAGCTGCTGTAATGGATGAAGGTTTAAGAGCCTACATGCTAAAAGTTTATAACTACATGGCAACAGGTATATTGCTAACTGGAATAGTGGCACTATTAACATTTAAAATGTCTGTTGTTACTAATGATGCAGGTTCAATTGTTGGTCTAACGCAGATGGGGAATGCAATTTATTTATCAGGTCTTAAATGGCTTGTAATGTTAGCACCTTTAGGTATCGTTTTTTACATGAGTTTTGGAATTAATAAAATGAGTGCATCAAAGGCACAAACCACGTTTTGGGTTTTTGCAGCTTTGATGGGTCTATCATTATCTTCAATTTTATTGGTTTATACTGGAATGAGTGTAACAAGAGTTTTCTTCATTACATCTGCAACATTTGGAGCGATGAGCATTTATGGATACACAACTAAAAGAGATCTTACAAAGTTAGGATCTTTTTTAATGATGGGTCTAATTGGAATAATTATAGCTTCAATTGTTAATATCTTCATGAAATCTTCTATGATGTATTTTGTGATTTCAATTTTAGGTGTTTTAATATTTGTTGGTTTGACAGCTTATGACACTCAGAAAATCAAAAATATGTATGTTGCGTCAGACTCAGGAGAGTTAATGGGCAAGAAAGCTGTAATGGGCGCTTTAACTTTATATCTTGATTTTATCAATCTATTTATAATGTTGTTAAGACTATTTGGTCAAAGAAGATAAATTTATTTTTGAAGTTTTTTCCAGTTGGTATTTTTTAATAAAATTCTAAGATCGTAAGAATTTTTTAGTATTTTACCGCTCGTATCAGTAATCAAATATTTAAGATTTTTATTTTTAGGCTTAAAATTTTTACAAATTTTATATAAGGCATTTTCAGTAGCATTTCTAAAAACACTAAACCCCACTTGCTTACTTGAAATACTTAAACCGTAATCTTTCCAAGAACCTTCAGAAACCATCTTGGCATATAAGTCTAATATAATTTTTAGCTCATCTTTTTCAAAAAAATGTTTTTCTTCTATTTTATTATGTGGATTATTTACTACTAATTTTAAATTACTACGCATCAATCTTATGTTTATTAATTAATGGTACCTGAAACCCTGTAAATATTATTGTTATTGGAAGCATTCCCCATACTTTAAAATTAACCCAAAATTCTTCTGTTTGAGTTCTCCAAACAATTTCATTTAATAAAGCAAGACCAAAGAAAAAATACATCCATCGTTTATTAAGAATTTCCCAGCCAATATCAGTTAGAGGAATAGATTTACCCATAATTTTTTTAAGAATAGGTTCATTGGTAAAATATTTCCCAAAAAATAACGCAAGAGCAAACATAATGTTAATGATAGTTGGTTTAACGTAAATAAATATAGGATCATTAAAGTAGATTGTTAATCCACCAAAAAAAGTAATTAAAATTCCACTTACCAAAGGCATTGGAGGAATTTTTTTTTCAAGAAACCATACTACTGCTAATGCAACTAAAGTTGCAACTATTAGTGGAGGTATTGCTACAGATAAATTTTTACCACTATTGTAATAATAGAAAAAAAATATTGCTAAAGGACCGAAATCAGTAACAAATTTTAAAAAAGATTTATTCACTTAAAAGATATTAACATATTTGCCACATCACAAAACATTTATATTTTTAGCATTGATTTTTATTTCTAAATACCCATACTAAGATCAATGCCAGTTCAAAAAGCTAAATTTTCAATTGGAGACATTGTAAAGCATAAACACTTTGAATTCAGAGGTGTAATTTATGATGTTGATTTTGAGTTTAATAATTCTGAAGAATGGTATCAGTCTATTCCAAAAAATGTTAGACCGAGAAAAGATCAACCATTTTATCACTTATTAGCAGAAAATGATGAGATAACTTATGAAGCTTATGTTTCCGAGCAAAACTTGCTGATGGATGATTCTGATGAACCAATAAAACACCCTTTAATTGAAGAGATTTTTTCAGGAAAAAAAGGCTCTAGTTATTTCAAGCTTTCTAATTAAGGCAACCATCATTCAACCACATTTAGCTCAAATCTAGGCCATACAAATTAGCTATATTTTTAGTATCTTCTGGTCAAGAGTGTTAAACGTTAATTTCAATCTTATTATCTCCCCTCTGCATTCTTGATCAGAAAACTATTTCATAATAGAAATCACCAAAAAAAATTCTAAATTAAAATATGTTTAAACTTTTTGAACCTAACAAGATTTTCAAAATCACCTCAAAAGCACCTAAGTACGTTTTATTTTTGTTTATTGTTGTATTGAGTGTTGGTTTAGTTGAAGCATTAATCATATCGCCTGAAGATTATAAACAAAGTGATGCAGTTAGGATTATGTATGTTCATGTTCCTGCTGCTTGGATTTCACTTGGAATATTTTCATCTATAACTTTGTTATCTATTTGTGGTTTTGTGTTTAGAAACAAAAACTTTTTTTTAATTTCTAAAAGTTTAGCTCCTTCGGGATTTGTTTTTAATATTATAGCTTTAGTTACAGGATCAATTTGGGGAAAACCAACTTGGGGAACATGGTGGGCTTGGGATGCAAGAATTACTTCAATGCTTATATTAGCCTTGTTCTATGCAATGTATTTAATTGTATGGAGAATTTATGATAAGGAAGAAAAAGTCTATAAGATTTCAACTTTTATAACTATTTTAGGAATTATTAATGTTCCAATTATAAAGTACTCAGTTGATTGGTGGAATACACTCCATCAACCTGCGTCTATTAATATTTTGTCAAAAAGCTCAATTCATTCATCAATGCTTTACCCATTATTGATAATGACTGCGGCATTTGCTCTTTTTTCATTGTTAATTTTCTTAATGAAATATAATACAGAACTGATAAAAATTAAAAATAAAGGCTTAGATAGATTATGATAAATGAATTACTTTTTATGAATGGATATGCGGTGTACGTGTTATCTGCTTTTAGCTTTACCTTATTAAGTTTCCTAGGTTTATATTTGGTAACTAAAATTCAATTTGTTAAAGAACAAAATAAATTTGTTGCTAAATTTGGATCACTTACTGCTGAGCAAGCTAATTCTGCAAAATCACAAAGAATAAATAAAGAAATTTTAGCAAACGTAACAAATAATTAACTTTTAAACCATGTATGGTCGAAAAGTTAAATTAAGATTTTTGTTTGTAGTAATAATCTTAATTACTTTAATTTTAACAACATTTTTGATTTTAAAATCATTGGAAGAAAATGTTGTTTATTTTCAATCTCCTTCTGAAATAAAATCACTTTCTGAAATAGATAAAAGCAAAATAAGAGTTGGAGGAATGGTTAAAAAAAACTCTATTTCTATAAGTTCAAATGAAGTTAATTTTATAATTACTGACTTTAAAAATGAAATAAATGTTACTTACTCAGGAGCAGTACCAAATTTATTTGCTGAAGGAAAAGGGGTTGTTGCAGAAGGTTTTTTGAAAGATAGAAACTTTTTCTCTGCAACAAAAATTTTAGCGAAGCACGACGAAAATTATATGCCGCCAGAGGTAAAAGAAGCATTGGGAGAAAAATAAATTGATCTATAGTCTTATTGGATATTATTCATTAATAATAGGATTAATTATTGGATTATCATTATTTTATTTTTCATATAAAAATTTTAACAACTCAAACATATTAGACACCAAAATATTATCATTTACATTTTTACAATTATTTTTCGTAGTTATTAGTTTTTTGTGTTTGATTTTTTCTTTTGTTATTTCCGATTTTAGTAATGAAACAGTATTTAATAATTCTCACACTACCAAACCATTATTTTACAAAATAAGTGGAACATGGGGGAATCATGAAGGTAGTTTATTATTATGGTTACTTGTTTTAACATTATTTATTTTCTTATTTTTATTAAGGACTAAAAATCAACCAGTAAAATACAAAATTTTAACTCTAGTTTTTCAACAAATAATAATAGTTGGTTTCTTTTTATTTTTAATCAAAACATCAAATCCATTTAATTATATTTTTCCAATACCTACTGAAGGTCTTGGATTAAACCCAATTTTACAAGACCCTGCTTTAGCAATTCATCCCCCTGTTTTATATTTAGGCTATGTTGGTTCTTCAATTATTTTTTCATCTGTTTTGGCAGCAACAAGTTTAAAAATTATTTCTACCAGTTGGGCATCCCACATAAAAAAATGGATTTTAATTTCATGGATATTTTTGACTTTAGGAATACTGCTTGGATCAATTTGGGCTTATTACGAATTGGGCTGGGGAGGTTTTTGGTTTTGGGATCCAGTTGAGAATGTTTCTCTAATGCCTTGGCTTGCATTAACCACTCTTTTACATTGTATTTTAGTATTAGAAAAAAAATCTATTTTAACTTCATGGGTGATAATTCTTTCTATTACAACATTTACACTGAGCATGTGTGGAACATTTTTAGTAAGATCGGGAATTTTAAATTCAGTTCATACATTCGCAAATGATCCTGAAAGAGGTTTATTTATTCTTGTTTTTCTATTCATTTTGATTTTTTTATCTATTTTAATTTTTTTCTTTTTTCACAAAGATAATGACAGAAAATCTCATAGTTTTTTTTGGTTGAGCAAAGAAACTTCCATATTAATTAATAACTGGTTCATGATGTATTTTTTATCAGTTGTATTAATAGGTACTGTATATCCAATTTTTTTAGATGTAATTTCTTCTCAAAAAATATCTGTCGGACCACCATTTTATCATAAATTGATAATTCCATTTTTAATTCCATTTTTACTTTTGATGGCGATTGGTCCAAAATTAAAGTGGATCAAATCTCAACTAGAAGATAAAATATATTTAATTTCTTTTTTGATTATCTCAATTTTATTAGCATTTTTAGTATTAAAAAATTTTAATCAAAATATTTTAATAAATACTATTTTGATATCTAGTGCGCTTTATTTATTCTTTATAACGTTGAGAGATTTTTTTTCACAAAAATATAAAAATATTTCACAGAATATTGCTCATTTTGGATTCAGTTTATTAATCCTAAGTATTTTGTTTAATAATTTATTTGCAAGTGAAATTATAACAAATCTTAAGGTTGGTGAAACTTTTGAAAATTCCAAAACCAAGATAGTTTTTGAAAGTGTTAATCAGAAAAAAGAAAAAAATTATAATGCTATTATTGCGAATTTTTCTATAAGTAATTCAAATGGTGAAGAGGACAGGTTCTCGCCAGAGCTGAGAATTTATAATCAACCTGTTATTGCCACAAGTGAAGCTGATATTAAAACAACACTTATGTCAGATAAATTTATTGTAATTAATCTTGTCCAAAATCAAGATTTTTTCAATGTAAGATATCAAGTTAAGCCATTTATGCTATGGATCTGGTTATCAGTAATTCTAATATCTTTTGGGGGCATTGTTAGCTTTTTACAAAAAAGATCATGAAAAATAAAATACTACCTTTTTCAGTTATTATTATTTTTGGAATAATATTTTTTATTTTTTACAAGGGTCTAGAAGACTCAAAAATATATATTCCAGACGTAAATACTAAAAAAGTAATACCAGTGTTTAATATTAAAGAATTTTTTTCTGGAGAAAATGTAAAATCATCAAGTATTTTTGAGTTAGATAAGTTTTATTTATTAAATATTTGGTCATCCTGGTGTGTACCATGTCGACAAGAGCATCCTTTTTTGATGAATTTAAATTTAGAGAATAAATTAAATATTATTGGGATGAATTATAAAGATAATTTAAAAAATGCAGAAATTTTTTTAAATGAACTAGGAAACCCTTATAAAGAAATCTTTATTGATTTAGATGGCACAATTGCAATTGAGTGGGGAGCTTATGGGGTTCCTGAATCATTTTTAATTTATAATAATGAAATTATTAAAAAATATATTGGACCTCTTAATCAAAAATTGGTTGATGAAATAAATTTATTGATAAAATGAAATTTCTTAAATTTTTTTTAATTGTTATAATATTATTTCCTTTAAGCAGTGTTAATGCTGAGGAGAATGATAAAAGAAATAAAATAACTAAAAATTTACGATGTCTTATATGTCAAGGTCAATCCGTTTACGATTCAGACTCTGAATTTGCAAACAGTTTAAAAATTGTGGTTGATAAAAAGCTTCAAGAAGGTCTTTCCGAAGATCAAATTTATAAATATTTTAAAACCAAATATGGAGAATGGATACTTTACGATCCTGGTTTAAATAAAAATACATATATTCTTTGGTTATTGCCGATATTGATATTTTTAATTGGAGGTGCAATAATCTACAAAAGCTTTATAGTTAAAAAATAAATTAATTATTGATGAAATTAAAAAAATTTTTAATCAGTCTGTTAATGATCACATTCGCATTTTCTTCGATTGCAGAGGAAAAAGTTTTAAAAGATCAAAATACAGAATTTAGTGTTTACACAGGAATGTTTGATTTTAGCGATGATGGAAAAAGATCAACTTTAATTGGTTTTCAACATCAAAATGAAAATTTAAATAGAGATACCTTTTTAGGAAATCTTTCTCCTATAACTGGATTTTTAATTACAGCTGATAATGCAGGATATATTTATACAGGTGTTCAAGCTCAATATAAATTAGGAGTATTAAATCTAAGTCCAAGTTTTACTCCAGGAATATATCATGAGGGAGATGGCAAAGATTTAGGTCATTTAGTTGAATTTAAAAGCGAACTACAAATTTCACTTAATATGACAAAAACAAGCGAATTAGGCTTTTCTTACAATCATATATCTAATGCAAGTCTAGGAGATAAAAATCCTGGGGCAAATAGTTATATGTTTAATTTCTTCAAAAACTTTTAATAAAGATAGATCATGAATATTGATGATTGTTATAATTTTGAAGATTTTCGAAAATTAGCTAAAAAGAAATTACCAGCTCCTATTTTTCATTATATTGATGGTGGAGCAGATGACGAAGTTACTTTAAATAGAAATACAGATGCTTTTAATGATTGTGATTTAGTTCCTAATATTCTTAATAGTGTTGGCGAGCCAGATTTATCCACCACTGTTTTTGGTAGAAAAATTAGTATGCCATTATTTTTATCTCCTACGGCAATGCAAAGTTTGTATGACCCTGAGGGTGATAAAGCTTCTGCAAGAGCTGCAGAGAAGTTTGATACAATTTATAGCATGTCCACAATGGCATCTTTTTCAATTGAAGAGGTTGCTAATGTTTCTAGTGGTCCAAAACTTTTTCAACTTTATATTCACAAAGACAAATCAATTACTGATGATTTGATTGAAAGATGTAGCAGGGCTAATTTTGATGGAATGTGTATTACTGTTGATACACTTGTTGCTGGAAATAGAGAAAGAGATCATAGAACTGGATTTACAACACCACCTAAATTTACTTTGGATAGTTTATTAAGTTTTGCAATGAGACCAGGATGGGTGTTTAAATATTTTACAAATAAAAAATTTGAATTAGCAAACATTAAAAACAAAACTGATAAAGGTACAAATATTGCAAAATCAGTTATGGATTATATTAACGAACAATATGATCCAGCAATGAATTGGAAAGATGCAGAATATTGTATTAAAAAATGGAATAAGCCTATGGCATTGAAAGGTGTAATGTCAGTAGAAGATGCTAAAAGAGCAATAGATATTGGTTGTACAGCAATTATGATTTCAAATCATGGAGGAAGACAACTTGATGGATCAAGATCTCCATTTGATCAAGTTAAAGCAATTTCAGATGCAGTTGGTGATAAATTAGAAATTATTCTTGATGGTGGTGTAAGAAGAGGAACACATGTTCTTAAAGCTCTAGCTGCTGGCGCAACAGCTTGCAGTTTTGGAAAAGCATTTCTTTTTAGTTTAGGTGCAGGTGGACAAAAAGGTGTTGAGAGACTTTTAGAAAATATGCAAAAAGAAATTAGAAGAAATATGATTTTAATGGGCTGCAAGTCTGTTAAAGACCTTGATGCGTCAAAAATAATATATAGAGACTAAAATATTAGAATTTTAAGCATTTATTTGATTAATTAAATTTTTAAACTAAATAGACAAAAAACTAATTTTCGTTTAGTTTGGCGACTTTAATTTTAAAAATTGTTATGGAACTTGCAAAATCTTTAAACAGGCTTGGAACTGAAAGCGCTTTTTCTGTTTTAGCTGAAGCAAAAAAACTTGAAGCTCAAGGTAAACCGATGATTCATTTAGGTCTAGGTCAACCTGATTTCAAAACTCCAAAGCACGTTGTCGAAGCAGCAAAAAAAGCTCTAGATGATGGTCATCACGGATATGTGCTTTCAAATGGAATTTTAGAATGTAGACAATCAGTTACTAGATGGATTAAGAAAAGATATAGTGCAGACGTAGATCCTGAAAGAATTATTATTATGCCAGGTGGAAAGCCAACAATGCATTATGCAATTCAGTGTTTTGGTGAGCCAGGAGCGGAGATAATTCATCCAACTCCAGCTTTCCCTATTTATGAATCAATGATTAATTATACTGGTTCTACAGCAGTTCCTTACGATCTTACTGAAGATAAAGATTTAAAGTTTAGTGCAGATAAAATTTTATCTCTAATTACTGATAAAACTAGATTATTAATTTTAATAAATCCAAACAACCCAACAGGAAGTTTTGTAGAAAAATCAGAAATAGACAAATTAGCTGAAGGTTTAAAAAAACACCCTCATGTTACTATTTTAAGTGATGAAATTTATAGTAGACAAATTTTTGATGATAAAGAAATGCCAACATTTTTTAATTATCCTGAGTTAAGAGAAAGATTAATAGTTTTAGAAGGTTGGAGTAAAGCTTACTCAATGACAGGTTGGAGACTTGGTTGGAGTTTTTGGCCAGAAAATTTAGTTGAGCATGTAAATAAATTATTAATTAATAGTGTCTCATGTGTAAATGCTGCTGCTCAGTTTGCAGGTATTGCAGCTTTAGATGGACCTGATGACTCAATAGATGAGATGATGGAAAAATTTACTTTAAGAAGAAAATTAATTCACGAAGGTTTAAATAGTTTACCAGGTGTAGAATGCAGTTTGCCTGGTGGCGCGTTTTATGCGTTCCCTAAAGTTATTGGAACTGGAATGGATGGAAGTGAATTCTGTAAAAGAGCTATGCATGAGGCAGGTGTTGCTATAGTCCCCGGTACAGCTTTTGGAAAAACATGCAAAGATTACGTAAGATTTAGCTTTGCAGCCTCTCGAGATAACATTTCTAACGCATTGGAAAATATCAAAAAAATGTTAGGCTAAGCTATGTCTGAAATAGCTTTGCCAAAAGTTGATAGAACAATAGTCAGTAAAAAAGACTTAATTGTTAATAATCTAAAACAATTTACCGATAAAAAAAATGTTTTAAGTGAATTAGATGAAATAAGACCTTACGAAACAGATGCACTAGCTGCGTACAAAAATTTACCTTTAGCCGTTGTACTTCCTGAAAATACTCAAGAAGTAAGTGAGATATTAAAATTTTGCCATAGAGAAAATATTAAAGTTATTCCAAGAGGAGCAGGAACTGGTCTTTCAGGTGGAGCTCTTCCATTAAATGATGCAATTTTATTAGGACTTGGAAAATTTAATAAAATTTTAGATATAGATTTTGATAACAAGTGTGTTGTTACTCAACCGGGTGTTACAAATTTATCAATTACTCATGCTGTTAAACATAAGGGATATTACTATGCCCCAGATCCTTCAAGTCAGTTAGCTTGTTCTATAGGTGGAAATGTTGCTGAAAATTCCGGAGGTGTTCACTCATTAAAATATGGAACAACAACAAATAATATTTTGGGTGTTGAAATGGTTATGATGGATGGAACTATTTGTAGAATAGGTGGAAAAACTTTAGATCAAGAAGGGTATGATTTATTAGGATTAATCTGTGGATCTGAAGGATTGTTAGGTGTGATTACAGAAGTAACAGTTAAAATTTTAAAAAATCCCCAAACAGTTAAAGCTGCCTTGATTGGTTTTCCAACAATTGAAGATGGAGGAAATTGTGTAACAGATATTATTTCAAATGGAATTACACCAGCAGGTATGGAAATAATGGATAAAGCTTTAATTGATGCAACAGAAAAATTTGTTCACGCTGGTTATCCTATGGATGCTGAAGTTTTAATGATTGTTGAACTAGATGGAACGAAATCTGAAGTAGACGAATTGTTTAAACAAATAAAACAAATAGCAGAAAAAAATAAATCAAATAGCTTTAAGTTAAGTAAAAATGAAAAAGAAAGATTAGGATTTTGGTCAGGAAGAAAAGCAGCTTTTCCCGCATGTGGAGCAATGGCACCTGATTATTATTGTATGGATGGAACAATTCCGAGGGGAAAGCTTTCAGAAATTCTTAAAGAGATAAGTAGATTATCAAAGAAATATAATTTGGGAGTAGCAAATGGTTTTCATGCTGGAGATGGTAATTTACATCCATTAATTCTTTTTGATGGAAGCAATAAAGAGGAACTTAGAAGAACAGAGGAATTTGGTGCTGAAATTCTTAAAGCTTGTGTCAGAATGGGTGGAGCATTGTCTGGTGAACATGGGATAGGAATTGAAAAAAGAGAGTTAATGTGTGAAGCATTTAATGACAATGATATTCAGCAACAAATAAATATTAAAATGTCATTAGATGAAAAAAATCTTTTAAATCCTGGAAAAGTTTATCCAATATTAAGAAAATGTGCGGAGGAAGGAAGAGTTCATGTTCACAGAGGAGAAGAAAAATTCCCAGATCTTCCAAGATTCTAATCATCTGTCACCCACAAGTGAGTTAGAGGTTTCAGAACTAATCAAAGAAGCTTATAAAAAAAAATTTCCAATTGATATCCACGGAAGTAATAGTAAAAAATTTATTGGATATAATGTTCAAGCGGCAAAGAGCTTAGATTTTTCAAGTTTATCTGGAGTAATCGAATATCTTCCTGAGGAGCTGTATATAAAGGTCAAACCAGGAACACTGATAAAAGATATAGAAAATATTTTAGAAAAAAATAATCAAGAACTTTCATTTGAGCCAACTGATTTTGGTTACCTTAAAGAAGGAAAATCAAATAAAGGGACAGCTGGCGGATGTGTTTCTTGCAATTTTGCAGGCTCAAGAAGATTTAAAGTAGGTAGTGTAAGAGATTTTATTTTAGGTTTTAGAGGGGTCAATGGAAAGGGCGATATAATTAAATCAGGAGGCACAGTTGTTAAAAATGTGACTGGATATGATTTATCTAAATTAGTTAGTGGTTCTTTTGGAACATTGGTTGCTCTTACAGAAGTCACTTTAAAAATCTCAGCAAAAAAACCATCTCAAAATACAATTATTATTTATGAGAAAGATCCAAAAATAATTTCAGACTTATTTAATATGGTTTTGAGTTCTAGCAATGAAATATCAGGTGCAGTGTTTGTACCAGATGAACCCAAATCTAAAAAATTCACACCAAATAAAAGTAAAGCATTTAAATTAAATGATTTAGATCAAGAGGGTGCTTTTTTTGCATTTAGAATTGAAGGGGATCAAAATTCTATTAAGGAAAGAATTAAGGATATTTCAAACGAAATGGATTTAAAAAAATACAAAACATCAAATTTAGATATTTATCAATCCGATCTTTTTTGGAAAAGTATAAATAGTTTACAATTATTTTCTGAAACCAAAAATAATCTTTTAAGAGCGGTTGTACCTCCTTCAAAGTCTGAAAAAATGATGAGTTTTCTTAAAAATAAATACAGATATTTTATTGATTGGTCTGGGGCATTATTTTGGATTGAGGTACCTGGTGATCAAAATATAAAAGAAGTAAAAAATACAATAATTCAAAATGACGGATATGTAACAATAATTAAAAAATCCGAGGATTTTGAATTTACAGAAAAATTATTTACGATTGATGATACAAAATTAATGATATCAAAAAAAATCAAAGAAAGTTTTGACCCTAGAGGATTATTTAATCCTGGAAAAATGTATAAGGACTTTTAATGCAAACAAATTTCACAGAAACTCAACTTAAAGATAAAGACAATCAGTCTTCTGAAAAAATATTTAAAAAATGTGTTCATTGTGGAATGTGTAACGCAACGTGTCCTACGTATGGAATTTTAGGAGACGAATTAGACGGCCCTAGAGGGAGAATTTATTTAATTAAAGATATGTTGGAAAATAATAAAAAGCCAACCGAAAAAGTTGTTAAACATATAGACAGATGTCTTTCATGCTACAGCTGTATGACTACATGTCCAGCTGGTGTTAATTACATGCATCTAATTGATCATGGAAAAAAATATATCGAAAAAAATTATGAAAGATCTACTTTTGATAAATTAATTAGATATTTTTTATCTATTACCCTTCCAAATACTAAAGTTTTCAGACTATCAAGTTTTTTAGTTAAATTAAGTAAACCTTTTAAATTTTTAATGCCTTCAAGGATTAAAGATATGATCGATTTGATGCCAAGTAGTTTTCCAAAAAAAAATTTGCCAATTAAGGAAGTTTATAAAGCTTCAGGTAAAAAGAAAGTTGCAAGGGTAGCATTATTGACTGGTTGTGTACAAAAAGAAATATCTCCTCAAATAAATGAAGCAACAATAAGATTATTAAATAGGCATGGTGTTGAGGTAGTTGTTCCAAAAAAAATTCGTTGCTGCGGATCATTAAATCATCATTTAGGAAAAGAGGAAGATGCTCATCAAGATTTTAAAAATAATATTAATACTTGGTATGAGGAGTATCAAAAAGGTAATTTAGATGCAATTTTATCAAACACATCAGGCTGTGGAACGACTATGAAAGATTATGGATTTATTTTTAGAGATGATAAAGAGCTTAGTAAAAAAGCTAAAGTGATATCTGATTTAACAAGGGATATATCTGAATATATTTTTGAAAGTTTAAAATTAGATATAAAATCAAAAGGAAAAAAATATAAGGTTGCATATCACTCTGCATGCTCAATGCAGCATGGGCAAAAAGTTCATGCTCAACCAATATCTTTACTTGAAAAAACTAATAATGAAATAATGGAAATACCAGAGGGACATATATGTTGTGGCTCAGCAGGAACTTACAACATCTTACAATCAAAAATTGCAAAACAGTTATTAGAGAAAAAAGTAAATAATATAGAGAGTTTAAATCCTGATTTTATTTCTACAGGAAATATTGGTTGTATTACCCAAATTTCTCATGGTACTAAAGTTCCTATATTACATACAATTGAAGTTTTAGACTGGTACACAGGCGGACCAAAACCTGAAATTTTAAAATAGGATTTATGAAAAAAGTTTTAATTACAAGACGTTTAATAAGAGAAAGTGAAGATAAAGCTTCTAAATTATTTGATGCAAAGTTTAATACTAATGATGAACTTTATTCTCAAAAAAAAATAATAGAAATGAGTGAAGGATGTGATGGAATTTTATCATCATTAACTGAAAAATTAGATGCAGAAACTATTAATCAATTACCAAACTCAGTAAAAATTATCTCTAATTTTGCAGTTGGATTTGGAAACATTGATTTAGAGGCAGCAAAAAATAGAGGTATAGCAGTAACAAATACACCAGAAGTTTTATCAGATGCAACAGCAGAAATTGGAATTTTATTAATTTTAGGAGCATGTAGAAGAGCTTCAGAAGGGATTGAGTCTGCAAAAGAAGGTGGATGGAAATGGTCTGCTGACTATTTAATTGGAAAACAATTAACGGGAACAAGATTAGGAATTTTAGGTATGGGTCGTATTGGCCAAAAAATTGCAAAAATCGCAAAATCTTTAGGTATGGTTATTCATTATCATAATCGTTCAAAATTAAGTGAAGATAAAGAACAAGATGCAACATATCATGACAGTATAAAAAGTCTTTTTTCAGTCTCAGATGTTTTGTCAATTTGTTGTCCAGCCACAAAAGAAACAGAGAACTTAATTAATAAAGAGACTGTTGAGTATTTTCCTAAAGGTGCCGTGATAACAAATGTTGCAAGAGGTGATATAGTTGATGATGAAGCTTTAATTGATGCATTGAATAGAAGAAAAATTTATGCAGCAGGATTAGATGTTTATAAAAATGAACCAAATTTAAATCCTGGTTATTTAAAAATTCCAAGTGCTTTTGTTTTACCTCATCTGGGGAGTGCAACAAAAGATACAAGAATTGCAATGGGAAATTTAGCAGTTGATAATCTAGATGAGTTTTTTAGAACTGGAAACTGTATCAATAAAGTAAATTAAAATGTCTCAATCGATAGCTTTCATTGGTGTTGGCAACATGGGTTGTCTAATGGCTGAAAATTTAATGAAGGCAGGAAAATCTGTAAAAGTTTTTGATGTTTCAAAAAAAATGCTTGAGATTGCAAAAGATAAAAATCTTGAGACAATCGAAAACTTAGATGACTTAATTACAGATGATGTAGAAACAGTTATAACAATGCTTCCAGAGGGTAAGCATTCTAAAGAAGTTTATTTAGGAGATAATGGAATAATAAATAAAGTATCAAAAAATTGTTTGCTAATTGATTGTTCAACAATTGATATTCAAACTTCTATTGAAATTGGAAAAAAAGCTTCAGAATTAGGAATAGAAATGATTGATGCGCCAGTTAGCGGTGGAGTAATGGGGGCCCAAAAAGCAACTTTAAATATAATGGTTGGTGGATCGAAAAAAGCATTTGAAAAAGCGCTTCCTTTATTAAAAGTCATGGGAAAAAATATATTTCATGCAGGTGATTTAGGAAGTGGGAATGGTGCCAAAATTTGTAACAACATGGCCTTAGGTATTGCAATGATTGCTGCTTCTGAGTCATTAATGTTAGCAAAAAGATTAAACATAGATATTAAAAAAGTTCATGAAATTATGAAAAATGCATCTGGTAATAGTTGGCCAATTTCAGTGTATCCTCCTTTACCTGGTTTAATTGATGGTACACCCTCTAATAATAATTATCGTCCAGGTTTCTCTGCAGGAATGATGAATAAAGATCTTAAACTTGCAAATGATTGTGCCAAGAGTGTGAATGCAGAAACACCATTAGGAAAAATGGCTTTAGAAATTTATGACCAATTTTGTAAAGATGGAAACGATACTAAAGATTTTTCAGCTATTTCTAAAGTTATAGGTGGCAGCGCTTGGGACTATCCCATTGATTAAAATAGTTTACTGTAAGTGTTTATAAATCGTTGTTCTTGAAACACCCAATTTCCTTGATGCTGCAGAAATATTATTTGTTTCATTAAATGTTGATCTAATTAAAACACATTTTTCTCTTTTAATTTTAGTATCTTCGCAATTTTTGCATGCAGAAGTTTTCTTTTCTGATTTTGTTTCAATAAATTTGTTTTCTTTAAAAATTTGACTTTTAACTACAAACACTGATGAACCTAAATGGTCTGTAATTTTTAATGTCTTATTATTTAATAAATCTGATGCAATAGATGAAAATGAGTTAGTAAAAATTTTATTAAAATTTTCGTTTTTTAGGTCAACCAATCCATTAAGCATTATTTTTGCATTGCTATTTGCACCTACAATTAGGCCATCTCCATTTACAGCTAATAATCCAACACTTGTTGTTGATAAATACTCTTGTCTAGGATGAAAAGATAAAATTAATTCATGTTCAAATTTTTTTAAAAATAACTTTGTTTCGATACTTCTAGTTGCAAGTTTCACTAAAGCCAGAGTGTGTTGTTCTCTTGACATATAGTCAGTTGAGGCATCTATAATTCCAATAGTTTTACCGTCATAATTGATTATTGGACTTGCGAAACAAGATATATTTTCATGTGCTATAAAAAAATGCTCTTTTCCAGAAACTATTGTAGGTTTTTTTAATTCAACGGATAATCCTAAACCATTTGTACCACAAACTTTTTCAGCCCAAATAGATCCTGGTATAACAGTTTTA